>NZ_JAMYSN010000004.1:0-382004 GCF_040321955.1 Mesorhizobium sp. M0217 | reverse complement strand
TTTTGCCCCCCCGCGCGTCCAAATCGAGCCCCGGGGGGTGCCTTAATTGCCGCACCCCTTGGGCGGCGGGGCCATCCCGCCACTCGCGCCCGCGCCCAAAGTGGGGCGGGGCGGTCCAGTCAAGGATGATTATCAGTCCTTGGAGACGAAGCGGGACGGATGGATGTCCATCACATTGTCATCGAAGCCATGCAGCTTCGAGGAAACGATATCGTGGAAGCTGTAGTAGAGAAGCGGAATGTTGCCGACGTCATCGACAAGGATGCGCTCGGCCTCAGTGAGGTCCTTCATGCGCTCTTCCGGCTTGCCGCCGGCAGCCGCGGCCTTGTCCATGGCCGCCTCATATGCCGGGCTGACGTAGTTCGAATAGTTGTTGCCGCTGGCCTTGCGGGTGATGCCGAGGAAGGTCTCGGGATCCTTGTAGTCGGCGATCCAGGCGGCACGCGCCACGTCGTAGTTGCCCTTCTGCTCGAGGAAGGAATAGTGGGTCTTGGTATCGGTGTTGAGCAGCGTGATCTCGACGCCAAGCGGCTTCAACTGTTCCTGGATGGCAACCGCGGTGTTCTTGTGGTTTTCCGAGGTGTTGTAGCGGATCTCCATCTTCAGCGGATGCTCGGGCGTATAGCCGAGTTTCTCAAGGATCTTCTTGGCGGCGTCCTCGCGGTCGATCTGCGGCATGTCGGCGTATTTGGCCATTGCCGGCGTGTAGCCGGCGATGCCCGGAGGCACCATCGAATAGCCAGGCAGCATGGAATTCTGCCAGACCTTTTCGGCCAGGAAGTCGCGGTCGATCGCCATCGAGATGGCGTTGCGCAGCTCGACATTGTCCCACGGTGCCTTGTCGGTCTTGATCGCGTAATAGTAGGTGCCGAGATACGGTCCGACACGGACCTGATCGCCGAACTTGGTCTTGAGGTCAGCGAGCTGTTCGGTCGGCAAGTCGCCGTAGCTGTCGAGTTCGCCGGCCTCGAAGCGCTTCATCGCCGATGAGCGGTCTTCGGTCGGGATGTAGTTGACGACGTCCATCTTGACGGTCGCGGCATCCCAGAATTTCGGGTTCTTGACCAGCTTCATGTGGTCGTTGGGAATCCACTCGGCCAGCGTATAGGCGCCGTTCGAAACGAGATTGCCCGCCTTGATCCAGTCGGCGCCGAGCTTGTCGATCGAGGCCTTGTTGACCGGATAGGTAGCCTGGTGGGTCAGCATCTCGAGGAAGTATGGCGTCGGCGCCTTCAGCGTCACTTCCAGGGTGTTGGCGTCGATCGCCTTGACGCCCATGTCCTCGGGCTTGCCTTTCTTGGTGTTGACTTCCTCGGCGTTCTTCACGGGATAGAGCATGGAAGCGTATTCGGCGGCGGTCGCCGGATCCTCCAGCCTACGGAAGGAATAGACGAAGTCGTCCGCCGTCACCGGGCTGCCATCCGACCACAAGCCGTCCTTGCGCAGCTTGAAGGTGTAGACGGTGCCGTCATCAGATACCGTCCAGCTTTCGGCGGCGCCCGGGATGAGGTTCGTCTTCTGATCGTGCATGACCAGTCCCTGGAACAGGTCGCGTATGATATCGGCTTCGTAGACGGTCGAGGTCTTGTGCGGATCGACCGTCTCCGCTTCGGCGGCGCTGCCTCTGTTATAGACGGTCTCGGCAAGGGCCGGCGTCAGGAACGTGCCTGCGGCAAAGGTCATGGTCGCGGCGACAAGCGTCGCCTTCAGCATATTTTTCAGCATGAAGTCTCTCCCTGTGGCGCTGCCCATCGGCTGCGCCTTACGAGTGTTGACGCCCCGGAACCGATTTCTGGCCCCTTCGAGCGCGCCGCCGGTTCCCGTTCCGGCAGCTGGTGGCAGGAGACTAGACAGACGGAAATATTATTTCAACCGAGTCTTGCTTGACGCTAAGTGAGCATCCTCACCTTAAACCAGCCATAGCTAATCTATATTACAAGATCCAATTGGGTGCAGCTTGTGGTTGTCCTGTAATTTTGGGTTTTGCCCTCAGCAGTTGTCATTAGCGCAACCATCTGGAAAAATTCCAGGAATGCCGTTCGTGGCCAAGCTCGACGAAAGTACCGAAGAAGCCCGAAAATGGAAAACGTGGCGCCGGTGACGTTGCGCGGATCACTCGGCACGGTTGCATGCGGACACGATCTTTTTTGAAGCCGGACGGCGTCCCTGAAAGATCAGCCAACCTTGCCGACAAACCAGCCCAGGGCCGGCAGCAACAGCCCCTCCTCCTGCAGGACGGCACCGCCACCCAGAGCGATCGCCTCGACAGGCTGGAGATCCGGCGGCAGCCGCCAGTCGGCCGGCTTGTCGGCGAAATTGAAGACGCAGAGCAATATCTCCTCGCCCTGCCGGATGAAGGCAAGGACATCGCCGTCGGTATCGAGAAAGCGGATCGGGCCCTTGACCAGCGCCAGATGCGCCTTGCGCAAGGCGAGCATCGTCCGGTAGCCGGCGAGCACGGACTTGTCGTCGGCGTTCTGGATATCGACCGCCCGAGCGCGGTGGCTTTCCGGCACCGGCAGCCAGGGTTTTCCCGAGGAAAAACCGGCATTGTCGGCGCCCGCTTCCCAGACCATCGGTGTGCGGCAGCCGTCCCTGCCCTTTACCCCCGGCCAGAAACGGATGCCGACAGGATCGCGCAGATCCTCGAAGGTCAGTTCAGCCTCCTCCAGCCCAAGCTCTTCGCCTTGGTAGAGACAGATCGAGCCCCGCAGGCAGGAGAGCAAAGCGATAGCGAATGTCGCCACCGCATCTGGATCGCCGCCCGGCCGCGTCCAGCGGCTGACATGGCGCACGACATCGTGGTTGGAGAACGCCCAGCAGACCCAGCCGTCGGCGACAGCTGCCTCGAAGGCCTCGACACAGCCGCGCACATGGGCGGCTGAGAATTGCTGACCGAGCAGGTCGAAGGTGTAGCACATGTTGAGCTTGTCGCCGCCGGATGTGTAGGCGGCCAGCGTCTGCAGCGAACGGCCTTCGTCGCCGACCTCGCCGACACTGGCGCGGCCGTCATATTCGTCGACCAAAGCGCGGAAGCGCCTGAGGAAACCGAGGTTTTCCGGTTGCGTCTTGTCGAACAGATGCTCCTGGAAGAGATAGGTGTTGGTTTCGCCATTGGTGCCGGCGACGCTCGACGCCAGCGGCGGATTGCTGCGCAGCCAGCGGTCGTGGACATAGTAGTTGACCGTATCCAGGCGGAAGCCGTCGACGCCGCGCTCGAGCCAGAACCGCACCGTCTGCAACAACGCGTCTTGAACCTCAGGATTGTGGAAGTTGAGGTCCGGCTGCGAGGCGAGGAAATTGTGCATGTAGTATTGCCGGCGGGTCGCGTCCCACTCCCAGGCCGGGCCGCCGAAGACCGACAGCCAGTTGTTGGGCGCGTTGCCGTCCGGCCTGGTGTCGGCCCAGACATACCAGTCAGCCTTGGGATTATCCTTGCTGGCACGGCTCTCTACAAACCATTCGTGCTTGTCGGAGGAGTGCGACAACACCTGATCGATGATCACCTTCAGGCCGAGCCTGTGCGCCTCGGCAACCAGCGCGTCAAAGTCGTCGAGCGTGCCGAACATCGGATCGACCGCCTGATAGTCGGAGACGTCGTAGCCCATATCGGCCATTGGCGATTTGAAGAAGGGCGACAGCCAGACGGCGTCGACGCCGAGCGAGGCGACGTGCGCCAGCCGTGAGGTGATGCCTGAGAGGTCGCCGCTGCCGTCGCCGGTGGTGTCCTGGAAGGAGCGAGGATAGATCTGGTAGATGACGCAGCCGCGCCACCAGTCGGCGCTCTGTTCGGGTCCCGGCTGGGCATTGTCGTCGGCCATCACGGACCCTTCCTGGCGCGGGCCTTTGCGGTCCGGCGCTCGATCATGAAACTGACACTGCGGCCGGGCAGCGGCCACGCGAGGTCGACCGCTTGCGCTTCAACAGCCGGCTGCCATTCAAACCCTTGCCGCGCGGGCAGCGTGAAGACGCATTGGCGGCGATCGCCATTGACGATCACAGCCAGGCGGCCTTCCCCGCCATCGCCGAGCAGCATGACGAGGCGATGGCGCGAGCCATCGTTCCAGTCGGCTTCGCCGAGCGGCGCGCCGGTCTCGGTCAGCCAGGCGACGTCGGGCGTTTCAGAACCGGCCGGCGGCTCTCCGGTCAGGAAGCGCGTATCGGAAAGCGCCGGCACCGCGCCGCGCAGAGCTGCGAGCGCGGACACATGGGCTTCCAGCCCGACGTCGCGCCCGGCCCAGTCGAGCCAGGTGATGGCGTTGTCCTGCGCATAGGCGTTGTTGTTGCCCTGTTGCGTGCGGCCGAATTCGTCACCCGCCGTCAGCATGATCGTCCCTCGCGAGGCAAACAAGGTGGCAAGCAGTGCGCGCCTATCACCGGAACGGGCCTCGGCAATCGCCTTGTCGGAGGTCTCGCCCTCGACGCCATTGTTCCAGGACAGGTTCTCATTGTGGCCGTCGCGGTTCTTCTCGCCATTGGCCTGGTTGTGCTTGGCTTCATAAGCGACGATATCAGCCAGCGTCATGCCATCGTGCGCGGCGATGAAGTTGACCGTGCGGCTGGCGGATTGGCCCTCCCTGCCGAACACATCGGAGGAGCCGGCGAGCCTTGTCGCCAGCGCACCGACCGCGCCGGCATCGCCGCGCCAGAAGCGCCTGACGTCGTCGCGGTAGCGGTCGTTCCATTCGACGTAAGGCGGCCGGAAATTGCCGAGCTGATAGCCATTCGGGCCGATGTCCCACGGCTCGGCAATCAGCACCCTGTCGGCAAGAATGGGATCGGTTGCGATGGTCTCTAGCAACGGAGCCGCCGGATCGAATACGCCAGCGACGCGGCCGAGGACCGGCGTCAGGTCGAAGCGGAAACCGTCCACGCCGGCTTGGCGGACGAAATGGCGCAGCGTGTCGAGTACCATGTCGCGAACGACCGGATGGTCGCAGGCAATGGTATTGCCGGTGCCGGTATCGTTGGCCAACCTGCCGTCCGGCTCGCTGCGGTAGTAGGCTTGATTGTCGAGGCCGCGCAGCGACAGCGTCGGCCCGAGCCGGTCACTTTCGCCGGTATGATTGAAGACGAGATCGAGGATGGTGCCAATGCCAGCCTTGCGCAGCACCCCCGCCGTATCGCGCAATTCGGCGAGGCCGCCCGGCGCCAGCCGCGGATCGAGCGCCATGAAGGTGACTGGGTTGTAGCCCCATGCGTTGCTGAGGCCGAGCGGCGGTAGATGGCGCTCATCGATCCATGCCGTCACGGGCATCACCTCAACGGCGGAGACGCCGATCTTTCTGAGGTGTTCGAGGATGGCCGGATGCGCAAGTGCCGCAATGGTGCCGCGCTGCGCTTGGGGCACGTCCGGATGCAGTCTGGTGAAGGAACGGACATTGAGTTCGTAGATCAGACCGCCTGGCTGGAACAAAGGCGGCTTGGCCGGCAGCGGCTTCGGTTGAGCCCGCGCGATGGTCTTCGGCATCAGTGGCGCGGTGTCGGCGCCTTCGTTGCGCCGGGCGGCAAGCCGCCAATGATGCTGGTAGGGCCGGTCGATCTCGACGGCGTAGGGATCGGTGAGCAGCTTGTCGGGATCGAACCACAGCCCGCGCTCCGGCGCATATTCGCCGTCGGCGCGAAAGCCGTAGCGCGTACCCGCGGCAAGGCCGGCGACGAACAGCGCATGGACGCCCTCGCTTTCCGGCTGAAGTTCGAGCCGGTCGATTTCACGGGCGCCGGTGTCGTCGAAGATCGACACCCACAGGCGCCGCGCGGATGACGACCAAGCGGCGAAGCGGATGCCTTCGGGAGTGACCGTTGCGCCGAGTTGGGTCATCGGCGCATCCTCCACCCTCCCCCTTGTGGGGAGGGTCGCGAACGAAGTGAGCGAGGTGGGGGTCGGCGCGGGGAAAGCGCTTTACGAGCACCCCCAACCCGATCCGCTGCGCGGATCGACCCTCTCCACAAGGGGGAGGGTAAAGACGTCACCACCCTCAAGTAATCACGCTCGGCTTGTTGCGCCCGGTGTGGCTCTTGATCCCGGCGATATCATCGGCAGCCGCGATCAGGTCAGCGAGCGCCTCTTGCGTGTCGAGATCATGCCGCGCTCTGTCCGGCTCGTAGCGCTCGATGTAGACGCGCAGCGTAGCACCCGACGTGCCGGTGCCGGACAAACGAAACACGACACGCGAGCCGCCTTCGAACAGGATGCGGATGCCCTGGTTCTTGCTCACCGAACCGTCGACGGGATCGTGATAGGCGAAGTCGTCAGCATTGGCGATCTTCAGGCCGCGCACGCTGGTGCCGGGCAGCGAAGCGAGCTTGGCGCGCAACTCGTCGACCAGGGCGTTGGCGCGCTCGGTTTCGACCTCCTCATAGTCATGACGTGAATAGTAATTGCGGCCGTAGGTCGCCCAATGTTCGGTGACGACGTCCTTGCAGCTTTCGCCGCGCACGGCCAGGATGTTCAGCCACAACAGCACCGCCCACAGCCCGTCCTTTTCACGGACATGGTTCGAGCCGGTGCCGGCACTTTCCTCGCCGCAGATCGTTGCCATGCCGGCATCGAGCAGATTGCCGAAGAACTTCCAACCGGTCGGCGTTTCGTAGATGCCGATGCCGAGCTGTTCGGCGACGCGGTCGGCAGCGCCGCTGGTCGGCATCGAGCGGGCGATGCCTTTGAGGCCGTCCTTGTAGCCCGGCGCCAATTGCGCATTGGCGGCAAGCATGGCCACCGAATCCGACGGGGTGACGAAAATGCCCTTGCCGATGATGAGATTGCGGTCACCGTCGCCGTCGGAAGCGGCGCCGAAATCGGGCGCATCCGGTCCCATCATCTCGTCATAGAGATGCTTGGCGTGGACCAGGTTCGGATCCGGGTGATGGCCGCCAAAATCCGGCAGCGGCTTGTAGTTGCGGCAGGTGCCATTCTCCGCGCCGAGCCGGCGCTCGAGGATTTCCTTGGCATACGGGCCGGTGACCGCATGCATGGCGTCGAAGCGCATGCGGAAGCCGTATTTGAAATTGGCGCGGATGGCGTCGAAGTCGAACAGGCTCTCCATCAATTCGGCATAGTCGGTGACCGGGTCGATAATCTCGACCGCCATGCCGCCGGCGGTCACCGTGCCGATCTTGTCGATGTCGATCTGGTCGATGTCGGCGGTCTTGAAGCTCGAAATCGTCTTGGTCTTTTCGAAGATCGCGTCGGTCAGCTTTTCCGGCGCCGGGCCGCCATTGCCGGCATTGTACTTGATGCCGAAATCCTCGTGCGGGCCGCCCGGATTGTGACTGGCCGACAGGATGATGCCGCCGAAGGTCTTGTATTTGCGGATGACATGCGACGCCGCCGGCGTCGACAATATGCCGCCCTGCCCGACCATCACCTTGCCGAAGCCGTTGGCCGCCGCCATGGCGATGGCCTTCTGGATGACCTCGCGGTTGTAGAAGCGGCCGTCGCCGCCGATCACCAGCGTCTTGCCCTCAAAGCCCTCCAGCGCGTCGAAGATCGACTGGATGAAGTTCTCGGCATAGTGCTCCTGCTGAAAGACAGGCACCTTCTTGCGCAGGCCGGACGTGCCGGGTTTCTGGTCGAGATAGGGTTTGGTGGCGACGGTCCGGATCATGCTTCAGGCAACCCTTTTCGAAAGCAGCAGGCGGTAGAGTTCAACGTATTTGTCGGCGCTCTTGTCCCAGGAGACATCGGCCTTCATGCCCTGGCGCTGGATCTGTTCCCAGACGGCCGGGCTCGAATGCGCATCGACCAGCCGGCGGATGGCGTGCAGCATGGCGCCGCCACTATTGGGCGCGAACTGGAAGCCGGTGGCGACACCGGCCGAGATCGCTGCTTCATTGGCGTCGATGATGGTGTCGGCAAGGCCGCCGGTGCGGGCGACGACCGGCACGCAGCCATAGCGTAGGCCGTAAAGCTGGGTCAGCCCGCAAGGCTCGAAGCGCGACGGGATGACGATGGCGTCGCAGCCGCCCTGCATGGTGTGGGAAAGCCCCTCGTCATAGCCGACGACGACGCCGACACGGCCGCGATGGCGGGCGGTGGCAGCCAGCAGCGCGCCTTCCAGGCCGGCGTCGCCTGAGCCGAGGATCGCCAGCCGCGCGCCGGTGGCGACGACGCCGTCGACCACAGCCGCCAGTATGTCCATGCCCTTCTGCCAGGTCAGCCGGCTGACGACGCAGACGATCGGACTGTCGTCGCGCTCGAGGCTGAAGCGGTCCTCGACAACCGCCCGGTTGGGAAGCCGAGCCTTGAGCGTCGCGGCGGAGTAGGCCGACACCAGATGCTTGTCGGTCTCCGGGTTCCAGATGTCGGTGTCGATGCCGTTGACGATGCCGTAGAGGTCGGAAGAGCGCATGTTGATCAGGCCGTCGAGGCCCATGCCGAATTCCGGCGAGCGGATTTCCTGGGCATAGGTGGGGCTCACCGTGGTGATCGCCCAGGCCGCCTGCAGGCCGGCCTTGAGGAAGCCGACGCCGCCATAGTATTCTACGCCGTCGAGCGCCATCGCCGCGGCCGGCAAGCCGAGCTCGCCAAAAATGCCGGCGCCGAACTGACCCTGGAAGGCAAGGTTGTGAACCGTGATCAGCGACGGCACGCCGACCGCCTTGCCGTAGCGCATATAGGCCAGCGTCATCGCCGACTGCCAGTCATGGGCGTGGACGAGATCCGGCTGGTAGCCGGAAATGGCGCCGCCGGCGATATCGCCACCGACCTGGCTCAGCGCAGCAAAACGCCGCCAATTGTCGGGCCAATCGGCGCCGGCCGCATTGCCGTAAGGGCCGCCGGGACGGTCGTAGAGATGCGGCGCGTCGAGCACGAACAGGTCGAGCCCGGCGATCTTGACGGCATGGACCGAAGCCTTGCCGCCCTGCAGCAGCGGGTATTGGTAGACAGCCTTCTTTTTCTTGAAGGCGTCCATCACCTGGGGAAAGCCGGGGATAAGCGTGCGCATGGTCACGCCCTTGGCGGCCAGCGCGATCGGCAATGCGCCGGTCACGTCGGCAAGTCCGCCGGTCTTGATCAGCGGGAATATCTCGGGCGTGACCGACAGAACCTGCATGCGTTTATGGTACCCCGTCTTACAGCTTCAGCTTGTCGATCATGTCCTGCGTGACCAGGCAGATGCCCTTTTCCGAAACCCGGAAACGCTTGGCGTCGAGAACAGGGTCTTCGCCAACCACCAGCCCTTCCGGTATCCTTACACCGTGGTCGATGACGACGCGCTTCAACTTTGCGTTCCGGCCGACATGAACGTCGGGCAGCATGACGACCTCTTCCAGCGTCGAATAGGAGTTGATGCGCGCGCCGGTGAAGATCAGGCTGCGCTTCAGCGAAGCACCCGAGACGATGCAATCGCCTGAGACCAGCGAGGAGACGGCCGAACCGCGCCGGCCATCCTCGTCATGCACGAACTTTGCCGGCGGCTTCAATTCGGCATAGGTCCAGATCGGCCAGTCGCGGTCGTAGAGGTCGAGTTCGGGAGTGATGTCGGTCAGGTCGATATTGGCTTCCCAGTAGGCGTCGACCGTGCCGACATCGCGCCAATAGGCTTCGTTCTCGGCCGTCGAGCGCACGCAGGACTTGGCGAAACGGTGCGCGATCGCCTTACCGTGCTGTACGATGTAGGGGATGATGTCCTTGCCGAAGTCGCGGCTTGAACCCGGCTCGGCGGCATCGCGGCGCAGCTGCTCCATCAGGAACTTGGTCTTGAAGACATAGATGCCCATCGAAGCCAGCGCGAATTCCGGCTTGTCGGGAATGCCGGGCGGGTCGGCGGGCTTTTCGACGAACGCGATGATGTTGTCCTTGCCGTCGACATGCATGACACCGAAGCCGGTCGCTTCCATGCGCGGCACTTCGAGGCAACCGACGGTGACGTCGGCATTGGCGTCGACGTGCTGACGCAGCATCAGCTCGTAGTCCATCTTGTAGATGTGGTCGCCGGCGAGGATGACCATGTATTCGGGGCCATAGGCTTCGATAATATCGATGTTCTGGTAGACGGCGTCGGCGGTGCCTTCATACCACTGCGTTTCCGAGACACGCTGGCTGGCCGGCAGGATGTCGAAGCTTTCGTTTCGCTCCGGCCGCAGGAAGTTCCAGCCGCGCTGCAGGTGGCGGATCAGCGAATGCGCCTTGTACTGGGTGGCGACACCGAGGCGGCGGATGCCGGAATTCAGCGCATTGGACAGCGCGAAATCGATGATGCGCGTCTTGCCGCCGAAATAGACAGCCGGCTTGGCCCTGCGGTCGGTCAATTCCTTGAGCCGGCTGCCGCGGCCGCCGGCCAGCACATAGGCCATGGCATCGCGCGCCAGCGGCTGGGTTCTCTTCAAGTCTGCCATTTTTACCCTCCCAAATTACCAGTCTGGAGCATCGCCCGGTCCGCAACGAGTCGACGGACCTAATCCGAAACGAGTTGACGGATCTAGTCCGCAACGAGTTGACGGACCTAGTCCGCAACGAGTTCAAGCATGATCGTCGACAGCGGCGGCAAAAGCATCGTTGCCGAAATGCCTCCTCCTTCCGCCCTGGCTTCGACCACACCGCCATTGCCCTTGCCCGAACCACCGTAGTCCGAAGCGTCGGTGTTGATGATTTCGCGCCATTTGCCGACCTTGGGCAATGGCACGCGATAATTGTCGCGCGGCACTGGCGTGAAGTTGGAAATGACGGCGATCGGGTTGCCGCCGGGCGCGCTGCGCAGCCAGGCGAAGACCGAATTTTCCTTGTCGTCGACGATCAGCCAGGAGAAGCCGTCCGGCTCGCAGTCGCGTGCATGCAGCGCTGGGCGCGAGCGATAGAGATAGTTGAGGTCGCGCACCGTCTGCCAGACGCCGCGATGCGGGTGGAAGTCGAGCAGGTTCCAGTCGAGCGCGCGCGCCTCGCTCCACTCGCGGTGCTGGGCGAATTCCTGGCCCATGAACAACAGCTTCTTGCCGGGATAGCCCCACATGAAGGCGTAAAAGGCGCGCAAAGTCGCGAACTTCTGCCAGTCGTCGCCGGCCATCTTGCCGAGCAGCGTGCCCTTGCCGTGCACGACCTCGTCATGGGACAGCGGCAGCACGAAATTCTCGGAAAAGGCGTAGGTCAGGCCGAAGGTCAGGTCGTTGTGGTGATGTTTGCGGAAGATCGGCTCCTTGGCGAAATACTCCAGCGTGTCGTGCATGAAGCCCATGTTCCATTTGAAGCCGAAGCCCAGTCCGCCTTCATGCACCGGCGCCGAGACCTTCGGCCATGAGGTCGATTCCTCGGCGATGGTCATCACGCCGGGATGGTGGCTGTAGACCTCCTTGTTCATCTTCTGCAGGAAGGAGACTGCTTCGAGGTTTTCGCGGCCGCCCTTCTCGTTGGGGATCCATTCGCCGGCCTTGCGCGAATAATCGAGGTAGAGCATGGAGGCCACCGCATCGACGCGCAAACCGTCGACATGGTATTTCTCGGCCCAGAACAGCGCATTGTTGACCAGGAACGACACCACCTCGCGGCGGCCGAAATTGTAGATCGCGGTGTTCCAGTCGGGATGAAAACCCTTGCGCGGATCGGCATGCTCATAAAGTGCTGTGCCGTCGAAATTGGCCAGGCCATGCGCGTCGACCGGGAAATGCGCCGGCACCCAGTCGAGGATGACACCGACGCCGGCGCGGTGCGCACCGTCGACGAAACGGGCGAAGCCGTCGGGGTCGCCGAAGCGCGCTGAGGGGGCATAAAGTCCGGTTGTCTGATAACCCCATGACGGGTCATAGGGATGTTCGGAGATCGGCAGGAACTCGATGTGGGTGAAGCCGGTCTCGACAGCATAGGGGATCAGCTGGTTGGCGAGTTCGTCCCATGACAGGAAGCTGCCATCATCGTGCTGCTGCCACGAACCGGCATGGACCTCGTAGATCGATATGGCTTCGCGCCGGGGATCGGCCTTTCGCCAGTAAGCGCGATGCGCCTCGTCGCCCCATTCATGCGCCGGCGGCACCGCCGTCACTGAGGCTGTGGCCGGGCGCAATTCCGACTTGAAGGCGAACGGATCGGCCTTGAGCGGCAGGCGCACGCCGTCCGGGGCAATGATCTCGTATTTATAGGGGTGGCCGGCGCCGATATCGGGAATGAACAGTTCCCAAATGCCGGTGTCGCGGCGGTCGCGCATCGTATGGCGGCGGCCGTCCCATTCGTTGAAGTCGCCGACCACGGAGACGCGCCTTGCATTGGGCGCCCAGACCGCGAAATGGACGCCCGACGCGCCTTCATGGTCGAGGAGATGGGCGCCGAGCTTGTCGAACAGCCTGAGATGCGACCCTTGGGCGATGTAATAATCATCCATCGGGCCGAGTACCGGGCCGAAGGAATAGGGATCGGTCAGCCACCAGTCGCCGCCGGCATTTTTGGCGTGATACCGCAGCGGCTGGCGCTTCTTGATCGACAGTCTGCCTTCGAAGAAACCGGCGGCGTCGCGCCGCGTGAGTTCGCCGGCGTTCTTGCCGGCCAGCGTGTATGCGGTGACGAACTCGGCATTGGGGACGAAGCAGCGGGCAACCAGGCTCTTGCCGGCATCATGCACGCCCAGGATTGCAAAAGGATCGCCATGCGTGCCTGCAACAATTGCGGCGACATCGCCGGCTGACGCCAGCCCGTCCGACCCGCTCGTCGTCGCGGTCGCGCGCGGTTTCTTCATCAGGCGGTGTCCCTCCCTGGGAACCAGTTCTTGTGCACAAGACCCGTTGCTCGTGGCCTCATGCAATCATATCAGGCGGGCACGTTCCAGATTTCTTTCGCATATTGGCGGATCGTGCGATCGGAAGAGAACCAGCCGACGCGGGCAACGTTGCGGATAGCGCGCGCGTACCAATCGGGGCTGTTGCGCCAGACGGCGTCGACATCGCGCTGGGCGGCGGCATAGGCGTCGAAATCCGCCGCCACCATGAACCAGTCGCTGTTGTAAAGACCGTCGACCAGCTCGCGGTAGCGATCCGGCTGGTCGGGCGAGAACACGCCCGACGATACTGCGGCAACAGCCTGCGCCAATTCAGGGGAGCCCTCGATCACGGCGCGCGGGTTGTAGCCATTGCTGCGCCGCTCGGCGACTTCCGCCGTGCTCAGGCCGAAGATGAAGATGTTGTCGTCGCCGACGCATTCCTTGATCTCGACATTGGCGCCGTCGAGCGTGCCTATGGTCAAGGCGCCGTTCAGCGCGAACTTCATGTTGCCGGTGCCCGACGCCTCCATGCCGGCAGTCGAAATCTGCTCGGACAGGTCGGCGGCCGGCATCATCACCTCGGCCAGGCTGACATTGTAGTTCGGCACGAACACCACTTTCAGCAGGCCGCGCACCGACGGGTCGCTGTTGATGACCTTGGCAACGTCGTTGGCCAGTTTGATGATCAGCTTGGCATTGTGGTAGCTGGGCGCCGCTTTGCCGCCGAAGAATTTGACGCGCGGCATCCAGTCCTGTTCGGGATGCGAGCGGATCTGGTCGTAGAGCGCGATCGCTTCCAGGATGTTGAGCAGCTGGCGCTTGTATTCGTGGATGCGCTTGACCTGGATGTCGAACAGCGCCGACGGGTCGAGCTTGATGCCGAGCCGGTCGGCGACCAGATTGGCGAGCTTGATCTTGTTGGAGCGCTTGACGGCGGCGAACTTGTCGCGGAAGGCGGCGTCACCGGCAAAGGCTTCGAGCCCCTTGATGGCGTCGATGTCGTCGAGGAAACGGTCCCCGATCGCCGCGCGGGCGAGCGCGGTGAGGCCTGGATTGCACTGGATCAGCCAGCGGCGTGGCGTGATTCCGTTGGTCTTGTTGTTGATGCGATCGGGATAGAGCTTGTGGAGATCGGCAAACACCGTCTCCTTCATCAGCTCGGTGTGCAACGCCGACACGCCATTGATCGAGTGCGAGCCGACAAAGGCCAGGTTACCCATGCGCACGCGGCGGTCGCCATTTTCCTGGATCAGCGAGATGCGGCTGATCTGCTCATTGGAAAACTGGTTGGTGGCGCGGGCCTCAAGCAAAACCTGCGCATTGATGGCGTAGACGATCTGCATGTGGCGCGGCAAAAGCCGTTCGAACAGCGGCACCGGCCAGCTTTCCAGCGCTTCTGGCAGCAGCGTGTGGTTGGTGTAGCCGAAGGTGCGCTTGGTGATGTCCCAGGCCTGGTCGAAATCCATGCCATGGACGTCCATCAGCAGGCGCATCAGCTCTGGCACGGCGATCGCCGGATGGGTGTCATTGAGATGGATCGCCGCCTTGTCGGGCAGCGAGGCGAGATCGCCATACTGGCTGAGATGGCGCTGGACGATGTCCTGCAGCGATGCGGTGGAGAAGAAATATTCCTGCCGCAGCCGCAGTTCCTGGCCGGCCTTGTGGGAATCGGCGGGGTAAAGCACGCGCGACAAGGCATCGGCCTTGTTGCTTTCGGCCAGCGCGCCGATGTGGTCGCCGGCGTTGAACTTGTCGAGCAGGATCGGATCGATCGGCATGCCGGACCAAAGCCGCAGCGTGTTGACGCGGTTGGCGCGCCAGCCGACCACCGGGGTGTCGTAGGCGACGGCCTGGACATGCTCGGTCGGCTTCCAGACGTGACGTTCGAGCCGGCCATCCTTGGAGGTGATCGATTCCACCGAGCCGCCGAAGCCGACCTCGAAGGCGCGTTCGCGGCGCTCGAACTCCCATGGGTTGCCGTGGTCGAGCCAGGTTTCGGGCAGTTCGACCTGCCAGCCATCATGGATCTCCTGGCGGAACATGCCGTTGGCGTAGCGAATGCCGTAGCCATGCGCGGGAATGTCGACGGTCGCCATGCTTTCCATGAAGCAGGCGGCGAGCCGGCCAAGACCGCCATTGCCGAGCGCTGCATCCGGTTCGAGCCCGGCGATGAGGTCGAGGTCGACGCCCAGCGACTTGAGCGCTTCTCGCATATTGTCCATCAGGCCGAGATTGGAGAAGGCATCGCGCATCAGCCGGCCGATGAGGAATTCGAGCGACAGGTAATAGACGCGCTTTTCCTGCTGGGCGTAGGCCTCCTGCGTCGCCTGCATCCAGTGATCGACGATGCGGTCGCGCACGACCTTGATCGAGGCTGTCAGCCAATCATATTGCGTGGCAACGGAGGTGCCTTTGCCGACCCGGTATTTGAGAGCCAGCAAGACTTCGTCGGCCAGCGTCTTGGGATCGGGTATTTCGAGATCGGGGGCTTTGGCTGTCATTGTTCGCGTCATACTGCCTCTCGTGATCGTGCTGCGATCATACCGGCTTTCGCTCTCAGTCCCAGCCTATCCTAGTGCATCGCAACATACGTTCAATCGATTTAGACCAGCATGCCGCCAGTTCCCCTGCGGCAATTTATCCGTCGAGCGGATCAGGCAGCGAGTGCAGCCTCCGGCGGAACCTTCGCTCCCGTCATGAAGGCGACGGCGTCGGACATGGTATATTGCTTGGGATCGATGACGCAGAGGCGGCGACCCAGCCGATGGATATGGATGCGGTCGGCAACCTCGAAGACATGCGGCATGTTGTGCGAGATCAGCACGATCGGCAGGCCTCGCTTCTTGACGTCGAGGATCAGTTCCAGCACGCGGCGGCTCTCCTTGACGCCGAGTGCCGCGGTCGGCTCATCCATGATCACCACACGGCTGCCGAAAGCGGCGGCGCGCGCCACCGCCACGCCCTGACGCTGGCCACCCGACAGCGTTTCCACCGCCTGGCTGATGTTCTGGATGGTCATCAGCCCAAGCTCGGTCAGCTTGTCGCGGGCGCGCTTTTCCATTGCGGGCCGGTCGAGCATACGAAGCCAGTCGCCGAGGAAGCCGGGTTTGCGGATCTCGCGGCCGAGGAACATGTTGTCGGCGATCGACAGAGCCGGCGACAAAGCCAGGTTTTGGTAGACCGTCTCGATGCCCGCCTCGCGCGCCTCCATGGGCGATTTGAAAGCGACAGCTTTGCCTTCAAGACGGATCTCGCCTTCGTCGGGCACGGCGGCGCCGGAAATCGCCTTGATCAGCGATGATTTGCCGGCGCCATTGTCTCCGATGACGGCCAGGATTTCGCCTGGGTAGAGGTCGAAGTCGGCATTGTCGAGGGCGGTGACACGGCCATAGCGCTTGATCAGGCCGCGCGCGGTGAGGATGGGTTCCACGGTCATGCCGAAACCTTTCTGATCCATTGGTCGATCGCCACGGCGCCGATGATCAGCACACCGGTGAGCAGCACCTTCCATTGCGGATCGGCGCCCAGCATGTTGAGGCCCATCGAGACGACGCCGACGATCATCGCGCCGAAAAGCGTGCCCAGAATTGAGCCGCGCCCGCCGAACAGTGAAATGCCGCCGATCACCGTCGCGGTTATCGCCTGCAGGTTGTAGTCGGTGACGGCGGCTGACGGCGAGATCGAGCCGTTGCGGCCGATGGAAACCCAGGCAGCGAAAGCGGCGATCAACCCGGCAAGGGTGTAGACCGTCATCAACACCTTCTTGGTCTGGATACCAGACAGCTTCGCCGCCTCCTGATCATCGCCAACGGCGTAGACATGGCGGCCCCAGGCGGTGTGATTGAGCACGTACCAGAGGATCAAAACGAGCACGACCGTGGCGATGACGCCCAGTGTGAGCACCGCCGTGCCGATCTTGAAACTCAGGGCAAAGAGATGCAGCAGCGGCGCCTGGGCGTCGACGTCGGTATCGCGGATCGTCTCATTGGCCGAATAGATGAAGTTCGTCGCCATGACGATGTTCCAGGTGCCGAGCGTGACGATGAACGGCGGCAGCTTCATGTAGGCGACCAGCAAACCGTTGAGCAGGCCGCAGGCTGCGCCGGCGGCAAGCCCGATGGGCACTGCGAGCACGGCCGGCATGCCGTAGCTGACCGCGCAATTGCCCATGATCACGGCTGAAATCACCATGATCACGCCGATCGACAGGTCGATGCCGGCGGTCAGGATGACCAGTGTCTGCGCGGCACCGAGGATGCCGACGATGGCGATCTGCTGCAGGATCAGCGTCAGCGTATAGGATGAGAAGAAACGCCCGCCAATGGCGATGCCGAAAATTACGATCGACAGGACCAGCACAATCAGCGGCACCGCCGCCGGCGTGGAGTGCAGGAAATGCTGGATGCGCTTGACGGCCGATTTGTGCTCGTCAAAGGCGGCAACGCTTGTGTCGCTGCTCGAGAGAACCTTCTCGAATTCCTGTGCTTGAGCCATGTTTCCTCCCCTGGGCTTCAGCTCCATGCCGATACCCGCTCGCGCCTGTCCGGTCTGCTGCCGGGATTATTCGCGTGGCGCATCGTCCACCCGAAGCGGCCGGGGATCAAGCCCCCGGCCGTCAGCTTGCCGCTGGCTGTCAGGCAGCCATCAGCCCCAGCACTTGGCGAGGCCTTCCTTGGTGTCGATCGACTTCACGCCATTGGCCGGCTTGTCGGTGACGAGGTTGACGCCGGTGTCGAAGAAGTTCTTGCCTTCGGTCGGCTTCGGCTTGGCGCCGTCCTTAGCGAAGGCGGCGATCGCCTCGATGCCGAGTGCCGCCATCTGCAGCGGGTATTGCTGCGAGGTGGCGCCAATGACGCCTTCGGTCACCGACTTCACGCCGGGGCAGCCGCCATCGACCGAGACGATCAGCACCTGGCTTTCGAGACCGACCGCCTTGAGCGCCTGGTAGGCGCCGACAGCGGCGGGCTCGTTGATGGTGTGGATGACGGTGATGGAGTTGTCCTTCTGCAGAAGGTTTTCCATCGCCTTGCGGCCGCCTTCTTCATTGCCGTTGGTGACGTCGTGGCCGACGATGCGGGCATCGTCCTCATCGCCGATCTTGTTGGGATCCTTCACGTCGATGCCGAAGCCCATCATGAAGCCCTGGTCGCGCAGCACATCCACGGTCGGCTGTGAGGGGGTCAGGTCGAGGAAACCGATCTTGGCGTCCTTGGCCTTGTCGCCGAGGGTCGCGGCTGCCCAGGCGCCGATCAGCTTGCCGGCTTCCAGATTGTCCGTCGCGAAGGTCGCGTCGGCGGCATCGATCGGGTCCAGCGGGGTATCGAGCGCGATCACCAGCAGGCCGGCGTCACGCGCCTTCTTCACCGTCGGCACGATGCCCTTGGTGTCGGACGCGGTGATCAGGATGCCCTTGGCGCCGTCGGCGATGCAGCTTTCGATCGCCGCCACCTGGCTCTCGCTGTCGCCGTCGATCTTGCCGGCATAGGTCTTGAGGTCGACGCCAAGTTCCTTGGCCTTGGCGGTCGCGCCCTCCTTCATCTTGACGAAGAAGGGGTTGGTGTCGGTCTTGGTGATCAGGCAGGCGCCGACGCCGGCGGCCGATGCTGTCGAAGCAAACGCCATCAGGCCGAGGCCCGCCGCGGCGAACACGGTGGACTTCAATAAAGCTTTGGTCACGATCTTCCTCCCATGGAACCATGCGGATGCCGCCAACCGGCATCTCGAGCGCATCCACTGAAGTTCTCCCAGTGTGGACGCGCCCTCAAATGACACCAGCGGGAGCCGCCTGTCAATAATTAAATCACTCTTATTTATTATTGACAGCTTTGCGCGGTTCACTCATTCTGCCGCAAAAGCAGTAAGAATAAACCAAGGGAAGGAACAAGGGTGGAGACCGGCATTGCGAGGCACGGTTCGCCCGAGGCGGCCGCCAGCCGTCTCCACCGTGGCACCAACCAGAGCGGCATGCGCGACCACAATGAGCGGCTGGTGCTGTCGTTGGTTCGCCAGCACGGCAGCTTGGCCAAATCAGACATTGCGCGCATGACCGGGCTTTCAGCGCAGACCGTCTCGGTCATCATGCGCGAACTGGAGGAAGACAGCCTGCTGCTGCGCCAGGCGCCGTTGCGCGGCAAGATCGGCCAGCCCTCCATCCCGATGGCGCTGAACCCCGAAGGCGCCTTCTTCATCGGCCTCAAGATCGGCCGCCGCAGCGCCGAACTGGTGCTGATCGATTTCCTCGGAACTGTGCGTTCCATGCTGCAGCACTCCTACCGCTATCCGGCGCCGCGCGAGACGGTTGAGTTCGTCACCGAAGGCATGAAGACGATGCGCGCCGAACTGACACCTGCGCAGGACAAGCGCATTGCCGGGCTCGGCATCGCCATGCCGTTCGAACTGTGGAACTGGGCCGACACCGCCGGCGCGCCGCGCGACATCATGGACGAATGGCGCCATCGCGACATCCGTGCCGACATCCAGGCGAAGTGCGAATTCCCGGTCTATCTGCAGAATGACGCCACCTCCGCCTGCGGCGCCGAACTGGTGTTCGGCCAGACCGGCGGGGCGCGCGACTTCGTCTATTTCTATATCGGCGCCTTTGCCGGCGGCGGCATCGTGCTCAACGGCCGGCTGTTCGGCGGGCCAACCGGAAATGCCGGGGCGCTGGGTTCGATGCCGGTGCCGGGACCAGACGGCAAGCCGACGCAGCTCATCGACGTCGCCTCGATCGCCATGCTGGAAAAGGCGCTTAACGCACGCGGCGTCGAGGCTTCGCATCTGTGGACGTCGCCTGAGGATTGGGGCGAGATCGGTCACGAGCTCGACGACTGGATCGCCAATGCCGCTCAGGCGCTGGCCTATGCCATCGTATCGGCGTCATCGGTGATCGATTTCGAGGCCGCGGTGATCGACGGCTGGATGCCGCTCGCTGTCCGGCGCCGGCTCGTCGATGCGATCAGGCAGGCGATCGGTACGATCGATGGCGAAGGGCTGAAGCTTCCGGTGGTGCGCGAAGGCACCGTCGGCATCCATGCCCGCGCGCTGGGCGGCGCCAGCCTGCCGCTGTCCGAACGCTTCCTCATCGGTTCGACCACCATTTCCCGGAGCACCTGAATGCTGATCGGTATTCCGTCGCTGCTCGGTCCGGAGCTTCTGGCGACATTGCGCGCCATGGGCCATGGCGACGAGATCGCGCTTGTCGACGGCAACTATCCGGCGGAAGAACAGGCAAACCGGCTGATCCGCGCCGACGGTCTTCACCTCATACCGGTGCTTGACGCCATTTTGAGCGTGCTGCCGGTGGACGACTTCGTGCCGGAAGCGCTGTTTCGTGCCTCGGTAAAAGGCGATCCCTCGGTCGCCGATCCCGTCCACCTCGAGATCGAGGCGATCTGCACCAGGCGCGCGCCGGGCCGCAAGGTGGTTGCGCTGGCGGGCGCCGACTTCTATGCACGCGTCCGGTCGGTATATGCGATCGTCGCCACCAGCGAACCCCGGCTCTATGCCAACATCATCATCCGCAAGGGCGTGATCTATCCGCCGGAGAACAAGAAATCATGATCCTCTGCTGCGGCGAAGCCCTGATCGACATGCTGCCGCGCACCACGACACAGGGAGAGCCGGCCTTTGCGCCCTATGTCGGCGGCGCGGTGTTCAACACGGCGATCGCGCTTGGCCGCCTCGGCGCGCCCGCCGGCTTCTTTTCCGGCCTGTCGTCGGATCTGTTCGGCGGCCAGTTCCGCGAGGCGCTCGGCGCAAGCAAGGTCAGCTCCACCTATGCGCACACCTCCCCTCGCCCGACCACGCTCGCCTTCGTGCGGCTCACCAACGGTCAGGCGACCTACACTTTCTACGACGAAAACACCGCCGGGCGCATGCTGACGACAGAGGATCTGCCGAAACTGGGCGCCGAGATCGAAGCCATGCTGTTTGGCGCCATCAGCCTGATTTCGGACCCGGCGGGTGCTGCCTACGAAGAATTCATGAAACGCGAGCACGAACGCCGCGTCATGATGCTCGACCCCAACATCCGGCCGAACTTCATCCCCGACAAAGCCAAGCACCTCCGGCGCATCCGCTCGATGATGGCGATGGCCGACATCGTGAAGCTATCGGATGAGGATCTGCACTGGTTCGGCGAGGCCGGCTCGCATGAGGACGTCATCCGCAACTGGCTGGATCGCGGCCCGAAGCTGATCGTCGTTACCCACGGCAGCGAAGGTGCCGTCGGCTACAGCAGGGAACACAAGGTCACGGTGATGCCGCATAAGGTGGAGGTGGTAGACACGGTCGGCGCCGGCGACACTTTCAATGCCGGCATTCTGGCCTCGCTGCACGAGCAAGGCCTGCTCACCAAGGCCGGGATCGGCGGCCTTTCGGAGGACGCCATCCGTCAGGCGCTGGCGCTCGGCGCCAAAGCGGCGGCGGTGACCGTGTCGCGGGCCGGCGCCAACCCGCCCTGGCGGCACGAAATCGCCTGATCCACGCTTAGTCCGCCGCCAGCCGCTGCAAGCAGCCGATCACTTTATGTTTCCGCGAGCCGGAAAGACGCACTGAATTAGCCGGATTAATAGGCGGCGAAGCCCGGATTTCCGGCATCTTGCGGCAATGCAGGGAAAGCCTGAAGTAACAGGCTGCGACACCTAGACAACCCGTCCCGCGGCCGGTCCGGCTTTCTAGACCGGCCCAACTCTGGTACCAGCGGCCCGGTTAAGTTGTTGTTTCTGTGCGTGTCATTGTCCCCGGGGCAGCCCGCACCACACCGTTTTGAGGCCGACATGCAGTTCATCGATCTTGGCGCGCAGCGCGAACGTATCCGCGACCGGCTGAAGGCCGCGATCGACAATGTCGTCGAGGAAGGCCGCTATATCCTCGGACCGCAAGTCACCGAATTCGAAAACAAGCTCGCAGCCTATATCGGCACCAAGCATGTCGTGGCCTGCGCCAACGGCACCGACGCGCTGCTGTTGCCGCTGTTTGCCGCCGGTATCGGCCCCGGCGACGCGGTGTTCGTGCCGAGCTTCACCTTTGCCGCGACGGCGGAAGTGGTGGCGCTTGCCAAGGCCGAACCGGTTTTCGTCGATGTGGACGCCGAGACCTACAACATCGACATCGCCAGCCTCGAGGCGGCGATCGCCATGATCAAGAAGGAAGGCCGGCTGAAGCCGAAGGCGATTATTCCCGTCGACCTGTTCGGGCTTGCCGCCGACTACGAGGCGATCATGGCGATTGCCAAGCGCGAAGGGCTGCTGGTGATCGAGGATGCGGCGCAGTCGATCGGCGGTTCGGCCGACGGCACAATGTGCGGCGCCTTCGGCCATGTCGGCTCGACCAGCTTTTATCCGGCCAAGCCGCTGGGCTGCTACGGCGATGGCGGCGCGATGTTCACCAATGACGACGCGCTGGCCGACCAGCTGCGCTCGTTTGCGTTCCACGGTAAGGGCGAGACGCAGTATGACAATGTCCGCGTCGGCATCAATTCACGCCTCGACACGATCCAGGCGGCGATCCTGATCGAGAAACTCGCCATCCTCGAAGACGAGATGGTCGCCCGCCAGGTGGTGGCCAAGCGCTACGCCGAAGGTCTCGGCGACATCGTCAAGACGTCACGCAATCTGGGCGGTGGCCGCTCGGCCTGGGCGCAATACGCCATCGAGACGCCGAAGCGCGACGGGTTGAGGGCGCATCTCGGCGAAAAGGGCATCCCTTCGGTGATCTATTATGTGAAGCCGCTGCACGAGCAGGTCGCCTATCGCGACTATCCGCGCACGCCGACCGGGCTTGCGGTTTCGGAGGAACTGCCGAAGCGCATCCTGTGCCTGCCGATGCATCCCTATCTCAGCGAAGCCGACCAGGACCGCATCATCGAGACGATCCGCAACTACATTGGCTCGAACTCGGCGCATGTAGCGGCGGCGTAAGTTACGCCGCGTCCGCCGCCTTCCCGCTCGCAATAAAATGCGGGTTGGCGAAATCCTCGTCGTCGCTCTGTTTGCGCTTGCCATAGGTGAGCGGCTCGCCGTCCAGCGTGCGCGTCATGCCGCCGGCGGCGCGCAGTACGGCGTCGCCGGCCGCCGTGTCCCATTCCATGGTGCGGCCGAAGCGCGGATAGATGTCGGCTTCGGCTGCGGCGAGCAGGCAGAATTTCAGCGATGAGCCGACCGAGACGATCTCGGCGGCGCCGAGATCCTTGATGAAGGCTTCGGTCTCCGGGGTGTTGTGCGAGCGGCTGGCAACGACCGCCAGCGGCGTGACCGCCCTCCTAACCGAAATCCGCCGGCGGCCGACGATACGGAAGTCGCCATCGACCTCGATTGCTTCGGCCCAGCCCGGCCGTCCAGAGAAGAACCGCCCGCTGCACGGTGCGAAGACGACGCCGATCTCCGGCACGCCGTGCCGGACAAGCGCGATGTTGACGGTGAAATCGGTCCGGCGGTTGACGAATTCCTTCGTTCCATCGAGCGGATCGATCAGGAAGAAGGCGCCATCCAGATCGGGCGGCACAATGCCTTCGGCGACCTCTTCCTCGGCCACGCAGGGAATATCGGGATAGGCCGCACGCAGGCCGGCGAGGATGATCGTCTCGCTCTCGCGGTCGGCTTCCGTGACCGGCGAGGAGTCCGACTTGCTGTCGACCGCGCAGCCGGCCTTGAAGACCCGCATCACCTCGCGTCCGGCTTCGAGCGCCAGGCGCTCGAACACGTCGAGCATCACTTCGTCGTCAGATGCCGCCGCCGCTGTCATATTGGTCTTCGGCAATGTCGCGCTCATTCAGCCAGTGTTCCAGAGCCTCTACCATCTCCTCGGCCGTCTTGCCGAGTGTCTTGAGATGGATTTCGGGATTTTCGGGAGCTTCATACGGGGAATCGACGCCGGTGAAGTTCTTGATCTCGCCATTCAGCGCCCGTGCGTAAAGGCCTTTCGGGTCGCGTCGGGCGCATTCCTCGAACGGCGTATCGACGAACACTTCAACGAACTCGCCGTCGGCCATCAACTCCCTGGCCATGCGCCGCTCGGCGCTGAAGGGGGAAATGAAGGAGACGATGACGATCAGCCCGGCATCGGCCATCAGCTTTGCCACTTCGGCGACACGGCGGATGTTTTCGACCCGATCGGCGTCGGTGAAGCCGAGATCGCGGTTGAGGCCGTGGCGGACATTGTCGCCGTCGAGAATGTAGGTGTGACGCCCCGAAGCGAACAGCTTCTTCTCAAGCAGATTGGCGATGGTCGACTTGCCCGAGCCGGAAAGACCGGTGAGCCAGAATACGGCGGGGCGCTGGCTCTTGAGGTCGGAGCGGCCGCGCTTGCCGACATCGAGCGACTGCCAATGGATGTTTTCGGCGCGGCGCAAGGAATGCAGGATCATGCCGGCGCCGACCGTGGCATTGGTGATGCGGTCGATCAGGATGAAGGCGCCGGTATCGCGGTTGTCGGCGAAGGTATCGAAGGCGATCGGCGCCCGGGTCGAGATATTGCAGATGCCGACTTCGTTCATCTCGAGCGACTTCGCCGCCTCGCGAGCGAAGTCGTTGACGTTGACGCGGTATTTCAGGTCGGTGACGGTGGCGCTGGTCTGGTCGGTCTCGGTGCGCAGTATATAGGAGCGTCCCGGCAGCAGCGCTGCCTCGTCGAACCAGACGATGTTGGCGGCGAACTGGTCCGCGACCTGCGGCCGTGCCGCCGGCGACACCAGCATGTTGCCTCTGGAGACCTCGACCTCGTCATCGAGCACAAGGGTGATGGCCTGGCCGGCCACCGCCTGGGCAAGATCGCCGCCTTGCGCGACGATGCGCTTGACCCGCGAGGCCTTGCCGGATTTGGCGACCACCACCTCGTCGCCCTGCGCGACGGAGCCGGACGCGATGGTGCCGGCAAAGCCGCGGAAGTCGAGATTGGGCCGGTTGACATACTGCACCGGAAACCGGAACGGCAGTTCGACCGCGGCCTCGTCGACCGATATGGTTTCGAGATGCTCGATCAGCGACGGGCCGGAATACCACGCCGTCTTGCCGGAGCGGCTGGTGACATTGTCGCCATAGCGGGCCGACATCGGGATCGGCACGATCGTCAGGAAGCCGAGCTCGTGCGAGAACTGCCGGTAATCCTCGACGATACGGTCGAACACCGCCTGGTCGAAATCGACGAGGTCGATCTTGTTGACGGCAAGCACGATATGGCGGATGCCGAGCAGCGAAGCGATGATCGAGTGGCGCCGGGTCTGGCGCAGCACACCCTGGCGCGCATCGATCAGCACGATGGCGAGATCGGCAGTCGATGCGCCGGTCGCCATGTTGCGGGTGTACTGTTCATGGCCGGGGGTGTCGGCGACGATGAACTTGCGCTTGGGCGTGGCGAAGAAGCGGTAGGCGACGTCGATGGTGATGCCTTGCTCGCGCTCGGCCTCGAGGCCGTCGACCAGAAGCGCGAAGTCGATGTCGTCGCCAGTGGTGCCGTGCTTGCGGGAATCGCGCTCGAGTGCGGCGAGTTGGTCCTCGAAGATCTGCTTTGTGTCGGACAGAAGACGGCCGATCAGCGTCGACTTGCCGTCGTCGACCGAGCCGCAGGTGAGGAAGCGCAGCAGCGACTTCTTCTCCTGCGCCGCCATGTATTCGCGCACGCCGTCGGTGGGAGCGAGGCTCTTGGCCAGGATATGGCGCATGCTCAGAAATATCCCTCGCGCTTCTTCTTTTCCATCGAGCCGGCTTCATCGCGGTCGATGAGGCGGCCCTGGCGCTCGGAGGTGCGCGCCGTCAGCATCTCGCCGACGATGGCTTCGAGCGTGTCGGCGTCGGATTCGATGGCGCCGGTCAGCGGATAACAGCCGAGCGTGCGGAAACGCACCAGACGGTTCTCCATCGTCTCACCGGGGCGCAATTGCATGCGATCGTCATCCTTCATGATCAGCATGCCGTCGCGTTCGACCACCGGCCGCTCCTTGGCGAAATAGAGCGGCACGATCGGGATGTTTTCCTGCAGAATGTACTGCCAGATATCGAGCTCGGTCCAGTTCGACAGCGGAAACACGCGGATCGATTCGCCCGGCGCGATGCGGGTGTTGAAGATCTTCCACATCTCCGGCCGCTGGTTCTTCGGGTCCCAGACATGCTGGGCGTTGCGGAAGGAAAAGATGCGCTCCTTGGCGCGCGACTTCTCCTCGTCGCGCCGAGCCCCGCCGAAGGCAGCGTCAAAGCCGTATTTGTCGAGCGCCTGGCGCAACGCCACCGTCTTCATGACATGGGTGTGGGTGTTCGAGCCATGGTCAAAGGGGTTGATACCGTCGCGCACGCCGTCTTCATTGACGTGGACCAGCAGGTCGAAGCCGAGCTTCTGCGCCATCTGGTCGCGAAAGGCGATCATCTCGCGGAACTTCCAGGTGGTGTCGACATGCAGGAAGGGGAAAGGCGGCTTGGCCGGATAGAAGGCCTTCATCGCCAGATGCATCAGCACGGAGGAATCCTTGCCGACGGAATAGAGCATCACCGGCTTGGAGAAGGAGGCGGCAACCTCACGGAAGATGTGGATGGACTCGGCCTCGAGCCGCTGCAGGTGCGTAAGCGCGATGTTCATGGACTGTGAGCGTTCTCTCGTGCAATCCAGACCTTGCATCAGATGGATCGGGCGTCCTTTTCAGCCGCCCGGTTCAAGCTTCACTGCTGGACACTATCGGTTCGTGCCGGCGTTCTAGCAGATCGCCACCTGATATAACAACGCTGGAAAGGCCGGCGGCCACACCCGATCGGCAACGAATTTTCCATGAAAAGCCTAGAATCCGAAAATTCCTGCCCGACGGAGCGATAGCATTCAAAGGCCGGGAAAAATCTTGCCTGGACCGAAAGAAACGCCGGCCCGACCTCGTCGCACTTTCGAAAACCGCACCCAGCCGCTATACCGGCTCCTGAACCTGCGCCGGGCGGCATGCCGCAAATGACGCCGCCAAACATTGTCCGTCGCCAAGCGACCCAGCGCATTGTGAACCAGAGCATTGACCCCGATCTCCGCCATCAAGCAGCACGTTTCGCCGTCACGGATCAACGTCACCTTCTCCATTTTGTGCTTCTTTTTCCCGCCGGTACTGGGATCGGCGGTCAGCTTTTTGTTCAATGGCGGCGGCCTGTGGTCGGTGCTTCTGCTTGCGCTGAAAAGACGGCGTTTCAACATCGACCGGCCGATGACCGCGATGACGGTGGCCATCTATGCCTATTGCGCAGCCAGCGTGTTCGCCTCAATCGTCAACAATTCGATCGCCAGGGATGCGCCGCATCTGGCAGGGCTGATCACCTTCCTGTTTTTCCCAGTCTCATACGCGACCTGGAGCATCACCGAGAAAACCACGCTGACGCGCATCGTCGTGCTGGCGAGCGCCGCCGCCTGTTTTGGCGCCGTGCTGCTGGCGGTCGTGCAATATCACGGGCTGGGCATACGGGCCGAAGGCGGCGCCGGCAATCCGATCGTGTTCGCGACCGTCGCCTGCCTCAGCATGATGATGTGCCTGGCAGGCGCCTTATCGGGTGTCGAAAAGAACAGGGCGTTGCTGGCCTGCGCGACACTGGCCGGCGCGGTCGCCATTGTCTATTCGGGGTCGCGGATCATCTGGCTGGCGATGCTGGTGGCCGGCATCGCGGTCCTGCTGATCAACCGTCGCAAGCTCAACAACAGAAACGCCATTCGGCTTTTGCTGATTGCGGGCGCGATCGGCATCGTCATCGCAGTCATTGGTCTCCCCATCATTTCCGAGCGCGCGGCCTTCCTGTTCAGCGACTGGGATGCGCTCGCCACGAAGGGCGACCACACGACCGCGCTCGGCTTGCGCGCCGCACTTTGGCAGATTGGGCTGAGCGCCTTCCACGACATGCCGATTTTCGGCCACGGCATTGCCGCAAGCCGCGAGCTGATAAAGGATGGGTTCCACAATCAGTTCAACATGCCGTCAACGGGCTTCAGCCATTTTCACAACGGCTTCCTGACCGCATTGGTGGAGGCCGGGCTGCTTGGAGCCGTAACGCTCGCGGCTGTGTTCTTCGTTGCCGCGAGAAACGCGGCCATCGTGCTGCGCACCAGCACGGACGCGATCGAGCGGTTCGGCGCCACGATGATTGTCGTCACTGCGATCACCTACCTCATCGGTGGCCTGACCGGCATCCTGGTCGGCCACGACATCCTCGATGCCACACTGATGGTGTTCTTGGTGTCCGGGACATATCTTGCATCGGGCCGGCAACAAATGCTGCCGGAACAACAGGCACCGGCCCCGGCGCCCCAGGCAAGCCGGCCGTGAAAGTGCTGGTCACAGGCGCGACGGGTTTCATCGGCAGGCAGGTCGTCAACCAGCTGCGCGAAGCCGGGTTCGGGGTGCGCATGGCATCGCGCCACCCGGAACGGCTCGATCCCGTGAGCGATGCGGTTTTGTTGCCGGACTTCGACGCACCGGCTCAGGCATACCAGGCGCTGATGCGAGATATCACCCATGTCGTCCACTGTGCGGCGCTCAACAATGACCGCAAGGCGAGCGAAGCCGACTTCATGGCAGCCAACGCGACACTGACCGCGCAGCTGGCGCGCGCGGCCGCCTCGCGGACAAGCGGGCGCTTCATCTATCTGTCGTCGATCCGGGCAGTAGCCGGTCCCGGTTTCAGCGGAACGATCAGCGAGGCGACGCTCCCTGCCCCGCAATGCGCCTACGGGCGCTCGAAACGCGAAGGCGAGATCAAGACACTGGAAGCCTATGCGTCCAGGCCCTCCGATGCCACGGCGCTGCGCCTGCCGCCGGTCTATGGCGAAGGCATGAAGGGAAACCTGCGTGGAATGATGCGGGCTGCCGCCATTGCCTTACCATTGCCCTTAGGCGCTTTCACCGCAGTTCGTTCGCTGATATCGCGCGACGCGGTGGCTGGCGCCGTGGCGCATCTTTTGACTCGTCCCACGCCACCGCGCCCGACCTATGTCCTGGGCGATGCTTCCCCCGTTGCGATGTTCGAAATCTTGACTGCATTCAGGCACGGATACGACGTTCCGACCCGGCTCGTTCCTGTGCCGGCCTGGCCATTCAGGCTGTTCGCCACACTGCTTGGCAGAAAAGCAGCGTACGACGCTTCCATGGCGACACAGATTTGCGACCCGTCACTGCTGATCTCGGAAGGCTGGATGCCGGAAACCGACACGCTCGGCCGGATTGAGGAACTTGCACGACAGGCCCGTCAGGTCCGGTAGATTGTGCCAAGCAGGATTTTGACGTCAAGTCCGATCGAGGCTCCCCTGAGATATTCGGCATCGGTTTCGGCGCAGAGTTTCGGATCCGACATGTCGATGCCTCTCATCTGCGCCAGCCCGGTAATGCCTGGAAGTGCGGCAAGCACACCCAATTGCCTGCGGCGGTCGACCAACTCGGTTTGCGTGGGCAGGCATGGACGCGGCCCGACCAGGCTCATCTCGCCCTTCAGCACGTTCCAGAGCTGCGGCAGCTCGTCGATCTTGAATTTTCGCAGCACCTTACCGGCGGCGGTGACGGAGTTTGCCGGCGCCTGATGCGAGGGCAGAGATGGCGTTCCCACAACCATCGTCCTCAACTTGTGGCAGCGAAACAGCACCCCGTGCTGGCCGACGCGAGTTTGGGAGAGGAGTGCCGGTCCGGGCGACGACAGCCTGATTGCCAGTATGGCAAGCAGGGTGACGGGCGAGGTCAGCGGCAACAGAACCGCCGCCGCGACGAGATCGAAAGCTCGCTTGGGTCCCCTCATGGCCATCTCAGCATGCTCTAGATCCGCCGCCAGATGAAGGCCACATAGAGCCCAAGCGTCCCAGCCAGCGTCTGCCGGTAGACGCCGCTTTTCCTGAGAAGGCGCAGGCGTCGCAAGATACCGCCCTTGCGCGCCCTGATGAACAGGCCGAGACAGGCGGCGGCATCCCTCGTGAGGATGTCGCGATTGACGGCCAGGCCGCTCAGATTGTGATCGGTCCAGACGGCGAACTCGCCCCTGAAGAGGCGCCCCAGCCGCGACAGCCTCGCCTTCCACGACACGTTGGCGCCGACCAGGTTTGCCTCATGCTGGCGGTAGCGCACCAGCGGTCGCGGGTCATAGCGGACAATGCCGCCGGCAGCCGTGACGATCAGATAGGTCCACCAGTCATGGCTGACGAACTCGGTCCTTGCCGATGCCTTTGCCAGCAACTTTCGCGCGGCGCGGTTGATCATCATCGTGTTGCCGCCGGCAATGCTTTGCACAAGCGCATTGCGAAATGCGGGTGGATGCTGGAACAGCGGCGAATACCCTTGCGCTGCTCCGGTTTCGGACATGGTCGCGGTTCTGGAGCAAAACAGCAGCGGCGTTCCGGCGTCGTGCCCTTGCATCCAGGCAATGGCGCTCTCCAGCCTGTCCGGCTCCCAGATGTCGTCCTGATCGCAGAAGGCGTAGTAGTCGGCCTCGATGCGCGGATCGATGATCATCGCGCGGAAATTGGCGGCAAAGCCTTGGCGAGGACCATTCGACAGGGTCAACCGGCCCTTGGACCAGCGGCTCTGCCAGGCGCCGATAATGGCCGAAGTGCCGTCTGTCGAACCGTCGTCGGAAACCCAGAGGTCGACAACAGGATGCGATTGCGCAGCCAGCGACGCGAGCTGCTCGTCAAGGAAAGCCGCGCCATCTTTCGTGCCCAGCAGCACGGCCACGCGCTGATCTTGTCTGCTCACTGGTTCAAAATCATCTGCAAACGCCTGGGAACGGCCATCGGATCGGTTTCAATAGCCAATCCCGGTCGATCAGGACAGGCTCTTTGTTTTGACGCAATCCCGGACGGAAAACCGCTGCACACTTTTCCTGGAATTGCTCTAACCAGCTTGCCCGACTGTTTTCGCAACGGTTTCCCGGCGTGCGTCACTTGGAGGCTCTTCCGCCTGATAGAGGCCGGCCATGACGGCGAGCGCCGAGGCCTTGTCCTGATCGCGCATGGCCGCCTGCAGCAATGTCAGCGCGGCCTGGACCTCGGGCCATCCCACGACATCGGTCCTGAGGCCGAAGATCTTGGGGATATCCAGCGCGACGATCTCCTCATTGCCGCCATGCAGCACCTCGTGAAGCTTCTCGCCCGGCCTGATCCCGGTGAAACGGATCGGAATGTCGGTGTAGGGGCTTTTGCCGGCCATGCGGATCATGGTTTCAGCGACTTCGAGGATCGGCACCGGCTTGCCCATGTCGAGCATGTAGATGGCGTAGTCGTCCTTGCCCTGGCGCCGCTCGGCGTCGGCCGCCGACATGATGACGAGGTCGACGGCTTCGGCCACCGTCATGAAGTAGCGGGTCATGCGGCGATCGGTGATGGTGACCGGACCGCCGGCCTCGATCTGCGCCTGGAAGATGGTGGAGACCGAGCCATTGGAGCCGAAGACGTTGCCGAACCGCACGGCGATGAACTTGGTGCCGGAGCGACGGCCGCTGGGCCCGGTGGCGTGCGTTTCGTGCAGCGAAGAGACGATCTGCTCGGCGGCGCGTTTCGTCATACCGAGCACCGAGGTCGGATCGACCGCCTTATCGCTGGAAATCAACAGGAACTGCGGCACCCCGCATTTGGCGGCAACCTCGGCGCAGACGAGGGTGCCCAAAATGTTGGTCTGGATCGCCGATTCCCAATTTTCCTCGAGCAGCGGCACATGTTTGAGCGCGGCGGCATGGAAGATGATGTCGGGCTTGAAATCGCTGACGACGCGGGTGATCTGGCGCCGGTCTGTGACATCGACGATGCGGCTCTTGAGCCGGACATGGTCCTTTTCGTCAACCTGCTGGTCGAGCTGGAAAATACCGAACTCCGAGATATCGGCGACCAGAACCGCCTCGGCGCCAAGTTCCAGCGACCGCTTGACCAGGATGCGACCGATTGAGCCGGCGCCGCCGGTGACCAGGACGCGCTTGTCACCGATAAAGCCGCCGATCCGCTCCATATCGGAAGCAACTGTGGAGCGGCGCAGGATGGTTTCCATCTCGACAGCGTCGAGTACCAGCTTTCCGCCCTGGCCGAGCTCCGAAACGCCGGAGAACTGGACGACGGCGATGCCGCTGTGACGGGCGACACGGACCAGTTCCGAATATTCCTCGATCTCGCGTTCGGTGCCATTGCCGAAAATCAGCATGTCGAGGCTTTTGGTGCCTCTTGCATATTCTTCGAGGACCTCGACCAGGCGGGGCCGCACGGCCACCACCGGAACGCCCTGGATCTGCGTGCCCAACGGCGCGCCGTTCTCGATGGCCATGATGCCGGCGATGGAATATTCGGCCGGCTCGGCCGTGCGTGTGAAGCGGATGATGACGTCTGCTTCGCCAAGCCTGCCGACGAACAGCGCTTGTTTGATCGCCGCATTGTTTGCGTTGCGGCTCAGGATTCGCCAGCTCGCCCCGTCGCGCAGGAACCGGTAATAGAGCCGAGGCGCCGATATGATGGTGAAGGAGACGAGGAAAAAGACGATGAACTGGCGCTCGTTGAGGCCGGTCACCGGCTGAAACGATCGAACCGCCAGCGAGACGACATAGAGCGTGACGGTCAGGATGGCGCAGCTCTTCAGGATGTTGAAGAAGTCCGGCGTGGAGGCGAAACGCCACACGGTGTTGTAGAGGCCGCAATAGCGAAACAGCATATGGCTGAGAAAAACAATACTTGCCCAGCACGCCAGGCCGGCCGTGGAGAGCGCGTCGAATGAAAGTCTCGACTGAGAAAGCCCCAGACTCAGCGCCACCGCGACCAGGACCATGACCAGATCCTGGATCATTATAATGGCGCGCCGCATCTTCGGCCGAAGTCCGGACACGACCTCTACATAGGATGTCATTGGGTAGTACTGAACTCCAGGCGCAAGGACATGGACACTAACGTGGTGCAAGAGCGACGGAAACCCGTCACCGATCACCTGTTTAGAGTGCCAATCCCCAGCCCCGCCGCTTTGTATCGCATAGCGTGGAGTTGTAGTGATCGCCAGATATTTTTTTGGAAATTCCCTTGGCTGGCCTTCAATCCAGGCGATCGGGCGGGAGGCGCGCACCGAGATCCATGCGCATTTGCTCAAAGCGGGCGTCGCCGGCCAGATTGTTCCACTCATAAGGGTCGGCGCTCAAATCATAGAGTTCTTCCGACAAGTCGGAGTAGCGCGTGTAGCGCCAGCGGCTTGACCGCACAGAATGATTGCCGCGCAACCATGTCATGATCGCACAATGGTCTTCCATTTTGCCGCCCCGCGCCAAAGGCATGAGTGAACGGCCGTCTATGTCCGCTGGTGGCTCGAACCCGCAAAGATCAAGAAGCGTAGGAAACAAGTCGACCAGACTGACCGGCTGGTCGACGCGAGCCGATGTCGCCATACCTCGTGGCGGCACCAGAATGAAGGGCACTCGCGTTGCTTCCTCCCACAGCACGAATTTCCGCCAGTGCAGCTTTTCGCCCAGGTGGAACCCGTTGTCTCCCCAAAGGACCACGATCGTATTGTCGGCGGCGGGCGAAGCATCCAGGGCGTCAAGCACACGTCCAATCTGACTGTCGCAGTAGGAAATGGCCCCGAGATAGCCTTGGACGGCGTTGCGCCATTGCCCGTGTTTCAGGACGGTTTCGTGGTCAGGCGGCGACAGAGCCCAAGCCTTTGCGATGGCGGGAACGTCGTCAAGGTCGTCATTCTTGACAAAGGGCAGGCTGACCTTGTCGAGAGGATAAAGATCAAGGAATCGTTGCGGTACGTACCAGGGCAAATGCGGCTTGTAGAAACCCGTCGCGCAAAAGAACGGCTGCTCGTGCGGTTTTTGCAGGAAGGCGCAAACCGCGTCCGCGGTCTTGAAATCGGGCATCTCCGGCTCGCGAGCGGATTCGATGGCGCCCCAATCGAAGTGATGATTCATCGACGCTACGTTCGGGAAATCATCAAAATCAAACATGCGGTTGAGCGGCCGATGCAACGGCATCGGCTCGGCGGCGGTCGTATGGAATTCGTCCCACAAGGCTGGGCGGTTCTCGATGTCGCTCCATCTTGCCGACGGCGTCCTGTTGCGCCCTGCATCGGCGTAGTCGAAACTGCCATGGAACACTTTCCCCGCACCCATGCAGAAATACCCGGCCTCGCGCAGGCGCTCAAGCAGTGTGACCCTGCGCAGCGGCGCCTCCCAGAATGGCTCGTTCTGATAGACACCCGTTGTCGTCGGCAGGCATCCGGTAAACACGGACATCCGGCTGGCATTGCAATAGGGCGCCGTGCAGTAGGCGCGCAGAAACGTCGTTCCACGCGATGCGAGTCGGTCGATTGCAGGCGTCTTGACGTCCGGATGGCGGCCCAACGGCGCAATCCAGGAATTGAGGTCGTCAGCCACGATGAAGAGGATGTTGGGTCGCTCCATCAGCCTTCTACCGCCAAGCCCGAATCAATAGTCGGCCAGTCGGAAACCGACAGCCCCGAAAGTCGGGAGAATTCGACGGTGTCATCGTAAAAAATCTCGCGCAAATAGGTTACGTCCTCAGGTCGAAGCTCGTTCTCACATCGTCTCCCAAGCTGATCTGTTCGCGGAGCAAGGGGGAGAAACGGTTGGATGGAAAGGAACCCGGCAACGGCATCCAGCGTAGGTTGGTGATCCCTCAACAAATCCAGTGAACGCAGGAGCAGAACGTTCTCCCTTGGGAACAAGGCAAATAGCCGGCGTAGTTGGCGTGCGTAAAAGCCCCGTTCGACATAGCTATACACACGCCATGCCGGATCGGTCTGATCCAACCCCTTTAGTCGCCAGCGGCCTTGCCGGATCGCCAGGTGAAAAGGCAGATACTCCGACCGGTTACCGGTCTCCATACGCCATTGCGACCACGCTCGCTCGATCGGATCGCGAAAGATGAAGACAAGCTTCATTGCGGGATTGTATCGCTTTATCCGTTCCAGCGATGGCGGCCAGAAGAGATAGATCGGGGTCACGTCAAATCCGATGCCTCTCCCAGCATCGTCGGAAAAAAAGCTTCCCAACTTGCGATAGTCCGGCTCCGTCCAGTTCTGCGTCTCGTCGTCAAAGAAATGCATCTCCTTGACGGACGGCGTCGCCAGCTGTGGGTGTTGCCTGAGATAGCCGAACAGGCTGGTCGTGCCGGACTTCTGCACCCCACCAACGATGAAACCCAACACAGGCTGGTCCAATGCATGCGCCCCCATGCCAAGGTTACGTCCTTGTCACCACTGTCTCTCGCCCCCCGACGAAATTGCCCGGCAAGCCATCAAGGAAGCCTAGACAGCGGCGTTTGCCAAGTCCAGTTGCTGATAATCCCGCCCGGAAGCGAACTGCTTGATGAAATCGCGCTGTCTTTCGCTGGGGGGCTCAAGTCCAATAAAATCTGCGATCTCGCACAACAGTGACTCCGGGTTCAACAGCGAACGCTCATAGCTGACAAGGAGCGTCGGCCACTGCAATCGCTGCAGCAATTCCCAATATCTGCTGTACCTGATCAGCGCCAGGTCATAGGCTTGCTCGATTGAGGACTGCATCTGCTTGACTTCGGACTGGGCGACCGCAGCCATGTCGCGGTTGACGAACACGATGAACGGGTTCCTCACGACCTCCGCTATCGCCCCGAGGTAAAGATCGGCAGACGGATCTTTCCAACCCCATAGATCATTGGCATCATTTCTCGCCTCGATGATCTCTTCCAGCTTCTTCAAGCCATTATCTGCCGAACCATCGATCAGGCGGCCATCGATGTCCCGACCCTGGGCCGCATAAACGAGCTCCATATCCTCATGGATGATGGAATCGGGTGACGATCCCATGGGCACGCCCAGGATTATGGCCGCACCGGCGACGAGGCTTGTGCCGCCCCGGCCACATCCGACCACTATCAGGGTTCGTGGCCCCCGCGGCAAAGCGAGTCTGACCGCCTTGTGTGATGTAGCCATCGCCACCGTCTTACGCTCCTTGTTGCAGTCGCCCCGACCGCGGCGCCGGCAATCGAAAAAATTCACGACGGTTATTGTTTGCCGGTTGCTGCTTTTTCCGCGCGAACCTGCAGGCGACGCTTGAAGAAATTCAGATGTTTGGCAGTGAGCGACTGGTCCCAATCCCGCGGATACTTCATTGCCTTGGCAAATCTGTACCTCTGCTCCAGGTCCCCGCTCCTCGACTTTGCCAGCTCCAAAGCTGAAACGATTTCATTCAATTCCGAAGCAGCCGGGATGATATTTCCGCTGAGGCCCTTCAAATAATCATCAGTTTTTGTCTTGAAGGTATTTGTCACAACGACACAGCCGGATCCGGCCAGATCCATCGGGATCATGCTCGGATGCGGAGAAGCCATCAGCGTGAGACAGATATCAAAACCCGAGACCTCCTCGATGTATTTGCTGAGGTCCATCCTTGGCAACGAAACCGATCGAACCCCGGGCTGCAACTCGACAACACCTTCTCCCAAGCCCATGCCCACGCAATCCCATTCCTCGGGGTCGAAAATGCCCCGCCTGAAGGCCGTCGTAAGAGCTAACGCTGTAAGTTCGAACATATTCCGATCCACCACCGGCCGAGAATAGAAGACGATCGTCTTCTTTTTTTTTGCAAGATTGCGTTGGATGAACATGTCCTTGGGCAGGAGATTGGACGAGCAGGCGTTGTTGAAAAACGTATGCGACATGCCGCGAGACCTTATGCCGCCGACATCATTCGAAATGAAGAACTGCATAAGGCTTTCGCTTGAAAATATCGCGTCGTAGTCCATCGCGTATGTACGATCTGCAACGGCAAATAGACTATTTGCTGGATAAAATACAGCCTCATAGTCCTGTATCAGGTATATAAACTTCTTGCTCTCTGTGCGCGCTGTAATCTTCTCTGCAAAATAGGCTGAATACCAAACGGTCGCCACGGCATAGTCGAAGCGCGATATAGCAAGCGGTTTCCGCCTCTCGCCGATATACTCGACTTCGAGTTCGTCGAAGACACCCTCCATACCGGGGTATTTCAAAACCTTTTCTCTGAAGTCGGCGATATTGAAATAGAAATTATCAAATAGGACGAGGCGAACATTGATACCCGTCTTGCGCAAGAACAGCGCCATCTGGAAGACGCCGAAGAACCCGGCCGAGATCGATTTGAAGTCGAAAGCAGGAACCAGGACATTGATCGTCTGCGGCCGGCGCTCGTCTATCTCGACGTCCGGCATGTCGTAGATTCGATTCAGCCGCAGGTTCAAGAACTCGTGATCATAGACATGGTTTGGCGGAGCGACCGCCGGGACGAGCGGCAGCTGCGACAGGTAGGAAAGTTGCAGGTCGGAGAGGAAGCCAAGGCGGTGCGCCGCCGACATGCACCAATAGGCAAGCCTGCCCCTATAGCTTTGCAGGGGAACGTCGGGGTCGAAGACCTTATGGTAGGATTGTTTCAAATCCTGGTGCCCGAAGATTCTGGCGCCGGCGCCGGCGAGCGTTGCAGTCAGCTGACGACGCATTAGCCAAAGGTCTCCTCTCTCACGACGCGACCTTTCTCGAGAAACACCGCGGAACTGCACATCGACCGGATCAGGGCATCGGAATGCGATGCCAGCACGACGATGGCGGCATTGTTGAGCCAATGCTCCATTCTCTCTCTGGCCTTCTTTTGAAATGACGCGTCGCCCGTGCCCAGCCCTTCGTCAAGAAGCACGATATCGGTCGGATATGCGGTGACAACCGAAAACGACAGCCGTGTCTGCATGCCGGACGAGTAGGTGCGTACCGGCAAATTTATGAAATCGCCCAGTTCCGAGAACTCGATGATCGATTCGGTCTGGCGCTCGATTTCACGGGGGGCGATACCGGTCATGAGGCTCTGAAGCCGGATGAACTCTCGGCCCGTGAGTTCGGGAGATAAACCCATGGAGGGCGTTATCAGAACGGCCGAGTCCCCGTTGATGACAGCTGTCCCGCTGGTGGGTTTGAGAATGCCTGCCAAGACGCGCAACAGTGTCGTCTTGCCAGCACCGTTGTGCCCGCTCAGCCCCAGCCGGGTGCCGGGCTTAAGATCGAGCGACACGCCATCGAGAGCCGCGACTTCGAAACGGCCGGAGTCACCGGCCAGCAAACGCCCGCCCGTGGTGAAACGGAGCGCGGCTTGCTTGAGAGAACGATTTGCCGGAACGGACCAGACCGGAATTCGGACGGTGACGTCGCTCAGATGAATGGATGGCGGTGACATGGGGCTTCCAATATAATTGTGTGACGGCGTCAGAATTCAAAGCCAGTACGGAATTCGGTGCTCCGTCCTTCGATAGAGAAGATAGGCGGCGGTGCTCCCCGCGCCGGCAATAATGGCGGACACGAGCACGCTCATGTAGTCGGTGCCGTCGCTCATCAGTGGAGTTCGCGCTGCATCGATGATGTAGGCGACAGGATTGTAGACCAGGAACGGAGAGCTGGTAGGGAGAACCTTTGCCGTCCAGATAATCGGCGAAAGCATGAACAGAAGCTGCATAACGGCAGCGGTGATCAGCGGAACGTCTCTGTATCGCACAGAAACAATCGCTACGATTGTCGATATCCAGGCGGCATGGGCAGCCAACAGCGCGGTTCCGACGATGAACATTGGTATGTTCAAGCCGGAGTTCGGATAGGCAATAATTAGAGTTATAAATATAATTAGCACATTGTGCATGAATATTATTATGTTCTTAGAGACACAACGAAATATGCATGAGGCCGGCGAGATCTTCGTATTTAGAAGAAGATCGTGAGATCCAATTAAAGTTTCCGAACCTTCAATTATTGCTCCAGACAGAAATTGCCACAAGACTACACTCGTGGCCAAGTGATGTATGAACTCCCTTATTGGCTGCTTAAACAACACAGCATATAGAAGCCCAACTGAAAGGGCAAATATTGCCGTGTTCAGCGTAATCCAGAAAGGCCCGAAAGTCGAATTTCGGTAACGAAGCCGTATGTCAAACTGCGCGAGCCGAAGCCAAACCATTGATACACCCGACATTATGATACTTCCTTCAGTGTAACTTGCTCAGGCTTGGTAATTTCCGCGACAGGCATGAAGGCGCCGCGATATGGCGACTCGGCCGACATAAAGATAGCGACAAGCTGTTTCATCGCTTAACAGACACAATCGCTACGTCTTTCCATGCTGCCGGCGGGGCTTGCAAGATGCGGCGCACCACAAGCCCTGTCGATTGCTGCCACCCCTGTGCCTCCGATCCGAATGCGGCTGTGAATTTTTGCGTCGAAAGACGCGAATTAGCCGGGCGACGCGCTTTGGTCGGGTAGTCGCGCGCCGTAATATCCCGTACCGCAGCATACGGCCCGCCATGTGACAGGCTTGCCTCCAGAATGTGGCGTGCAAAGCCGCTCCAGTTGACGTCTCCGGCTCCGGCGAGATGGTAGATCCCATAGCCGTCGAAGCTGTCGTCGCCGCGCAACACCGCCGCCGCGTGCAGGATCGCGTCGGCAATATCAAGTGCGGATGTCGGATTTCCCCATTGGTCGGCGACCACGGCGATCTCGTCGCGGTCGCCGGCCAGCCGCAGCATGGTTTTCACGAAATTCTTGCCGAACGGGCTGTAGACCCAGGCGGTGCGCAGGATCAGATGGCGCGGATTGACGGCGGCCACGGCCAGCTCGCCGGCAAGCTTGGAGGCGCCGTAGACGCCGAGCGGTGCGGTGGCGTCGGTCTCGACATAGGCGCCGTCCTTGGTGCCATCGAAGACGTAGTCGGTCGACAGATGGATTACGGGCACGCCGAGCTTCGCGGCCGCCTCGGCGACCTTGCCGGCGCCGACGGCGTTCACAGCGAAGGCAAGATCGGGCTCGTCCTCGGCCTGGTCGACGGCGGTGTAGGCGGCAGCCGACACCACGATATCCGGCCGCGCTGCCGCGAGTGCGTCGAACACCGTATCGGGCCGCGCCAGATCGAGCACTGGGCGGCCGAGGGTGACGACCTCGATGCCATCGCGCCTCTGCCCGGCCTCCAGCAGGCTGGCAGCGACCTGACCGTCGCGTCCGGTGACAACCAGCCTCACGCCGCGCCCTTCCTGCCTTCAACCTGGCCGCGCGACCGGACTTGCCCCAGCCGCTCGCCGGCGTAGCGCTGCTCGCGGATCGGTCCCCACCACCATTTGTTGTCGAGGAACCAGTCGACGGTCCTTGCAAGCCCGCTGTCGAAACTCTCCGCCGGCGCCCAACCGAGATCCCGGCCGATCTTGGAGGCATCGATTGCATAGCGGCGGTCGTGGCCGGGCCGATCGGTCACGAAGCTGATCAAATCGCGGTAGCTCCTGCCGCCGCTGCGCGGACGCCTGATGTCGAGCAGGCCGCAGATCGTCTCGACGACGCCAAGGTTGGTACGCTCGGAATTGCCGCCGACATTGTAACTTTCGCCGGGCTGGCCCTTTGTGGCGACCAGTTCCAGAGCACGGGCGTGATCCTCTACGAACAGCCAGTCGCGCACATTGGCGCCAGCGCCGTAGACCGGCAGCGGCTTTTCGTCGAGCGCGTTGAGGATGACCAGCGGGATCAGCTTTTCGGGGAAGTGATAAGGCCCGTAATTGTTCGAACAGTTGGAGAGCACGACCGGCAGGCCGTACGTCTCGTGCCAGGCCCGCACCAGATGGTCGGATGCGGCCTTGGAGGCGGAATAGGGCGAGGATGGCGCGTAAGGCGTCTCCTCCACGAACATGCCGCCATCGAAGGGCAGATCGCCGAACACCTCGTCGGTCGAGACATGGTGGAAGCGGAAGCGCGCCTTCCTGTCCTCGTCAAGGCCGCGCCAATATTCGAGCGCCGAATTCAGCACCCGGTAGGTGCCGACGATGTTGGTCTCGATGAAGGCGCCGGGTCCGTCGATCGAGCGGTCGACATGGCTTTCGGCGGCGAGGTTCATGACGACGTCGATCTCGTCGCGGTGGAGGATGTCGAGAACCGCCCGCTCGTCACAGATGTCGGCCTGCGCAAATTTGTAGTTGTGTGCATTCTCGATGGTGCGCAGCGAGGCCAGATTGCCGGCATAGGTGAGCTTGTCGAGATTGGTCACATGGTAGGCGGGATTGGCGCACAAATGCCGGCACACCGCCGAGCCGATGAAGCCGGCACCGCCTGTCACCAGAAAATTCATGGCGCTCTCCTCACATCGTCGCGCGTCATGCGAACACCTCGGCCTCAGCAAGCGCCGACGCCTTGAGGTCCTTGGCCGAGAGCTCGAAGGCGCCGGCCGGCGACGGCCAATCGATGCCGATATCAGGATCGTCGAAACGGATCGATCGATCATGCGCCGGCGAATAGGTGTCGGTGACCTTATACAGAACCTCGGTGTCCGGCACGAGCGTGACGAAACCGTGCGCGAAACCCTTCGGCACGAGGATCTGGTTGCCTCTCTCGGCCGATATTTCGAGCGCGACCCATTTGCCGAAGGTTTTCGAGCTGCGGCGGATGTCGACCGCCACGTCGAGAATCTTGCCTCGGATCACACGCAGCAACTTGTCCTGCGCGCGTGGAGGCAGTTGATAGTGAAGCCCCCGCACGACACCTGCGGCAGCCGAATAGGAATGATTGTCCTGGACGAAACGCAGATCGATGCCGGCCTCAGCAAAGGCCTCGGCATTCCAGGTTTCGATGAAATAACCGCGCGCATCGCCGTGCCGCTTCGGCACGATTTCCAGCACGCCGTCCAAACCGAGCTGCCTGACTTCCAGCACCCTATGTCTCCGTCAGCTCGGTGACACGCCGGCGCAGATAGGCGGCGTATTCGTTCTTGCCCAGGCGCGTGGCGCGCTCAAGCACCTTGTCGGCGGTCAGCCAGCCCTGCTCGAAAGCGATTTCTTCAGGACAGGCGACTTTGATCCCCTGGCGGTGCTCGATCGTGCGCACGAAGGAAGAGGCTTCATGCAGGCTGTCATGCGTGCCGGTGTCGAGCCAGGCATAGCCGCGGCCGAGCTGATGCACGTGCAATTTCCCGCGCTCGAGATAGACGTTGTTGACCGCCGTGATCTCGAGTTCGCCACGCGCCGAGGGCTTGATCGTCGACGCGATGTCGACGACCTCATTGTCGTAGAAATAGAGGCCGGTGACCGCCCAGTTGGACTTCGGCTCCCGCGGCTTCTCCTCGATCGTCAAAGCCGTGCCGCTGAGCTTGTCGAACGACACCACGCCGTAGCGCTGCGGGTCCTCGACATGGTAGGCGAACACCGACGCGCCGCTTTGGCGCTGCGCAGCAGTGCGGCAGAGCTGCGACAGGCCCTCGCCGAAATAGATGTTGTCGCCGAGAATCATCGACACATTATCCTTGCCGATGAAGTCGCGGCCGATGATGAAGGCCTCGGCAAGCCCGTTGGGCTGCGCCTGCTCGGCATAGGAGAATTCGACCCCGAATTCCGAACCGTCGCCCAGCAACTCCCGAAACACCGGCAAGTCGCGAGGTGTCGAAATGATCAAAATCTGGCGGATACCGGCGAGCATCAAGACGCTCAGCGGATAAAAAATCATCGGCTTGTCGTATATCGGCAGAATCTGCTTAGAGATCGCTAATGTAAGGGGATACAGACGCGTCCCGCTGCCTCCTGCAAGGATTATTCCCTTCAACAAGCTCTCCTTGAATTGCCGGCCCCCGCCTCGAAATCAAGTTGCCCGTGCTTAGGTTTCGCGCAATGGCTTGTCAATTCAATCTCGGCCGTGGATCGGCGCCAGAATTGCTCTGCATCTGCCGCCTCGCGGCAATTTGACCGACCAGGCACAAGCTGACGCTGCAATAGATGCGGCGATTTGGCAAACCGGCGTCCCGCCATCGGCTGGCGGACGCGTGACAACAAAAAGCCGGCGGGCCCTGGGCCCGCCGGCTCATTCATTTGTCCGGTTTCAGGGCTGCTTGGGCAGCAGCGACCATACCGCCGGCACCAGGCTGGCGGCGAGCGCAACCTTGATCAGGTCGCCGAGGACGAACGGCAAAACGCCGAACTGCCACGCCTTTTCCGCGCCGATGAGGGTGGCCAGCCAGGCAAAGCCCATGGCCATCATGACGATTTCGGCGACCAGCATGGCGTTGAACAACTTGATCGGGTGGCGGTCCCAGCCGCGGTCGGCGGCCCAGCCGACAATGGCCGCCATGACGACGAAGCCGGCGAGATAACCGCCGGTGCCGCCGATCATGTAGGCGATGCCGATGCCCTTTTCAGGCGTGCTCTGGAAGACCGGGAAGCCCATGGCGCCTTCGGCCATGTAGAGAAGCAGGGTAGCGACGCCAAGCCGCAGGCCAAATGCGGTGGCGATCAGCAGGACGGCCAGCGTCTGCATCGAGATGTCGACCGGCCCGAGCACGACTTTCGTCTTGGCCGACAGGGTCAAAAGCAGCGTTCCGGCGATCGCCAGCAAAAGCTGGGTTGCCAGGCGCTGCGCGCCCTCCTGGGGCAAAGCGAGAGAAACAAGCGGGCGCATCGTCGTTGCAAGTGCCATGGTCTTCCCCAATCCGGATTGCCGCAGATCGCGGCCTTGCGTTTTTCTATATTGGCTTCCGTGTTATGCGGCAATCAGTTTTGCCGTCTTCCTGAACAGAGATTCAACGACACCGCCATGGCGCTCAAATTCGACACCAGCTTCGATCCCGCCTATGGCCAGGGCGTCACCGTCGCGCCCGAGGTCTTGCGCGTCACCGCCAAAAACCCCAGCCCATTCACCTTTCACGGCACAAACAGCTACATTATCGGCCGCGACACACTGGCGGTGATCGACCCGGGTCCGGATGATGAAGCGCATTTCCAGACGTTGCTGAAGGTGATCGCAAACCGGCCGGTGAGCCATGTTTTCGTCAGTCACACGCATCGCGACCATTCTCCCCTGGCCGCCCGGCTGAAAGCGCGCACCGGTGCCGCCGTGCTGGCCGAAGGCCCGCACCGCCCGGCAAGGCCGCTGCGGATCGCCGAGATCAATCCGCTCGACGCCAGCGCCGACACCGGTTTCGTGCCGGATGTCACTTTGCCCGACGATACGCTGGTCGAGGGCGATGGCTGGACGATCCGGACGGTGCTGACGCCGGGCCACACCGCCAATCACGCGGCATTTGCGCTCGAAGGCACCGGCATCCTGTTTTCAGCCGATCATGTGATGGCGTGGGCGACATCGATCGTGGCGCCGCCGGACGGAGCGATGGCCGACTACATGGCCTCGCTCGACAGGCTGATCGCGCGCGACGACCGCCTGCTGCTGCCCGGCCACGGCGGCCCGGTGACCGCGCCGCTCAGCTTCATGCGCGGGCTCAAGACCCATCGCAAGATGCGCGAACGGGCGATCCTCGAGCGGATCCGCGACGGCGACCGGACGATCCCGGACATGGTCAAGGCGATCTACCGGGACACCGACCCACGCCTGCATGGCGCTGCCGGTCTGTCGGTGCTTGCCCATCTCGAAGACCTGGTGGCGCGCGGCCTGATTGCCACCCAGGGTGACCCGGCCATCGACGGCGTCTTTGTGCCGGTGGGGTAGAGAACTACTCGGCCGGAGCCGCACCCACCTGGCCCGCAACCTCCTGGTCGAGTTCGGCGAGGAACCCGACGATGCGCGCGGCATTGTCGCCGAGATCGTAGCGGCCGTAGCGGGAGGCCGAGCGCATGTCGACGACGATGGTGTCGCCATCATTGCTGACCCGGATGGCGACGTCGGCGGGCAGGCCGACGACGAAGCTCCGGGCCACGGCCGATATCGTCACCTCGTCTTGACCGTCGGTCACTGGGTATGGCGCGGTAAGTTGCCAATCGCGGCGGTCGAGCACGGTTTCAACGGCGTCGACGACGGTTTCGAAAGGCAGATTGTAGCTATGCCCGGTGACCAGCGGATAGGCGTCGGCCTGCAGGCGCGCTTCGCCCGGCGTTGGCAGCGCGAGCACGTTCATGTCCTTGGTGCGGTCGCTGGTCTCGAGCACCGGCGGATTGTCGAGGTCCGTCGAAATGTCCCTCAGGGGCGGCGTGGTCGCCGCCAAATAGGTGGCAAAGCCGTAGGGCGTCAGCACCAGCAGCGCCAGCAGGGCGCCGACCGAGAGGTCGCGGCCGCCACGGTCACCGAAATGCCACAGCCGGGACAAAGCGAGGCCGGCAAACAGCAAAGCGAACGCGGCAAGCAAGGCGACGATCGCCAGCACCCACAGGAAGGCCGGCGTTTCGACCAGTTCGAAATGATGGCCGGCCAGCACGGTGAGCAGCAGGACCAGGGCAAAAGCGCCCGTGCGCCGCGACCAGCCGGCCGCCTTCGATGTCTGCCGCTCGTCAATTTCCATTGTCTTCAGCACCGCCCCAACCCGCACAGACGCTTAGAGCAAAGGATGCTCAAATTGAACATCCCCTGCCCTAACGTTTTTGCGGCCGGTAGCTTGAAGGTCAAGGAAACGCACGGTCCCGGTCAATCCGTCGGCAGGCGGTAGTCGCTGAACTGCTTGCGCAAGGTGATCTTCTGGATCTTGCCGGTGGCGGTGTGCGGGATTTCACTGACGAAAGCGACGTCGTCGGGTATCCACCATTTCGGCACCTTGCCGTCCATGAACGCCAGTATATCGGCCTTGCTCGGCTCCTTGCCGGGCTTGGCGACCACGACCAGCAAGGGCCGCTCGCCCCATTTCGAATGATGGACGCCGATCGCCGCGGCCTCGGCGACATCGGGATGGCCGACGGCGAGGTTCTCCAGGTCGATGGTCGATATCCACTCGCCGCCCGACTTGATGACGTCCTTGGCGCGATCGGTGATCTGCATGTAGCCGCCGGAATCGATATGGGCGACATCGCCAGTGTCGAACCAGCCGTCCTTGTCGAACTGCTCGGCTCCGACGCCGCCATAATAGGCGCTGGCGACGGCTGGACCGCGCACCTTCAGCCGGCCGAAGGTCTTGCCGTCCCAAGGCAGTTCCTTGTCGTCGTCATCCGTCACCTTCATCTCGACCCCGAAGGGCGGGTAGCCCTGCTTGCCCTGGATATCGAGCCGGTCCTCGCCCTCGAGCGCTTGATACTGCGGCTTCATGGTGCACAGCGTGCCGAGCGGTGACATTTCGGTCATGCCCCAGGCATGGATGACTTCGACACCGTAATTGTCCTGGAATTTCCTGATGATGGCGCGCGGGCAGGACGAGCCGCCGATGACGACTTTGCTGAGATAGGGAAGCTTCTTGCCGGTGTCTTCCAGATGCTGCAGCAGCATCATCCAGACGGTCGGCACGGCGGCGCTGAAGGTCACCTTCTCGGTGTCGAGCAGCTCGTAGATCGAGGCGCCGTCCATCTTGCAACCGGGCATGACCAGCTTGGCGCCGATCATCGGCGCGCTCTGGCCAAGGCCCCAGGCATTGGCATGAAACATCGGCACGACGGGGAGGATCGTGTCCCGCGCGGAGAGGCCCATGGCGTCGGGCATGGCAGCAATCATGGCATGCAGCACATTCGAGCGGTGGCTGTAGAGCACACCTTTGGGATCGCCCGTCGTGCCGGAGGTGTAGCACATGCCGGCTGCGGTGTTTTCGCCGAAAACCTTCCAGGCGAAGTCGCCATCGGCCTCGTTCAACCAGTCCTCATAGGCAACCACATTCGACAGCGTCGTTTCAGGCAGATGCGCCTTGTCGGTCAGGACGATCACCTTTTTCAGCGATTTGACCGCGCCGGCGATCTTTTCCAGCAGCGGCATGAAGGTCAGGTCGACGAAGATCCCTCTATCCTGCGCATTGTTCATGATCCAGACGATCTGCTCGGGGAACAAACGCGGGTTGAGCGTATGGTAGATGGCGCCGATGCCCATGATGCCGTACCAGGCCTCTATGTGGCGCGCCGTGTTCCAGGCCAGGGTCGCGATGCGGTCGCCGAGCACAAAGCCATCGCGCTCCAACCGTTGAGCGACCTTGAGCGCGCGGCGATGAACTTCAGCATAGGTGGTGCGAACGACAGGACCTTCGATCGAGCGCGAGACGATCTCGCGCGTCCCGTGCTGCCGCTCGGCATTGTCGATCAGCTTGTGGCAGAGCAGCGGCCATTCCTGCATCAGTCCGAGCATCTGGTTCCTCCCATTGCTTCCTCGTTTTTCCCGTCTTTTGTTCCATTGTGGGACGAACGGACGGATTGTCCAGCCATGACGTCTCCAACCGTTAACGGCTGAAGCAAGCAGTGATCGAAAGGCGGGGAAAACCGCCACAATCCGGCCATCGTCGACGTTAAGGTTCGTTAACGGGGTAGGGGTGCGGATTGGCGACTGAAAGAGGTTCGCATGGACACGCAGCTCGACGGCAAGCAGATCGACGGCAAGCAGATCGATTACAGGCAGATCGACGACAGGCAGCTGGATGACAGCGAGGCCCAAGACGTGCAGTTGGACGATATTCAACTCGACGACAAAGAGCTTGAAGACACGCTTGCCGCAAGTCTGCCCGATCTCGTGCCGGAGGCCAAAAAGGTCTCCGAAGACGAATTTGTCGAGGTGGTCGGCGGCGCCCTTGAAGCGGTCGGCGGCACGCTGCTGTTCAAAATGTGCGTCCAGAACGAAGGCGAAGGCCAGCATGTCGCCGCCGCATCGATCGGCGATGGCGGCAATCGCCAGTTCCTGCTGCTCACCTTGCCGATAGGCGGCGGCCCACTGAAGGTCGAGACGACGTCAAGAAGCACCAACCCGGTAGCCGGTATTGCCGCGGCCTATGCCGGCCTCATGGACGTGTTCAAGACCGCAGCCTGAGCATTCCACGCGGGATCGTTTTTAGTGATCGGAAGGCCAGCTCTGGGCTACTGGCGAAGGCTTGCGCAACGGGTTCTCCAGACACATTTTAGAGACATGGGAAGCATCCCGCACGCTCTCAATCGGACTGTGCTCCCAATCGAACAAGGAGAACCCCGCATGGACCAGATCGCCAACCCCGCCCCCGGCTTTCAGAGCAATCCCGGCAAGGTCATCACCGTCGAACCCTATCGCGGTACCGTGGTCGTGCGTGCCGGCGATACGGTGATCGCCTCATCGACGCGGGCGAAGCTTCTGTCCGAACCGCCCTACCCCCAGGCATTCTACATCCCCTTCGAAGACATCGACTTCACCCAGCTCGGCAAAACCACCCTGTCGACCCACTGCCCCTACAAGGGCGACGCCAGCTACTGGAGCGTGCTGCCGGCCGGTGAGACCGGCAAGGACGCGATGTGGGGCTATGAGCAGCCCTTCGACGAAATGGCTGAGATTCGCGACCACGGCGCGTTTTATCCCAACAGGGTCAATATCGAAGCAGCACCGGCCTGAGCAAGCGACTCAAGCCGCCGTTGCTCGCTTCGTCATCCCAGGGTCTTCGCGACGGAGCTTCGCTCCTGTTTCATCCTGGGATGACGAAGTTTAGAGGCCTCGGCTAATCTCAAACGTCGGCGACGTCAGTCCAAAGGCGATGAAACTGCCTGCCGCCGCCCAATCCTAATCAGTCGTCCCGTCGTTGCCGACACCGTCGGCGTCATCCAGCCGCACGAACATCAGCCCCTTGGCCTTCAGCGCGAGCAGACCTTGCACGACGCCCTCGCCGGCGGCGTGGGTCGGCTGGTTGATGTGGGCGATGATGACATCGCCATCCTTGGCGGCGGCGATGCGCCGGGCGGTTTCTTTTGCACCAAGCAACGAGCCGCCATCGCCGTTGATCGAAAAGCCGGCGATCTTGAAGCCGAGCCTGCGGATCATAGCGATGGCCGACGGACTGTATTCGGCGGTCGCGCCGCGAAACCATTTCGGCGCCGGCTCGCCGGTGCCAGCGAGAGCGGCGGCGCCCGATTCGACTTCGGCCCGCACCGCTTCCGGGCTGCCGGCGCTGCGGATGCCATAGATCTTGCGCGGCGTGTCGACGGCCGGGATGTGATGGCCGCCATGGTTTTCCAGTTCGAACAGGTCCGGATGCGCGCGCATGATCTCGACGACGGCGGCGTTGCGCTTCAGCCAGATGCCGGTGACGAAGATCGTCGCCGGAATCCGGTTCTCCACCAGCGCCGACAGGATCCTCGTATCGGTCTGGCCGCCGCAGGCGTCGAGCGTAAGCGCGACGCGGCCGACATTGCCACTGCCACCATCCTCAGCCTTCAGATGCAGCGTCGGCTCGACAAGCGGCGCGGCCTGGGCCGAGGACACGGCCAGGATAGATAGCGCCAAGGCGCAAAACAGCTTTTGCAAGGGATGCCTGTCTTGTCTGAGAATCGGCGCTGTCATAGCCGCATCCCAGGACCCGCAACAAGGCGGAAATTGGGATAGTGGCCGTGAGAAAGCTGATATCCCGACAATGTGACCGCCGCGCACCGTCAGACGGCGTGTTCCAGTTCCACATGCGTGCGTGACAGGACTTCGCGCACGGCCGCGACGACCGGTTCGACCTCGAGGCGCCAGACGCAGCAGGCCTTGCTGGGATCGAGCGGATTGCACAGGCTGCCCGCCACGCAATTGCACGGCATGGATGGCTGCAAGGCGAGGCTGGGCACGCCGACCGGTCCCCAGACGGCCGGGCTGGTCAGGCCGAACAGGCCGACAACCGGCGTTCCGGCCGCTGCTGCCATGTGCATGGGGCCGCTCTCATTGCCGACAAACAGCCGCGCCTGCTGCAACACCGCCAGCAGCGTTTCCAGCGACAGCGCGCCGACGAGGTTGACGATCGACGCGGCACTGGCGAGGATCTGCTCGGCCGGCTTGCGCTCGTCAGGGCCTCCGACGAGTACGAAATCCAGTCCGGTTTCGCGCGAAATCGTGTCGAACACGGCGGCAAAGCGTTCATGCTGCCAGCGCCGGCCGTGAAAACTGGCGCCGGCATGCACCGCGACAAAGCCGTTTGGCCGCAAATGGTGTTTGTCCAGCAATGCCTGGGCCCTCGCCGTCTCCATCGGCAATGGCCGAATCGACGGCACCCGCACGCGCAGGCCGACGCCGAGCGGCTCGAGCGGCGAAAGGTAGCGGTAGAGATAGTGACGTTCGCCAAAACCGAACGGCTCGGCAAAGACATTGGCGGGCTGGCGCTCATGCCAGCGCAGCGGCCTTTCCGGAGGATTGTAGCCGATGCGGGTGCTGGCGTTGAGGAACCTGACGATGAGCCGCGATGTCTTTGAATCGGTGAGGTCGATGGTCAGGTCGAAACGGAATTGGCGCAGCTTGCTGATCATAGAATAGAGCTCGCGCCCACGCTCCAGCGGGGTGCCGCGCATGGCGGCGCGGCGGAAGGTCACGACTTCCGAGGCGATGCCGTGGGCGGTCACGAAACTGGCGAGGCGCGCCTCGCAGAGAAAGACGATCCTGACACCGGGATATTCGAGCTGCAGGTTCTTGGCGAGCGTGGAGGACAGAACAACATCGCCGATGAACTTGGTCTGGATAATCAGGATCGAGCGGAAGGGTCTGGGCGAAATCTGTAACATCTTTTTCTCGGCACCGGGCGGGTTGGGGGGCCGTGAAATTGGGCAGAAACGATGTCGGGATTGCGTGTTGAGCCGCGCACATCAGCGTGAATTTGCTTACAAAATCGTAAGCTTAGCGCCAAACGGCCACCCAGGGTGGCCGTTTCATCGCTGCCGAAATGACTATGTCGAAATCAGGATGCCGCGGCGCTCTTTTTGGGGCGCGGCACTGCTGTTTTGGCAATCTGCACCGCGGCTTGGGCTGCGGCCAATCTTGCGATCGGCACCCGGTAGGGAGAGCACGACACATAGTCGAGGCCGACCTCTTCGCAGAAGCGGATCGAGGCCGGATCGCCGCCATGTTCGCCGCATATGCCGAGCTTGATGTCGGGCCGCGTCGCCCTGCCTTTTTGCGCAGCCATGCGCACCAGTTCGCCGACGCCCTCGATGTCGAGCGAGACGAACGGGTCCTGCTCGATGATTCCTTTCTGCCGATAGGTCTCGAGGAAGGACGCCGCATCGTCGCGCGAGATGCCGAAGGTGGTCTGGGTGAGATCGTTGGTGCCGAAGGAGAAGAACTCGGCCGTAGCGGCGATGACGTGGGCGCGGATCGCCGCGCGCGGAAGCTCGATCATCGTGCCGGTGAGATAGTCGATCTTGACGCCGGTCTCGTCCATGACAGCCTTGGCGATCGCATCGATGCGCGCCTTGACGTAGTCGAGCTCCTTCACCAGGCCGACCAGCGGCACCATGATCTCGGGAACGACCAGCGCGCCGGCTTTCTTGCCGGCCTCGACGGCTGCCTCGAAAATGGCGCGCGCCTGCATCTCGGCAATCTCGGGATAGGAGACGGCGAGGCGGCAGCCGCGATGGCCGAGCATCGGGTTGAACTCGTGCAAGGCTTCGGTGCGCTGCCTGAGCTTGTCGAGCGAGACGTTCATGGCGGCGGCGACCTCCGCCACCTCCGCTTCCGTCTTGGGCAGGAATTCGTGCAGCGGCGGATCGAGCAGCCGGATCGTCACCGGCAGGCCGGCCATGATCTCGAACAGTTCGAGGAAATCCGAGCGCTGCATCGGCAACAGCTTGGCAAGCGCGGTGCGGCGGTCCTTCTCGGTATCGGCCAGGATCATCTCGCGCATGGCGACGATACGCTCGCCGTCGAAGAACATGTGCTCGGTGCGGCAGAGGCCGATGCCTTCGGCGCCGAAGGAGCGCGCCATGCGCGCATCGAGCGGCGTCTCGGCATTGGTGCGCACCTTCATGCGGCGCACCGCATCGGCCCATTCCATGATGGCGGCGAAATCGCCCGACAGTTCCGGCTGCAGCATCGACACGGCGCCCTTCAGCACCTGGCCGTTGCTGCCATCGATGGTGATGATGTCGCCCTTGCGGAAGGTCTGGCCCATCGACATCAGCGTGCCGGCCTTGTAGTCGACACGCAGCGAGCCGGCGCCCGAAACGCAAGGCTTGCCCATGCCGCGCGCGACCACGGCGGCGTGGCTGGTCATGCCGCCGCGCGTGGTCAGGATGCCTTCCGAAGCATGCATCCCATGAATGTCTTCGGGGCTGGTTTCGATGCGCACCAGGATTGCCTTGCGACCTTGCGTCTTCAGATCCTCGGCATCGCCCGAGGAGAAAACAATCTCGCCGGTCGCCGCGCCCGGAGAAGCCGGCAGGCCGACGCCGATGACATCGCGCGCGGCCTTGGGGTCGATGGTCGGATGCAACAGCTGATCGAGCGAGGCCGGATCGATGCGGGCGACCGCCTCCTCCGTCGTGATCAGCTTGTCGCGCGCCATTTCGACGGCGATCTTCAGCGCCGCCTTGGCGGTGCGTTTGCCGGAACGCGTCTGCAGCATCCACAATTTGCCGCGCTCGATGGTGAATTCGAGGTCCTGCATATCGCGGTAGTGCTGTTCCAGGCGGTCGGAGATGTCGACGAAGGAGCGAAACGCGTCCGGCATCAGTTTCTGCAGCGACGGCTTGTCGGAGCCAGCGGCAATGCGCGCCGCCTCGGTGATGTTCTGCGGCGTGCGGATGCCGGCCACGACATCCTCGCCCTGCGCGTTCACCAGGAACTCGCCGTAGAGCATCTTTTCGCCGGTCGAGGGGTTGCGAGTGAAGGCGACGCCAGTGGCTGACGTCTCGCCCATATTGCCGAACACCATGGCCTGGACATTGACCGCCGTGCCCCAGCTTTCCGGGATGTCGTGCAGGCGCCGGTAGGTGATGGCGCGGTTGTTCATCCAGCTGGAAAACACCGCGCCGATCGCCCCCCACAGCTGCTCGTGCGGGTCCTGTGGAAACGGCCTGTCGAGCTCCTCCTCGACCTTGGCCTTGTAGAGGGCAATGACGCTCTGCCATTCCTGCGCTGTCAGTTCGGTGTCGAGCTCGTGGCCGAGGCTGGCCTTCTGGTCCTCGAGGATTTCCTCGAACACTTCGTGGTCGAGACCCATGACGACATCGGAATACATCTGGATGAAGCGGCGGTAGCTGTCATAGGCAAAGCGGGCATCGCCGGAATCGGCTGCCAGCGCCTCGACCGTCTCGTCATTGAGGCCGAGATTGAGCACGGTGTCCATCATGCCCGGCATCGAGGCCCTGGCCCCGGAGCGGACCGAGACCAGAAGCAGCTTCGACGGATCGCCGAAACGGCGCCCGGTCAGTTGCCCGATATGGTCCAGCGCCTTGACGACATCGGCCTGCAACTCGGCCGGATAGCTGTTGCCGTTGGCGTAATAGGCGTTGCAGACTTCGGTGGTGAGCGTAAAGCCCGGCGGCACGGGCAGGCCAAGACTGCACATCTCGGCCAGATTGGCGCCCTTGCCACCGAGAAGGTTGCGGTCGCCCGCACGTCCTTCCGCGGCGCCATCGCCGAAGGTGTAGACCCATTTGGTCATGCTCGCCCTCCAAGTTCTCGGAAGATTAGAACCCCGGGGCCAAGACCCGGTTCCCCCCGCGCTCCGACCCGAGCGTTATTATGCTGCAGTGCGAAAGGCAAGGCGTGGCCGGCCAGGCGCGCCAACTACAATCGATTAAGGAAAGCCGCATCAAAAAGACTTGCCGTATCGCTGCCCAAGATATAGAACATATAGGGAACAACTTGGGAGCAGCGTGATGAAACTCAACGGAAAACTCGACTATCTCGAACTGCCCGCGACCGGCGCGACGCTGGACAGCGTCAAGGCTTTCTACAGCGCCGCCTTCTCGTGGTCGTTCACCGATTACGGGCCGACCTATTCAGCCTTCGGCGAAGGGCTCGATGGCGGCTTCCAGGCCGATGCAGGCGAGGCTCCGGCGAAACCATTGCCGGTGCTCTATTCGCAGGATCTGGAAGCCACCCTCGACGTTGTCGAAAGCGCCGGCGGCACGATCGTCAAGCCGATATTCTCGTTCCCGGGCGGCAGGCGGTTCCATTTCACCGATCCCGCTGGCAACGAGTTGGCGGTCTGGGGCGAATAGCGCGTCCCCGCGCCAAGCGGTGGATCAGTTTTGCACAGTGGCCAACTCGGCATTGAGCTTTCGTGCCGCTCGTCCTATAAGGCCGCGCGCAGCGGGCAAAGCTCGTTTGCTGGGGCGTCGCCAAGTGGTAAGGCATCGGTTTTTGGTACCGACATTCCCAGGTTCGAATCCTGGCGCCCCAGCCAAATCACATGCCTTTGGAATCAATGATTTACCGACCTTGTCGATGGCTGCCGTCAGGAGCTATCTGACTCCCACGCGACCCCGACTCCGTTGACAGAGCCGGGGCCGTGCGGAGAGGATCAGTAATCGTTGTCGTCCTGGATGACGACGGGATGATGCCGATGATGTCGATAATAGCGATGATGGCTGCGCTCGATCGAGCCGGTCACGATGACCGTATCCCGGCGATGATGTCTGCGGCCGTGGTCGTAGAAGGCAACCGTGCCGTGTCTGCGGTGATGAAGGCGTTGACCCTGGTCATTGATGACCTTTACGCTCCTGTGATGATGTCGATGGTGGGTCGTGATGACCACGTCAGCTTCGGCTGCCGGAGCTATCGTCGGCATGGCAATGAACAGCGCCAAGGCGCTCACGATCATTGTTTTCATTGTAATATCTCCACCTGCTAATTATCCCTTCGCGGGGATAACCGCGTCCCATCCCTTTGGTTCCGAGTAGCGTCGTTGGTCCACGGGCGCGATCAGTGACGGCTGCTCCCGCGCAACACGGCGTGTGAAGGAAGGAATTGCGACAACAGCTCTTGTTGGCAACTTCTGGTAAAGGCGCTCTTTCAAGCCGACCACCAGGGTTACGCCTCTCGACAAAGGAGCGCTGCGCACGACCATTCTATGTCGTCGCGTTCGATCTCCTGATCTGTGACGGGAAACACTTGTCTTGCGAGGAGGACTGTCGGCACAACTTTTCAGATTTACGAGAATACGACCAATCAGGCCATCTTAGATCGCCTAAGTCGGGCGGTCTCAGATCCCGTAAGAAAGTGCAAGGTAAACCACCGGCGCCAAGATCAGCAGAACCGCGATTCCGATAACCACTGCGATTGCCAGGCGCTCTGTTCGCCTGACAAGCTCAGCGACCTTGTCGTCGTCAGCCGATGGTATGAGGTCAAGAACGGAAGAAACTTCCGCAGGACTGTCGTTGTCGTTTGCGGGTCGGGTGGCGCCGTCACGCACAGATCTCTGGACAAAGGTCACTGTCAGCCTCTCTATTGAACGAACACCGCTTGGCGGTGTCACGACGATCGGGTGCCCGCTAACCTCTCAGGAATGGCGGGCACCCGATTGACCACCGATGAAGGGACTCATGCTCGGCAGCCGGGTTCCAATGTATCGGGAAGGCATAGGTTGCCCGCCTTCGGGCCTATGGCTCCGACGTCAGGACTTCAGTCATACCCTGTTCGGACCTTGGTCTGGCAATCGACGAAGCGATGGCCGCCATTTTGTTTCGACGCAGAAAATGCGGGAACATTAGTAGGCTCTTACGAGTTCACTCCCAGCAACTAGTTCGGGAGAGATACGGTGAACAACATAATCTGGCTCATCGGAGCAGTCGTTATCGTGATTGCGATACTGAGCTTCCTGGGCTTCCGATAAACGTGGCAGCTGAATTGCGGTGGGAGCCTATTGCCATCTGCGCCTTGTAGGCATCGCTTTCGCGTTGGCCGGGCGCTTTGCATGTGGGCTTTGGCGTTCGCTCTCAGGTGGCGCTTAAATTCCTTCTCTTCGAACCTTACAGAATGCGCGTCGCAAGCAGGTCGCAAGGGCGACGGTCCTGTTGCAACAGTCGGATCGAGGCCATCGCCGACGAAATCAACAAAGCATGCTGCGTCAGCTCGCCTCGCGCATCGCCTCGGCGGCCTGCAGATCGACCGACACCAGTTGGCTGACGCCCTGCTCGGCCATGGTCACGCCGAACAGGCGGTTCATGCGCGCCATCGTGATCGGGTTGTGGGTGATGATGACGAAGCGCGTCTCGGTGGTCGCGGCCATTTCGTCCATAAGGTTGCAGAAGCGCTCGACATTGTGATCGTCGAGCGGCGCGTCGACTTCGTCGAGCACGCAGATCGGCGCCGGATTGGTCAGGAACACGGCAAAGATCAGCGACATCGCCGTCAGTGCCTGCTCGCCGCCGGACAGCAGCGTCATGGTCTGCGGCTTCTTGCCGGGCGGACGGGCCAGGATTTCGAGCCCGGCTTCGAGCGGGTCGTCGGATTCGATCAGCTGCAATTCGGCCGTGCCGCCACCGAACAGATGCGAGAACAGCCGCTGGAAATGGCCGTTGACCACCTCGAAAGCGGCAAGCAGCCGTTCGCGGCCTTCGCGGTTCAGGCTCTGGATCGCTTGCCTGAGCTTGCGGATCGCCTCGATGATGTCCTCGCGCTCGGAGACGATGGTCTCCAGCCGGTCCGACAATTCCTTCTGCTCTTCCTCGGCGCGCAGATTGACGGCGCCGAGCCGCTCGCGCTCAACCTTCAGCCGGTCGAGCTGGCGCTCGATCTCGGCCATTTCCGGCATCGGGCTGTCGGCTTCCAGGCCAGTATGGCGAATGACCAGATGCGGCGGCGTGTTCAGCGTTTCCTGGATGCGCGCCTCGACCTCGAGCCGGCGCTCGTCGGCGGCGGTCAATCGCTCTTCGGCGCGGACGCGGGTTTCGCGGGAATCGGCCAGCGACTGGATCGCCGCGGTGGCGGCCTTGTCCAGCTCGGCCTGGTTGTTCTCGGCCTCCTGCAAACGGTCGGCGGCCGCCTTGCGCAAGGTCTCGGCCTCGGTCAGCTGCGACAGCAGCGCGCGCCGCCTGGCGTCGATCTCGTCGGGGGCGTCGGCCAGCGTTTCGCGCTCGGCCTCGGCCTCGGCCCTGCGCTCGCCCAGCGAGGCAATCTGCGTCGAGGCGTTTTCGGCCCGCTGCAACCAGTTGCTGCGCTCGGCGCCGATGGCGTCGAGCCGGCGCGTGCGCGCCTCGGCTTCGCGGCGCAGGCCTTCATGGACGGCGCGCGCGTCGGCCAAGGTTGCGCGATCGCGGCTGACATTGGCGGCGGATTGTTCAAGCTGCAATTGCAGGTCGCCGAGATCGGGGGCGTCCTGCAGCAGCATTTCGGCCTCGGCGAAGGCGGCGGCCGTTTCTTCATGGCTGTCGACGATTCGCGCGCGCGCCTCGTCCAGGGCGGCGCGGCGGCTTGCCAGCTCGCCACCGGCCTTTTCGGCCTCGGCCAGCGCGCTGCGGGCGGCGTCCAGGCCGTGCTGGGCATCGCGCCCGGCCTGGCGCGCATTGCGTTCGGCCTCGCTCGCCTGGCGGAGTGCCTGTTCGGCCTGGGCAAGGGCGGCTTCGGCCTCGCGCATCATCTGCGTCGCCTGTACCGCCTCGGCATCGAGCTCGGCCAGCCGGTTCTTCTGCGCCAGCCTTTGCGCGGCCGCGGTCGGTGCATCGGCGCTGGCGGTCAGCCCGTCCCAGCGCCACAGCGCGCCGTCACGGCTGACCAGCCGCTGGCCGGGGGCAAGCAGCGTCTGAAGGCGTTTGCCGTCGGCGGCATCGACGATGCCGATCTGCGCCAACCGGCGGGCAAGCTGCGAAGGCGCGCGCACCACGCTGGCGAGGCTCTTGATGCCTTCCGGCAAGGCCGCATCGCCTGGTTGAACCTGGCTTTCGCCCCAATGCACCGGCGCGCTGCGGTCGAGCGGCACGTCGAGGTCCTCACCAAGCGCAGCGCCAAGCGCCGTCTCATAGCCACGTTCGACGCTGAGCTGCTCAAGCACCGACGGGAAAAGATCGCCGCTGGCGGCATTGAGGATCTTGGCCAGCGTGCGCGCTTCGGTCTCGATGCCGGCGAGCTCCGACCTGGCGTCCTGCAGCGGCGGACGAGCGGCACTCTCGGTGGCGCGCGCCTCGGCGACCGCCTGTTCGGCAGCAATGGCGCCGGCCTCCGCTTCCTCCAACCGGGCGAGCGCGTCCTCGACCAGAGCACGTTTTTCGGCCGGGTCAGGCAAGCCCGCAACCTTCGACACAATCTCGGACAATTCGCGGTCGACGTCGGCCAGCTGGCGGGCAAAGCGGTCGCGGCGTTCGGCGTTTTCGCGCAGCGTGCGTTCGATCTGATTGCGCGCGGCGGCGGCCTCCGCTCGTTCTGCGGTCAGCGCAGCGAGCTTTGCTTCGCTCTGCGACAGCGTTGCGCCGGCCTGCTCGAAAGCGGCCCGCGTCATGGCCTCGCGTTCGGCGGCGCCGGCATTTTCGGAGTTGAGCGTGGCTTCTTCCTCGCGCAGGCGCTCAAGAATATCCGCATTGTCGCGGACCATGCGCTCCTCGCGCGCGATGTCGCCGTCGAGCTGCTGCAGCCGGCGCTCGAGTTCGGCCTGGCGGGCGCGGATGCGGCCTGCCTCCTCCTCGATCTGCGCCTTGGCGATGGACAGGCGCTGGAAGGCGGCGGCAGCCGCGGCCTCGGCGTCACGCAGGTCCGGCAGCCGGTGGGCGCCGATGCCTTGCTCCCGGGCGGCAGCCATCTGGGCGGCGGCGCGGTCGCCGACCAGAGCTGTGGCAACCGCCAGCGCCGAACGCGCATCGCCCTCCTGGGTCTTGGCCAAAGTCCAGCGCAGATGCAAGAGCGTGGCTTCCGCCTTGCGGATATCGGCCGACAGGTTCTTGAAGCGCGATGCCTGGCGCGCCTGGCGCTTAAGGCTTTCGATCTGGCTCTCCAGTTCGCCGACGACATCGTCCAGCCGTTCCAGATTTTGTTCGGCCGCCTTCAGCCGAAGCTCGGCCTCGTGACGGCGCGTGTGCAGGCCGGAAATGCCGGCGGCCTCTTCGAGCAGCGCGCGGCGCGCCTGCGGCTTGGCCTGGATCAGTTCGCCGATGCGGCCCTGTCCGACCATGGAAGGCGAGCGCGCGCCGGTCGACTGGTCGGCGAACAGAAGCTGCACGTCCTTGGCGCGGGCTTCCTTGCCGTTGATGCGGTAGAGCGAGCCGGCTTCGCGCTCGATGCGGCGCGACACCTGCAATTCATCGGCGTCGTTGAAGGCGGCGGGCGCGGTCCGGTCGCTATTGTCGAGGAACAGCGTGACTTCGGCGGTGTTGCGGGCCGGGCGCGTTCCCGAGCCGGAAAAGATCACGTCGTCCATGCCGGACGCGCGCATGTTCTTGTATGAGCTTTCGCCCATCACCCAGCGCATCGCCTCGACAAGGTTCGACTTGCCGCAGCCATTCGGCCCGACAATGCCGGTCAGGCCGCGTTCGATGACGAACTCGCCGGGTTCGACGAAGGACTTGAAGCCGAGGAGGCGAAGGCGCGAAAACTTCATTCGCGCCTGCCTGGAAGGCACAAAGGTGCGCTGACGCCGAAGCGCAGTCGCTCCGGCGCCGCCTGGACGTCAGAGCAGAGGGTCGATGATGGCCGATATTTCCTCAATCGACATCGCACCTTTGTAGGTTTTCCCGTTGATGAAGAAGGTCGGCGTCGAGTCGACCTTGAATTCATCGGCGCCGCGCTTCTGGACCGATCTCACATCGTCCAGAAGTTTCTGGTCCGTCAAGCAGGCCTCGAAGGACTCCTGTGTAAAACCGGCGAGCTTGGAGATCTGCAGCAGCGCATCCTTGGTATTGTTGACGCCGACCCAGTTGGCCTGCTGCTTGAACAGCACATCGACCATCGGGAAATAATTGTCCTTCGAACAGCGCGCCAGCATGAAACCGGCCTCGGCGCTCGGATCGAACGGGAATTCGCGCAGGATGTAACGCGCCTTGCCGGTGTCGATGTACTTCGTCTTCAACTCAGGGAAGGTGGTCGCGGCGAAATGCGCACAATGCGGGCAGGTCATCGAGGCATATTCGACGATGGTGACCTTGGCGTCATCCTTGCCGAGCTGCTTGTCGGGCAAAGCGCCGGGCTTCAGCAGTTCGGCCATGTCGACATTGCCGGAAGACTCCGGGACCTTGACGGCGGCCGGAGTGGCAGGCGTCGAAGCCGGCATTGCGGGAGCCGCAGGCTTCACATCCGCTGCTTTGGCATCCTCGCCTGAATCGCTGCATGCGGCGAGCATAGCCACTGCCGGAATGACGGCCAGCGAAGACAGGAGGTTTCTGCGGGACAAGCTACGGTTCATGCGAATCACCTGACTGTGGTTTGATTTTGCAACGCAAAGGCTAGAAAAGGCGAGAGTTGGCGGGAATTAAGGCATCGCCGTCCCCATTCCAATCGCCAAACTCTACATGCAGGATCACGAATGCGCGAGATAGATGACGCGTTCATGACCGACTGATTACCGGTTGATTACCTTGGCCGCTTCCTTTGGCCAAGAATTGTGGCGCCAAGACGCTCCAGCGAGGCGCGCAAGCCTTCATCCTCGATCTTGCCGACGGTATCGGACAATTTGGTCTTTTCGACGGAAGTCAGTGCTCTCGGCGTCGGTTTCGGCCGGGCTTTGTCCCTCAGCACCGGCTTTTGCACGATCCGGATCCTGCCGATCGCGTTGAAGCCGAGAAAGGCATTGACGCGGTTGATGATCTCGCCGGTCTCGTGCTGTAGGTGCAGCGCGGCCATGCCTTCGCAGGCGATGACCAGCACCGCCGGCTCGAACGGATCGTCCTCATGCATGCGGCGCGGCCACTGGATTTTTTCGGGGCGCGAATGGCCGGCGAGCCTGGGGCCGGCGATCTCTTCCCATGACTGCACCAGCCCGATCGAAATGCCGGCCCGCTTGCGCAGCACGGGGTCGAGGATCGCGGTCGCGAGATCGCTCACCGGAACGGGATTGCCGTAAGGCGTTCTCCCTGCCATGTACGTTCTCCAGCCACGCTCCTCACCAGCCTAGAGCCAGCCCGCGATCAATGGCACTGCACGAACAGACCCGCAAGGCCGCATCCGGACCAACTCTATCAGGAGAGATCGCCGCGCGTCTGCTTGCCTGGTATGACGCGCACCATCGCGAACTGCCGTGGCGGATCACGCCGCGCGCGGCGGCCGGCGGTGCACGGCCGGACCCCTATCGCATCTGGCTGTCGGAAGTGATGCTGCAGCAGACCACGGTCGAAGCGGTAAAATCCTATTTTCGCGCCTTTGTCGAGAAATGGCCTGATGTGAAGGCGCTGGCGGCTGCGCCGGCCGAGGATGTGATGAAGGCCTGGGCCGGGCTCGGCTATTATTCACGGGCGCGCAACCTCAAGGCCTGCGCCGATCTGGTTGCGAGCCAGGGCGGCCGTTTTCCCGACAACGAAACGGGATTGAGGGAATTGCCGGGGATCGGCGCCTATACGGCGGCGGCGATCGCGGCGATCGCCTTCGACCGTCCGGCGGCGGTCGTCGACGGCAATGTCGAACGTGTCATCTCGCGGCTCTATTCGATCGCAACGCCGCTCAGCGAGGCAAAGCCTGAAATCCGCGCGCTCGTCGAAAGACTGGTTCCGCAGACAAGGCCGGGCGACTTCGCCCAGGCAATGATGGACCTCGGCGCCACGATCTGCACGCCAAGACGGCCGCGCTGCATGCTGTGCCCGGTGCGCGAGGATTGCAGCGCCATCCTGTCCGGCGACCCCGAGCGCTTTCCGGTCCGCCTGCCCAAGGTCGACAAACCACTCAGGCGGGGTGCCGCCTTCGTCGCCGAGCGCGGCGACGGCGCCATCCTGTTGCGCAAGCGGCCTGACAAGGGCCTGCTCGGCGGCATGACCGAGGTGCCGACCACAGGTTGGACAGCACGGATCGACGGCGCAACCACTTCGGAGGCAGCGCCGTTCGCTGCGGACTGGCGGCGCGCCGGAGAGATCGCGCATGTCTTCACCCATTTCGCGCTCGAGCTCGAAGTTTTTCACGCTCAAGTGAAAAGTGAGGCGCCGGAAGGGCATTTCTGGTCGCTGGCCCATGACATTTCCGGAGAAGCGTTGCCGACGGTCATGAAAAAGGTCATCGAAGCAGCGATACCGGGCGCGACCAAAAAACACCGCCCGATTGACTAGCATTCGCTTTGAAAGGCCAGAAATGACTGAAATCCGCCACATCGTGTTCGACATCGGCCGCGTCTTGCTCCACTACGATCCGAACATTCCGTTCAGCCGCCTCATTCCCGATGCCGAAGAGCGCAAGTGGTTCTTCGACAATGTCTGCACGCATGACTGGAACATCGAGCAGGACCGTGGCCGGACGTGGGAAGAGGCCGAAGCGCTGCTGATCGCGGATTACCCGGATCATGCTGAAAACATTCGCAATTTCCGACGCTATTGGAACGACATGGTGCCGCATGCCTATGAGGACAGCGTCGCCATCATGCTCGGCCTGATCGAGAGCGGCCACGACGTGACCATGCTGACCAATTTCGCCGCCGACACGCTTGCCGAGGCAAGACTGCGCTTCGACTTCCTCAGCCGCCCGCGCGGCGTGACCGTGTCGGCCGATATCCGTGAGATCAAGCCCGACCGCGCCATCTACGACCATCACGTCGCCGCGTTCGGTCTCGAACCGTCAGCCACGCTGTTCATCGACGACAGCCCCAGAAATGTCGATGGCGCCAGGGCCGCCGGCTGGCAGTCGGTGCTGTTCACGGATGCAAAAACGCTGCGGGCAGATCTTGCGGGGTATGGGATCGCGGTGTGAATGCGCGGAGGGCCGAAGTAACGCTCTACGGCGCCCCCCTCTGGCCTGCCGGCCATCTCCCCCTCAAGCGGGGAGATCAGCAGCCGCTGCGGCCGTTCTCACCTTGCAAGATCAAAAATTGGCGAAAGCGTTGATGACAGCAATCTCCCCCCTTGAGGGGGAGATGCCCGGCAGGGCAGAGGGGGGCCGTCGTAGAGCGCCGAATTTAAACCTTGAATCTCAAGCCCCTGCGCGCTCCATACCGAGCCTGGCGATGCGGCGCAGTTCGTCGATCGGGGTCAGGCCGCCCGAGCGCTCATAGTGCCAGAAGGTCCAGCCGTTGCAGGCGTCCAGGCCCTGCACTTCGGCGCCGATCTTGTGGATCGAGCCGGCGCTGTCACCGATGGCAACCGTGCCGTCGGCGCGTACCTTGGCCGACCAGCGCTTCTTGGCATCGTAAAGCGTGGCGCCGGGCTGCATAAGCCCGGTATCGATGAGGCTGACAAAGGCGACGCGCGGCTCGGCGCGCTTGCCGGTGAGCACGGCGAGATCGGCGCTTTCCAGCGGCCGCACCGCATCGATGCGCTCATTGGCGGCGTCGATATAGGCCTGTTCGCGCTCGATGCCGACGAAATGGCGGCCAAGCCGCTTGGCCACGGCGCCGGTGGTGCCGGAGCCGAAAAACGGGTCGAGCACGATGTCGCCCGGCTTGGTCGAGGCCATCATGATGCGGGCGAGCAGCGCTTCCGGCTTCTGCGTCGGATGCAGCTTGTCGCCATTGTCGTTCTTCAGCCGCTCGCCGCCAGTGCAGATCGGGAACAGCCAGTCGGAGCGCATCTGGATGTCGTCGTTCGATGCCTTCATGGCTTCGTAATTGAAGGTATAGCCCTTGCCCTTCTGGTCGCGCGAAGCCCAGATCATGGTCTCATGCGCGTTCTGGAAGCGGCGACCGCGGAAATTCGGCATAGGGTTGGTCTTGCGCCAGACGACATCGTTGAGGATCCAGAAGCCGAGATCCTGCATCTTGGCGCCGACGCGGAAGATGTTGTGGTAGGAGCCGATAACCCAGATGGTGCCATTCGGCTTCAGCACGCGGCGTGCCGCCAGGAGCCAGGCGCGGGTGAAGGCGTCATAGGCCTCGAAACTCTCGAACTGGTCCCAGTCATCGTCGACGGCGTCGACCTTGGACTGGTCGGGCCGGTGCAAATCGCCGTCGAGCTGCAGATTGTAAGGCGGATCGGCGAAGATGACGTCGATGGATTTTTCCGGCAGCCGGTCGAGCGCGGCGACACAATCGCCCTTGAGGATCGTGTCCAGCCACTCGGATTGCTGGGGGGCGTGGGAGAGGTCGGCGAGAAGACGCACGGCAGACATTTTTACACCCAAGGCACGCGTTACTGTTTACTCCCCGTTATGGTTACCGATCAGCGTAAATATTCGGTGAAGGACGCAACGGTCTAGGCAGCCCTGACGTCGTCAATTTGCGCAGCCCGGCCCGTTGGTGTATGTCGCGCCGCTTGAGCCTTGCCGGGCCTCCATCACCCTCCTCGTTCGGATTGCCATGCCCCAGCCAGATCTTGTCATCTTCGATTGCGACGGCGTGCTCGTCGATTCCGAAATCATCGCAGCCCGCGTCGAGGCCGAATTGCTGACCTTGGCCGGATATGAAATTTCGGCTGAGGAATACGCCGAAACCTATGCCGGACTGACCTTCAAGGACATCATGATGCGGGTCGAGCAAAAATCCGCCATCCCGTTCCAGGCCTCGATGATCGACCGGGCCGAAGAGCTGGTCGACCGCAAACTGCGCAGCGACGTGCGCGCCATCGACGGCGTGCGCGAGGCGGTCGCGGCGGTGACCGCGCCGCGCTGCGTCTGCTCGAACTCACGCTTGGAGCGGATCGAGTTCATGCTGGAGAAAGTGGGCCTGCTGCCGTTCTTCGCCGGCCGGATTTTTTCAGCGCTGGAAATACCAAGCAAGAAAACCAAGCCCGCGCCGGATGTGTTCCTGATTGCGGCGGAGCAACTCAACGCCAATCCGGCAAACACCTTCGTCATCGAGGATTCGGTGCACGGCGTCACCGGCGCCAGGGCCGCCGGCATGCGCGTGATCGGCTTCACCGGCGCCGCGCACAGCTATCCCGGCCATGCCGATGTGCTGACCGAAGCCGGAGCCGAAACCGTCATCCGCCGCTGGGCCGAACTGAAAAGTGTGATTGCCGCTCTGTCGGAGTGGTCGGACGCCTGAACCGATCAGTCCTTGGCTTTGGCCGATTTGGCCGGTTTCTTCTTTGCCCTGTTGTAGGCAATCGCGGCACGGACGAGCGCTTTCAGCGCATCCGCATCGATCTCGTCGCCCTCCGACACATCGATGGCGCGCCACACCTTGCCGTTGAGCCCGTTGTTGAACAGCCTGTCGGGATCCGGCAGGTTGGCGCCGTGGGAAAAGGTCAGCTTCACCTTGTCCTTGTGGGCGTTGCCGACGGCGATCATGCCGTCGCGCGACCATACCGGGCTGCCCATCCACTTCCACTCCTCGATGATTTCCGGATCGGCATCGAGGATGGTCTTGCGCAGGCTGGCCAACGTCTTGCCCCGCCAATCGTCCAGCTCCCGGATTCGGGCATCTATCCGCTCGGAGGCAGAGGCGCCTCCCTCGTCCTTGCTCGACATACTGGTCTTCATGGTCTGCCTCCGTTCACATCTTCTCGCCGGGCAATCGGCTGGCCTGCTTCACCCAGGAGGCGAAGCGGGCTTCGTCGATCTCTTCGCCTTCATGGATGTCGAGATAGCGCACTTCCTTTTGCCTTGAACCGCCGGGAGGCACAGGATCGAGCGACGTGCCGCGAAAGTAGGCGACTTTGACGTATCTGGTGAAGCAATGCAGGCTGAGGAACCAACCCTCGCCCTCGATGCCATAGAACGGTGAGTTCCACTTCACCGCCTTGCAGACGCCGGGGACGGCGCTGACGATAAGTGCGTCGATCCGGCGCCCGACATCGCTTTTCCAGCCCGGCATGGCAGCAATATATGCCTGCACCGGAGCGTCCCCATAGGCCTTCGGGATCTGCGGGTTGCCGCCCGAAAGCAGGACCGGCTTTTCCGGCTTGTCTGGGGCCGGTTTTGCGACCTTCGATTTTCCCGGCGCCTTGGCCATGTCCTACCCTTGCGCGCCCTGCTCGCCACGCGATCTCGCGACGTAAGGCAGCACGAACATGTAGAGGCCGCTGAACAGCAGCAGGAATAGCGGCAGCAGCGGCGAATAGACCACCCAGGCCGGAGGTTGCCCGAACGCCATGGTGATGAAATTGGCTGCCACGGTCAGCGTGAAGATGATCGACAGCCAACGATGGGTTTGACGTATCCATTTGCTCAAGTTCATTGCAACTTCCTCTTGAACCAGCGCCTACCAACGCGCCAGTTGGGTGATCTGGATGAGATTGCCGCAGCTGTCGTTGAGCTGGGCGATGGTCGAGCCGGTCACTTCTGTCGGCGCCATGGCGAACGCACCGCCGCGTCCCTTGATGCGCTCGTAATCACCCTTGACGTCGTCGGTGAACAGCATGAGCGCGGGCTGCCCCTGCTTGAAGATGGCCTGCTGGTAGGCCTTGGCGGCCGGGTTGTGGTTGAGCGCCAGCTGTAGCTCGGCTCCCTCGGGCTCATCGGGTGAGATGACGGTCAGCCAACGAAAAGCCCCATTGCTGAAGTCGGCCTTCACAGCAAAGCCCAGCACGTCGGTGTAGAAGCGCAGTGCGTTGTCCTGGTTGTCCACATAGACGCTGGTCAGCTTGATCTTCATCGATTTCCTCCTTTTTGCATTCGGTGCCCCGCGATCAGGGCATGGTACCGGCAGGCTTCAATCCGGCTTCGCCAGGACCTGCTCCAGCTTGGTGAGGAATTGCTGCCACCCGGCCCTGGCGCCGCCATAGGCCTGCTTCTGGCTCGGATGGAAGCCCGACTGCTCGACGCGCAGATGGGTTCCCGAGCTCGTGGGTGTGAGCGTGAACGTCACCACGCTCTTCAGATTGTAGGCGGCATCCTCATGCGCAAAATCCCAGCTGTAGGACAGCGTCCTGTTTTGCTCGATGGCCAGCACCTCGCAGTCGAGCACGCCGCCCCAGTCGCCGCGAAGATTGAAGCTGTGGCCGACGACAGGCTTGAAATCGTTCTTCATGAGCCAATCCTCCATCAGATGCGGCTGCGTTAACGCGCGCCAGATCTTCTCCGCCGGCCAGGATATTTCACGTTCGACGACGACGGTGCGCAGTTCGGGATTGCTCACTGGTCCATCCTTTTCAGCAGGTTCTCGAGATCATCGAAGCGGCTCTCCCAGAATCCTGTCATTTGAACTGTCCAGTCGGTCAGCGGACCAAGTGCCTCGGGCTGCGCGCTGTAGTGGGTCTGGCGTCCGGCGTGGCGGTCACGCACCAGGCCGGCCAGCTTCAGGACGCCGAGATGCTTCGACACCGCCGGTTGCGAGACCCCGGACTGCGCCGTCAGCGCCCCCACGGTCTGCTCACCTTGGCGGCACAAGCGCTCGAAGATGGCCCGCCGGGTCGGGTCGGCAAGCGTTCTGAACAAAGTATCGTGGGCGTCCGGCATCGGGTCAATAACCTGCGAGCTATTGATTGACGTATAACCGCCGGGATATGGATGAGTCAAGTGCGCTGGCGGAATGGATCGAGATTAAAGCGCAGACGCGACCTGCCGCAGGCGCACGCCTGCAGGATTACGATCGGATCGTTTGGATCTTTCAAAGAGTTGACCGGCACCGTCGCAGCAGCGACGGCGCCCAGGCGCTTAGTTCGTCGCCGGAGCGCGCTTCTTTTTCTTGCCGGACTTCTTGTCCACCGCCGCCGGCGCGGTGTCGTCATAGCCGGCATAGACAGTGTAATCCCGGGCGGAGGGTTCGGGCACGACGACGTTGGGATCGGTGAACACGAACTGGGTGGCGGTCGAGGGATCGCTGACCTGGATCTGATAGGGGTGGATCTGCGAATAAAGCACGTCGGGGCCGTGCATGACGGCAATGCGGATCGGCATGGTGATGGTGCCGGGGGCGAACAGCGGTCCCGGCACGATCTTGCCGGCAACGCCAACCTTCATCGTCAACTGGCCGTTGGCACGGCTGCAATCGCGGCTCACATCGCTGATCGAGGCCTGGTAGATGATCTTGGCCGGATCCTTGTTCGGATCGACGATGGAGCCGTCAGGCGCCGTCTGCGCGGCGGCAGCGGCCTCGGCATCCTGTGTTGCATCAGCCTTTTTCTTTTTCGGCTGCGGCGCGCCCTTGGCGTAGGTATTGAAGTATGCGGTGCCATCGCGCACCGTCACTTTCGGGCAGTAGGCCTGCAACTGGCTGGCGAGAACCTTGGGATCCTGAGGCGGTATTGGCGCATTCGGGTCGGTCTTCTTGCCGAAACCGAGATTGAGGATGCCATTGTCGCTCGATTGGCAACCGGCGGCGGCAAGCATAAAGCCGGTTAGCGCCAGACCCGCGACAAAGCGACGGTTGAACTTATGAAACGCCATGAAACTGCACTTCCCTCTCGCAAAGTTGGTGACGTATAGCAACGCCACGGCAAAAATGCGACTGAGGCGGCTCGGAAAATTAACCAATTGCCGTGGATGAAACCGGCGGCAGCAATGGACCTTTGACGATGCGCTATGTGAGTACCCGCGGGGATGCGCCCGTGCTTGGATTTGCCGATGCGGTGCTGGCGGGGCTGGCCCGCGACGGCGGGCTTTATGTGCCGCAGACATGGCCGCAGTTTTCGGCAGCCGAGATCCGCGCCATGCGCGGCCTGCCCTATGCGGACCTCGCCATCCGCGTGCTGACGCCGTTCCTCGGCGGCGAGATCGCCGCACCCGTCTTCGAGCGCCTGGTGCGAGAAGCCTATGCCACCTTCCGCCACCGGGCCGTCTGCCCGCTGGTGCAGACCGGCGCCAACACGTTCATCCTCGAGCTCTTCCACGGTCCGACGCTGGCCTTCAAGGACGTTGCCATGCAGCTGCTTGCCCGGCTGATGGACCATGTACTGACTGAGCGCGGCCAGCGCGCCACCATCGTCGGCGCGACCTCGGGTGACACTGGCGGCGCCGCCATCGATGCCTTTGCCGGCCGCGACCGAACTGACATTTTCGTGATGTTCCCGCATGGCCGCGTCTCGCCGGTGCAGCAGCGGCAGATGACGACATCGACGGCCGCCAACGTCCAGGCGCTGGCGATCGAAGGCAATTTCGACGATTGCCAGGGCCTGCTGAAGGATATGTTCAACGATCATGGTTTTCGTGATCGCGTGTCGCTGTCGGGCGTCAATTCGATCAACTGGGCCCGCATCATGGCCCAGATCGTCTATTATTTTTCCTCGGCGCTTTCGCTCGGCGCGCCGGACAGGCCGGTCTCCTTTACCGTGCCGACCGGCAATTTCGGCGATATTTTCGCCGGTTACGCCGCCAAGAAGATGGGCCTGCCGATCGAGCGGCTGATCGTCGCCACCAACGACAACGACATATTGGCGCGCACTTTCGCGACCGGTGAATACCGCACCAAGGGTGTGTTTGCGACGACGTCGCCATCGATGGACATCCAGGTATCGTCGAACTTCGAGCGACTGCTGTTCGAGGCCTGCGACCGTAACGCAGAGACGGTGCGGCGTTACATGGCCGGCCTCAAGCAATCCGGCGCCTTCACCATCGAAACCGCGGAAATCGACCGGATGCGGTCCGAATTCGACGCCGGGCGCGCCGATATGGACGAGGTTGCAGCCACCATTCGCTCGACGCTCGAATCCAGCAATTATCTGCTCGATCCGCACACGGCCGCGGCCGTGCATGTCGCCGCCGGCCAGGCCGACGGTGCAGTGCCGATGGTGGTGCTGGGCACGGCGCACCCGGCCAAGTTTCCGGCCGCCGTCGAAGCCGCCTGCGGCGTGTGGCCGGCCCTGCCCGCATGGCTGGGGTCCTTGATGTCAGCCGACGAAAAGTACACGGTACTTCCATCCGACCTGAAAATGGTGGAAGATTACGTGAGCCGCCACTCAAGGGCAGCGCGTTAGGGAGTACTTGCCATATGGGTGTTGAGGTAAGCCGTCTGTCGAACGGCCTGACAGTCGCCACCGAAACCCTTCCAAGCCTCGAATCCGTTGCCCTTGGCGCCTGGGTCAAGTCCGGCGCCCGCAATGAGCGTGACGACGAGCACGGAATGGCCCATCTGCTCGAGCATATGGCCTTCAAGGGTACGAAAAGGCGGACGGCCTTCGAGATCGCCTCGGAAATCGAGGATGTCGGCGGCGAGATCAATGCCGCCACATCAGTCGAGACGACGTCCTATTACGCCAGGGTGCTGTCCGACGATGTGCCGCTGGCGGTGGATATCCTTGCTGATATCCTGCAGGAGTCCGAATTCGACCCAGAGGAACTGGAGCGCGAGCAGCATGTGATCCTGCAGGAGATCGGCGCCGCGCACGACACACCCGACGACATCGTCTTCGACCGTTTCACCGAGACCGCCTTCCGCCACCAGACGATCGGCCGCTCGATCCTCGGCACGCCGGAAACCGTCAAATCCTTCACCTCCAAACAGCTGCATGATTTCATCGAGCGCCAATATGGCGCCGAGAAGATGGTGATCGTGGCGGCAGGCGACATCAAGCACGACAATTTCGTGCGCGAGGTCGAAAAGCAGCTCGGCGGTTTCCGCAGCAAGTCCGACAGCACGATGCCGCAATATGCGCAGTATGTCGGCGGCGATTTCCGCGAGGATCGCGACCTGATGGACGCGCAGATCGTGCTCGGCTTCGAAGGCCGAGCCTATCATGTGCGCGATTTCTACGCTTCGCAGGTGCTGTCGATGATCCTCGGCGGCGGCATGTCGTCCCGGCTGTTCCAGGAGGTTCGCGAAAAGCGTGGCCTGTGCTATTCGGTCTATGCTTTCCACTGGGGTTTTTCCGATACCGGCATCTTCGGCGTTCATGCCGCGACCGGGCAGAGCGACATTGCCGAACTGGTTCCGGTCATTATCGACGAGCTGCAGAAGGCCGGCGAGAATATCCTTCAGGAAGAGCTCGACCGCGCCCGCGCGCAATACCGCGCCGGCCTGATCATGTCGGCTGAAAGCCCGGCCAGCCGCGCCTCGCAGATCGCCAGGCAGCTGCTTCTGTTCGGCCGGCCGATCGCCAAGGAGGAGTTGATGGAACGGCTGTCGGCGCTGACCGTCGAGCGGCTGACCGACCTTTCGTCCCGGCTGTTTTCGACCAAGCCGACGCTGACCGCGGTTGGACCGGTGGGTACGCTCGCGCCCTATGAGGCGATTCTCGATTCGCTTGCGGGCACGCACACCACGGCCCGCAAGCTCGCCGTCTAAGCCTTCAAGCGCCGGTGTTCGCGCTCCCTTTCTTTCGCCGTGACCTGCCGGCACTGAAAGGCGACCGGGTCATGCTGCGCGTGCCCTACACCAACGACTATCGCGAATGGTCGGCGGTGCGCGGCGAAAGCCGTGCCTTCCTCGAACCGTGGGAGCCGCGCTGGACGCCCGATGAACTCGACCGCACCGCCTGGCGGCTGCGCATCGGCCGCTACCGCGAAGACTATGCGCAGGGAACCGCCATCGCCTTCTTCATCTTCGAGAAGGCGAGCGGCAAGCTTGCAGGCGGCATTACACTCGGCAATATCCGCCACGGCGTCTCGCAAAGTGGCCATGTCGGGTACTGGATCGGAGAGCGGTTTGGCGGCCGCGGCCTGATGACCGACGCGGTCAACGTGGTCTGCCGCTTCGCCTTCGATACGCTGAGGTTGCACCGGATCGAAGCTGCCTGTATTCCCGACAATATCCGGTCGATCCGCGTGCTTGAAAAAGCCGGATTCCGGCGCGAAGGACTTCTGCGATCCTACCTCAGGATCAACGGCATCTGGCAGGACCACTACCTCTACGCCCGGATCGCGGACGATCTGCCGGGCGCTGGAACGAAGGACTGATTTTTGACGAATTTCCTGCGAAACGGGTCGCTGTTGGCCTTTGTTCTGGCGGCTGTCGTCACGCTTTGCGCGGCGCTCCCGGCCTTCGCCGTCGAACCGATCAAGATTGCCCGCGACGATGTCGCGCTCGACCTGTCGCGCGCCGTCGAGATTTACCGCAACCAGGGCGAAAACTTCCAGGTGTCGACCGCACCCGGCCCCGATGGCATCGTCCGGCGCATCGAGGTCGAGGCCAATGACGCGCGCTCGAGCGGTGACTGGGCGGTGTTCGCGCTCGCCAATACCACCGACCAGCAGCTTGACCGGCTGATCGTGGCGCCGCATTTCAGGCTGGTGAATTCCGGCATCTTCTGGCCCGATCTCGGCGCCACCCGCATCGCCGCGATCACACCCAGCGAGGGCTTCGCGCTCGACCGCCAGTCAAGCTCCGACGCCGACGTGTTCCGGGTGACGCTGAACCCGGGAACGGTGATCACCTTCATCGCCGAACTCGCCTCGCCGAAGCTGCCGCAGGTCTATCTATGGGAGCCGGAAGCCTACAAGGACTCGGTCAATTCCTACACGCTGTTTCGCGGCATCGTCATCGGCATCGCCGGGCTGCTGGCGCTGTTCCTGACCATCCTTTTCGTCGTCAAGGGAACCTCGATGTTTCCGGCGACAGCCGCACTTGCGTGGGCGGTACTTGCCTATATCTGCGTCGATTTCGGCTTTCTGAACAAGATCATAGAGATATCGCCCGGCAACGAGCAGATGTGGCGGGCGGGAACGGAGGTGGCGCTTGCGGCGACCTTCGTGGTGTTCCTGTTCGCCTATCTCAACCTCAACCGGTGGCACGGGCATTTCAGCTATGGCGCGCTGGTCTGGATTCTCGGCCTGGTGCTGATCGCGGGTGTGGCCATCATCGATCCGGCCGTCGCCGCCGGTATTGCCCGGCTGTCCTTTGCCGCCACCGCGCTGACCGGGCTCGGCCTCATCATCCTGCTCGGTCTTCGTGGTTACGACCGTGCGATCATGCTGGTGCCCAGTTGGGTGATGGTGCTGCTATGGCTGTGCGGGTCGTGGATGGCGATCACCGGCATGCTCGACAACGACATCGCCCAGCCGGCATTGGGCGGCGGGCTGATCCTGATCATCCTTTTGATCGGCTTCACCGTCATGCAGCATGCCTTTGCCGGCGGCGCGCTGCATCAGGGCCTGTTCTCCGATCTCGAGCGCCAGGCGCTGGCCGTCGCCGGCTCCGGCGACACGGTGTGGGACTGGGACGTGCTGCGCGACCGCGTCGTCACCAAGCCCGACGTCAGCATCCAGCTTGGCCTGGCGCCCAACAGCCTGGGGGGTGCGGCCCGCAACTGGCTGCCGGTGCTGCATGCCGACGACCGCGACACGTTCCGCACCACCCTCGACGTGGTGCTCGAACATCGGCGCGGCCGGGTCTCGCAGAATTTCCGCCTGCGCGGCGCCGACGGGCACTACCACTGGTTCTTGCTTCGGGCGCGGCCGGTGATCGGCTCGGACGGCGAAGTGATTCGCTGCGTCGGCACCATGGTCGACGTCACCGAGCAGAAAAAGTCCGAGGAAAGGCTGCTGCACGATGCCGTTCACGACAATCTGACCGGCCTGCCCAACCGCGAACTTCTGATGAACCGGCTGGAAGCCATCATCTCGATCGCGCGCACCGAAGAGAAGGTGCGCCCGACCGTCTTCGTCATCGACATCGACCGTTTCAAGCAGGTCAATGACGGGCTTGGCATCTCGGCCGGCGACACCATCCTGCTCACCATTGCGCGCCGCTTGCACCGGCTGTTGAAACCGAAGGATTCGCTGTCGCGCTTTGCCGGTGACCAGTTCGCCCTGATGCTGCTCTCCGAACAGGAACCCTCCCGCATCGCGGCGGTGGCAGACGCCATCAAGCACGCCATCAACAACCCGATCACCTTCGCCAAGCGCGAGATCGTGCTGACTGCCTCGATCGGCCTGATCACCTGGACCTCGGCGCAGACTTCGGCAGAAGACATGGTCAAGGACGCCGAGCTTGCCATGCACCAGGCCAAGCGCTTCGGCGGCGACAGGATCGAGCCGTTCCGGCCGGCCTTCCGCACCGTCGGCACCGACCGGCTGCAATTCGAATCCGATCTGCGCCGCGCCATCGAGCGGCGTGAGTTCACCCTTGCCTACCAGCCGATCGTACGGCTGGAGGACGGCAGCATTGCCGGCTTCGAAGCGCTGCTGAGGTGGGACCATCCGCGCCGCGGCATGATCCCGCCGGGCGATTTCATCCCGGTCGCCGAAAGCTGTGGTCTGATCGTGCAGCTTGGGCTGTTTGCCATGCAGCAGGCGGCCGAAGACCTCGCCGGTTGGCAAAAGCAGATCGGCGACACGCCGCTGTCGGTGTCGGTCAATCTGTCCAGTCGCCAGCTGATCCGCCGCGACCTGGTCAGCGATGTCCGCTCGGTCATCGCCCGCGCCAATCTGAAGCCGCGCTGCTTCCGGCTCGAACTTACCGAATCGCTGGTCATGGACAATCCAGAGCAGACCTCGCATGTGCTGACCAAGCTGAAGCAGCTCGGCATCGGCCTGTCGCTGGACGATTTCGGCACCGGCTATTCCTCGCTCGCCTATCTGACCCGCTTCCCCTTCGACACCATCAAGATCGACAAGAGCTTCGTCGACGACGCGACGCCGAAGCGGGCGGTGCTGCTCAAATCCATGGTCAACATGGCGCATGAACTCGGCCTGTCGGTGGTGGCCGAGGGCATTTCCGACGAAAGCGATGCGCTGGAACTGCGCCAGATGGGCTGCGAATATGTGCAAAGCTTCATGTTCGGCGCGCCGATGCCCGGCGACCAGGTGCTGAAGGCGCTGAAAGAGCAGTACCCGATGACGCAGGCGTGATGGGTGAGGCATGCGTCGTGCAGGCGCGTGGTTACATTGGAATGAACCCCGAAAATTAGCTGAAGCGACCGCGCCTTCGTCATCCTGGGGCGAAGCAAGGAGCGCAGCGACGCAGCGCAGACCCTAGGATGACGAAAGTGGCGGGCGGCTTCGGCTAGTCGCGAAGGTTCGGCGGAACGTCGGCAAATGCGAGGCCTCAGGCGTGCCCCGCGGCCAGGCTCAGATGCGCCAGATCAATCCCGATCGATGCCAGGATGCGGTCGTATTTGCGCTCGATGTCGGCGTCGAACAGAAGCTCGGGCGTCGCCGGACAGGTCAGCCAGCCATTCTCGGCGATCTCGGTTTCCAGCTGGCCGGCGCCCCAGCCGGAATAGCCGAGCGCCATCAATGCGCGCCGCGGGCCGCGGCCGGACGAGATGGCGCGCAATATGTCGACCGTCGCGGTCAGGCAGATATCGTCGGAGACGGTGAGCGAGGATTCCACCCGGTAGTCGCCCGAGTGCAGGACGAAGCCGCGGCTACGGTCGACGGGGCCGCCATTGCGCACGACGAAGTCGCGAGCCTGCGCCGGCAGCCTGATCGCCTCCTGCTCGTTCATGATGCCGAGCTGCACCAGAAGATCGGGAAACAGCATCTGCTGCGTCTGGTTGATGATCAGGCCCATGGCGCCTTCATCGCTGTGCGCACAGATGTAGATGACCGAGCGCGTGAAGCGATCGTCCTTCATGCCGGGCATGGCAATCAGAAACTGGTCGTCAAGAAAGCCGCGTCCACCGGCCGTCTTTTTGTGGCGCAACAAATCCATGGACTGGAGCGTAACGCGTTTCCGGGACGCCGAAAAGATGCGCCGCGTGCGATTCGGCCAAAGCCCAATGGTTGGAACAACGGAATCTTGACTGCGAACTTTGCTCGGCCGATTGCTTGAACCCAACTGTTCCTTACCCGAAGGTCACGCAAATATGATACGCAGAGCGCCATGAAAACATTGCGCGGCCATGAACTGACGATCAAATCAACGCCATGCAAAGCTTGAAAATCCTGCTGCTCGGCGCCGCCATCGGATGCGGAGCAGCCCTTCCCGCCGCCGCCTCGTCTTCCGACTGGTACAACAGCGAAGGGGGCAAGGTGCGGCTGGTGACAACAGGCAAGGCCGACGAGGCCGGTCGCATACAGGGCGTTCTCGACATCGCGCTCAAGCCCGGCTGGAAGACCTATTGGCGCGATCCGGGCGACGCCGGCGTGCCGCCGCAGATCGACGTTTCGGCCAGCACCAACATCACCGATGCGGCGTTTTCCTTCCCTCCGCCGCAGCGCCATGACGACGGCTACGGCAAATGGGCCGGCTACAACCATCCGGTCTCGCTGCCGGTGACATTCACTTTGTCGTCGCCTGGGGATGCGGCCGTCATCGATGCCGACATCTTTCTCGGCATATGCGAGACGATCTGTATTCCGGTACAGACGCGGCTGAGCGTCGATCCCGCCGCCGATCCCGACAATGCCGAGGATGCGGCGCTGGTGAAGGCTGCACTCGCCACCTTGCCCGCGCCTGCCAAGCCCGATTTCGGGATCAAGGTGCTGCCGGGCGACCATGAGACGCTGATGGTCGAGGCGACTTTTCCCGGAGATCCGGAGGCGGCGGATTTATTCGTCGCCGGGGGACGCGATTATATGTTCGGGGCGCCTGCACGCAGCGAAAAGGACGGCCGGCTGGTATTTACCATTCCGATCCTCGACCGGCCGTCGACGACACCGACCGATGGCGGGTTGTATTACACCCTGACAAGTGCCGAAGGCGCGGTCGAGGGCGTTCTGCCGTTCCCCTGATACCGAACCCGATCAGGGCTTTCCCTTGATCCAGGCCTTGTCGGCGGTTGCGGGAGATGCCCGATTTCGCTATCGCAAGAAACCTTCCCTGCTTTTCACACGAGGACCATCATGACGATTGCCGTTGGCGACAAACTGCCCGATGCGACCTTCAAGGAAATGACCGCCGACGGCGCCAAGGTGATCACCTCGGCCGAGATTTTCGCGGGCAAGAAGGTCGTGCTGTTCGGCGTTCCAGGCGCCTTCACGCCGACCTGCAGCAACAATCATCTGCCGGGCTATCTCGAGAACCACGATGCCATCCTGGCCCGCGGCGTCGACACCATCGCCGTCGTCTCCGTCAACGATGTCCATGTCATGGGCGCCTGGGCCAATTTCACCGGCGGTCAAGGCAAGATCCTCTATCTCGCCGACGGCAATGGCGACTTCGCCAGGTCGATCGGCCTCGACTCCGACTATTCCAGCGGCGGCATGGGATTGCGCTCGAAGCGCTTCTCGATGATCGTCGACAACGGCAAGGTCACCGCGCTCAATGTCGAGACCAAGCCAGGAGTCGACACATCGGGTGCCGCTCACATTCTGAGCCAGCTCTAAACCGCAGCGGCCGCGTCGGCTCATGAGCGCCATGGCCTGACGACCACGCGCTTCCAGCCGGATTGCCTGCTTTGGGGGACATCGACGATGTTTGACATCATCTGGCGCAGCGTTGCGATCGGCATCGGCGCCACGGTGCTGATGGATCTTTGGGCGCTGTTCCTGCATCTGGCGCTCAGCCAGCCGCGGCCGAACTGGGGGCCGCCCGGCCGCTGGGTCTGGCACCTTAGGGAAGGCAAGGTTTTCCACGACGATATCGCCCAAGCCGCACCCTATGCGCATGAGCAGGCGCTGGGCTGGGCTTTCCACTATGTCACCGGCATCGTCTACGGCTTCATCCTGGTGGCGCTGGTGGGCACGGCATGGCTGGACGCGCCGACCTTCCTGCCGGCCTTCATCCTCGGCATGGTCACCATCGGCGCCGGCTGGTTCCTGCTGGCGCCCGGCATGGGCGCCGGCTGGGCTGCCTCAAAGCGCCCCAACGCGATGCAGATCCGCGCCTTCAATGTGATCTCGCACACGGTGTTCGCGCTCGGCCTCTACGGCACGGCCCTGCTGATCCGCTGAGGACAGGTTCTATCCGCTGGTCGCCAGCGGCTTCATCGCCGCTACGGTGTCGATGATCTCCTGACATCCGCTTTAGCGCGGCGCCAGACTGTCTATCGGCCGCCATCCGTGGACGACGCGGCGCGTGCCGACATCATAGGCGAAGTAATTGCCGCCGCCGGCCGGCTGATCCGCCTCGCGGCTGATTGCGCGATCGCTGAGCGAGAGCAGCAAGAGCGTTCCGACGCCGCCATGGCCGACGAAGGCAATGTCGCCGCCATCGGCAGCACCCAGCACCGTTTCGACCTCGCTGACAATGCGTTGCTGGGCATCGATGGCCCGCTCCCAGCCGCGGATGCTTTTGTGCGGGTTGGCGAAGAACTGGTCGGCGACCGCCTCGAACTCCGGCGGCGGCAGGAAGCCGGTTGCCGACCGATCGTTCTCATGCATGCGCTCCCGCACCTCGACCGCGAGGCCGAGGTGTTTGCCAAGAATCTCGGCGGTTTCGATCGCCTTGCGTTCGGCCGACGAGACGACCCGCCGGATCGACCCGACCCATGGCTGCTCGAGCATGGCTGATGCTCGAGCCCGTCCGATCTCGGACAGCCCCCAGTGCGGCACGGGAACGTTGGCATCGATCTGAACCTGGGGATGGGTGATGTAGTATACGATCGGCATGAGTGAGATCCCCTGCCGATAGCTTGAGCTCAATAGCTTTGGGTCGAGCGCCGTGCCCGTGGCGCCGCAGGCTGCTTCTCGGATGCCGCCGGCTTCAGCGCCGCCGCAGGCTTCGGCGCCACAGGTTTTAACGGACTCTTCTTGAACGGCGCCATGCCTTCCCTTGCGAGTTCGTCGGCGCGTTCGTTCTCGGTATGGCCGGCATGGCCCTTGACCCAGTTCCAGGTCACCTTGTGGCGCCGATTGGCCTCATCCAGCGCCTGCCACAGTTCACCGTTCTTGACCGGCTTCTTGTCGGCGGTCTTCCAGCCGTTTTTCTTCCAGCCGTGGATCCATTTGGAGATACCGTCCATGACATATTTGCTGTCGGTGTGAAGCTCGACGGAGCACGGCTCCTTCAGCGCATTCAGCGCCGAGATGGCGGCCAGCAGCTCCATACGGTTATTGGTCGTCTCGGCCTCGCCGCCCGACAATTCCCTGGTCTTGCCGTTGAAGCGCAGGATGGCGCCCCAGCCGCCGGGACCGGGATTGCCCGAGCAGGCACCGTCGGTGAAGATTTCAACCTGCTTGGTCATGTCAGTCCGTATTCCGAAGGCGACCTGATCGCGCGGTGGAAGCGCATGCGGCGGATATATTCGGTCGGATCGCGCTTCATGACCAGCCCGCCCTCGGGAACCGTCAGCCAGTCATAGAGCCGGGTCAGCATAAAGCGCAGCGCCGAGCCGCGCGAAAGCATCGGCAGCGCTGCTTTCTCGCCCTCGCTCAAAGGCCGCACGCTCTGATAGCCGGCCAGCAGCGCCGTGCCTTTGGTCAGGTTGAAGGAGAAATCCTTCTCGAAACACCAAGCATTGAGGCAGGTGGCGACGTCATAGGCGTAGAGGTCGTTGCAGGCGAAATAGAAGTCGATGAGGCCGGACAGTTTCTCGCCGAGGAAGAAGACATTGTCGGGAAACAGATCGGCATGGATGATGCCTGCCGGCAGGCCTTGCGGCCAATGGCGTCCGAAGTCGGCGAAATCCGCGTCGACCTCGGCCGCCAGTCCCGGCTCGACCTCGTCGGCGCGGTCGCGCGAGGCGTTCCACAATTTGCGCCAGCCCTCGATGGCCAGTGCGTTGTCACGCGTCATCGCAATATCCTGGCCGGCGAGATGCAGGGCGGCGAGCGCCTTGCCGACCTCCGCGCAATGCGCCGCTGTCGGCCGCCGGAGCGACAGGCCTTCGAGGAAGGTGATGATGACCGCGGGACGGCCGGCCAGCGTGCCGATGACGGTGCCGTCATGCGCGGTCACCGGCAACGGGCAGGAAATGCCTTTGCGGGCGAGATGGCCCATCAGGCCGAGGAAGAACGGCAGGTCGGCCTTGTCGACGCGCTTCTCGTAGAGCGTCAGTATGTAAGAGCCGCTTGAGGTGTGCAGCAGGAAATTCGAATTCTCCGTGCCTTCGGCGATACCCTTGTAGGACAAGAGTTCGCCGACCGGATATGCCCTCAGGAACGCGCCGAGTTCGCCCTCATTGACGTCGGTGTAGACCGCCATGGGCTGTTCACGCGGCTCCGTTGACGAAGGCCATGTCGGCCCGCGTCAGTTCGACATCGCGCAGAACCCGCATGACTGGAAAATCCTCCGTTTCGGTGGCCGTGATCGCCAGGTCGATGTTCACCTCGAAGCGCTGGCGGAAGGCATCGATGATCTCGTCGACGATGATCTCCGGCGCCGACGCGCCGGCAGACAGGCCGAGCGTCGAGATGTTTGTGACGTCATTCCACGGAATTTCGGCGGCGCGCTGTACGAGAAGCGACATGGTGGCGCCGGCGCGCTCCGCCACTTCGACAAGACGGCGCGAATTGGAGGAATTGGGCGCACCGACGATCAGATAGAGATCGGCGCCGGCGGCGGTTTCCTTGACCGCTTCCTGGCGGTTGGTGGTGGCGTAGCAGATCGATTCGGCGGCCGGTGCATGCAGTTGCGGGAAGCGCTCCTGCAGCACCCGCAATATGCCGGCAGTGTCTTCGACCGACAACGTTGTCTGGCTTACGAAGCCGAGCGCTTCCGGGTCGGCGGGGGCAAAGGTCCCAGCGTCGGCTTCGGTCTCGATCAGCGTGACGGCGCCTTCAGCCAGTTGGCCCATGGTGCCGATCACTTCGGGATGGCCGGCATGGCCGATCAGAAGCACATGGCGGCCGAGCCGCTGATGGCGCATCGCCTGCTTGTGCACCTTGGACACCAGCGGGCAGGTGGCGTCGAGATAGAAGAGCTCGCGTGCCTTGGCGTCGGCCGGCACCGATTTCGGCACGCCGTGGGCTGAGAAGACAACCGGCGACTTGCGGTGCTCGGCCGGGATTTCCGAGAGTTCCTCGATGAAAACCGCGCCAAGGCTTTGCAGGCCCTCGACGACATAGCGGTTGTGCACGATCTCGTGGCGGACATAGACCGGCGCGCCGTATTTCTTCAACGCCAGCACGACGATCTGGATCGCGCGGTCGACACCGGCGCAAAAGCCGCGCGGCTGGCAGAGCCGGATCGTCAGCGGTGGTTTTGTGGCGGTCTGCAGCATGATTCCAGATCGGTTGATCGTATCGTGACGCGAAATGAGGTGTGCACCCCTGCCCTGTCAAGGGCAGTTGAGATCAGGTTGAATGGTCAGCCTGATCTAACTCTTTGTTGGAGCATGATCTTGTCCGAAAACCGGTTCCCACTTTTCGGGATGATGCTCTGGATCATTCAGTCTTTGCCGGACGGCGCAGCCTGACGATCAGAACCGCGGCAAGAGCCGCCGCCAGGCCATACCAGGTGAAGGCATATTGCAGATGAGAGTTCGGCAGGTCGATGATGGTGACGCCGCCGACCGGCAGCCCGCCCGGGTTCGGCGTCTTGTCGGCGTCGATGAAGATCGGCACCAGCACGGCACCGGCCGGCAGGCCGGCACTCGCCGCCATGGCATCGCGATCCTTCCAATAGAAGATGTTCTTGGCCACGTCATTGTCGGGCAGCATCATCGACGGCTTGGCCGGCAGCGGGTTGCGCGCCAGGCCGGTGACCGTGACCTTGCCGGTCACCTGCCCTTGCGGGCGCTTGGCGGCATCCTTTACATCATAGGGAACGAAGCCGCGGTTGATCAGGACATAGCGGCCATCGTCGAGGGCCAGCGGGGTATAGACGTTGAAGCCGGCGTCGCCGTCCCATGTGGCGTAGAAATGCCGCTCGCCGGAGTGCAGGAACGTCCCGCTGACGGTGACCGGCGTGTAGTCGACATCACCGGTGGCGGCGAATTCCTTCTCGACGTCCGCCAGCGGCTGCGGCGTTGAATGGGTGCGCTGGTCGATGGTCTGCAGAAGGGCTTCCTTCCAGTACAGGCGCTGCACCTGCCATGTGCCAAGCCCGAGCAGGATGACGAACACCACCAGGCCGAGGCCGAGCAGCAATGCCGTCTTCGGCCGCGAGCGGCCGGCGGGCTTGGTGAGCGCCTCGTTCATTGCCCCTGGTCCAGGCGGCCTTCGGCCGCCTTGTTGGCGTATTGAAGCGTTAGCAGCACCCCCTTGATCAGCCTCAGCGCCGTCAGGCACAGCGCCACGGCCAGCGGTATCCAGATGATGAAATGCAGCCACAGCGGCGGGCTCAGCGTCACCTCCACCCACAGCGCCAGCCCAACGACGATGAAGCCGATGATCAGGATGACGAACACCGCCGGGCCGTCGCCGGCATCGGCGTAGGAATAGTCGAGGCCGCAATTGTTGCAGCGCTTGCCGACGGTGAGGAAGCCGGAAAACAGCCGTCCTTCGCCGCAGCGCGGGCAGCGTCCGTGCAGGCCGGCCGAGATCGGCTCGATGGGTGGCCAGATCGCCCTATCTTCACTCATGGATAGTCATGCTTTACGGCTCGATTTCGATCAGCGTTCCATCCGGCACCATAGTCCAGATTTCGTCCATGTCGCAGTCGGTAACCCCAATGCAGCCATCGGTCCAGTCGACCAATTGAAGCAGCCAGCCCGACCAGCCGAATCCGTTGGACATTAACGGGCGCCGAAAAGAAGAAAGGCGACCGCGTTGCCGCGACCGCCCTTCTGATTTGTCGGTTCGGTGAAAGCCGTCAGTGGCCTTCGATCACCGCGCCGACCGATCCCCAGACGTAGATCGATGCGAACAGGAACAGCCAGACCACGTCGACGAAGTGCCAGTACCAGGCAGCCGCCTCGAAGCCGAAATGCTGCTTGGGCGTGAAGTCGCCTTTCCAGGCGCGGATCAGGCAGACCAGCAGGAAGATGGTGCCGATGATGACGTGGAAGCCATGGAAGCCGGTCGCCATGAAGAAGGTGGCGCCGTAGATGGAATCCTTGAAGCCGAACGGAGCGTGCATGTACTCGTAGGCCTGCACCATGGTGAACAGCATGCCGAGGCCGACGGTCAGCACCAGGCCGTTGATCAGGCCCTTGCGGTCGCCATGGATGAGCGAATGGTGCGCCCATGTCACCGTGGTGCCCGACAGAAGCAGGATGATGGTGTTGTAGAGCGGCAGATGGAAGGGATCGAGGACTTCGAGACCCTTCGGCGGCCAGACGCCGCCAGTGAAAGCGGTGCGGGCGTAATTCTGCACTTCGCTCGGAAACAGGCTGGCATCGAAATAGGCCCAGAACCAGGCAACGAAGAACATCACTTCCGAAGCGATGAACATGATCATGCCGTAGCGCAGATGCAGCGACACGACGCGCGTGTGGTGGCCCTCATGCGCTTCCTTGATGGTGTCCGACCACCAGGCAAACATCGTGTAGAGGACGATGACCAGGCCGATGAAGAACAGCCATGGATTCGCGATGTTGTGGCCGAAAATCGGAAAATCGCCGTTCTTGAGATACTGCATCAGGGCGACGCCGCCGACTGCAGTCACCAGCGCGCCGATCGACCCCAGGAAGGGCCATGGGCTCGGGTTGACGAGATGGTAGTCGTGTTGTGGTTTTGCGTGCGCGTCTGCCATATCAACCCCCGAGATTTGCTTCGGTATCTGAAACTTTGCTGCTGCTGTCCGGCGTCGATGACGCCACCGGCTTGTTCTTTTGGACCGGGAACATGGTGTAGGACAGGGTGATCGTCTTCAAGTCCTTCAGTTCCGGCACGTTGACGATATCGGGATCCACATAGAACACGACCGGCATGTCCAGCGTCTCGCCGGGCTTCAGCGTCGTGTCGGTGAAGCAGAAACACTCGACCTTGTTGAAGTAGGGGCCCGCCAGTTCCGGCTGCACGTTGAAGGTGGCGCGGCCGGTAACGGCGCGGTCGAACTTGTTGGTGGCGCTGTAATGCGCCTGCGTGGTCTCGCCGATCTTGATGGTGACCGAACGGGCGACCGGCTGGAACTGCCACGGAATGCCGTTGGTGTTGGCGTCGAAGCGCACGGTGATGTCGCGGTCGAGGATGCGGCCGGCATATTGCTTTTCGGCGCGCTGCGTCGTGCCGCCATAGCCGGTGGCCTGGCAGAACATCTTGTAGAGCGGCACCGCAGCGTAGGCCATGCCGATCATGCCGCCGAAGAAGGCGACGCAGACGGCGGCGACGACGCGGTTGGTGTTCTTCTTCCTGGGATCGGTCACGGTCTGGCGGGTCATCATCGGCCTCATCCGGTATGGCCGAATTTCACGATGGTCGCGACGTAGAAGATGACGACCAGAATCGCCAGCGCGACGCCGATCGCCGCCGAACGGTTGCGCCGCGCCTTCTTCTGGCTTTCGGTCAACGTGACCAGTTCAAGCTTCTTGTCGATCATGGTCATGCTCCACCGATGGCCAAAGCGCGACCGACGACACAGTCGGCAAGATAGATGGCGAAGATGGCGAAGAGGTAGAGCAGCGAATAGGCGAACAGAGCCTTGGCCGGCTTCATGACGCGGTCGCTATCGGCCATGCACAGCACTTTCCAGGCATAACAGACGAAGCCGGCGCCGAGAGCCACTGATGCGACGCCATAGAAGGCGGTGGTGAAACCGAGCACCCAGGGCAGCACACCGATCGGCGCCAGGATCAGGGCGTAGGCAAAGATCTGGCGGCGGGTCGAGGCCTGGCCGGCAACGTTCGGCATCATCGGGATGCCGGCCTTGGCGTAGTCGTCGGACTTGAACAGTGCCAGCGCCCAGAAGTGCGGCGGCGTCCACAGGAAGATGATCAGGAACAGGACGAGGCTTTCCAGGCTCACCGTTCCGGTCACCGCGGCCCAGCCGATGACCGGCGGGATGGCGCCGGCGGCACCGCCGATGACGATGTTCTGCGGCGTCGAGCGCTTCAGCCACATCGTGTAGACGACGGCGTAGAAGAAGATGGTGAAGGCAAGCAGCGCCGCCGACAGCCAGTTGACCAGTACGCCCAGCGTCATCACCGATAGTACCGAAAGCACAAGGCCGAAGCTCAGGGCTTCGCCGGGCAGGATGCGGCCGGAGGGTACCGGGCGGCCGGCGGTCCGGCTCATTACTGCGTCGATGTCGGCGTCGTACCACATGTTGAGCGCACCAGAGGCGCCGGCGCCGATGGCAATGGCCAGGATGGCGATCACCGCCAGCAGCGGGTTGATGGTCACGGGCGCAGCGACCATGCCGACAAAGGCCGTGAACACCACCAGCGACATGACGCGCGGCTTCAGCAGGGCGAAGAAATCGCCCGACGTGGCTTCCGACATGCGAAAGCCCGCTTCGTCAATCATTGGGTCGTCGACAAGGGCCATGCGTACATAAGTCCAATCATTCCGTTGGCCGAAACCGCCGGCGGGCCGGCGGTTTCGTATTCGGGCTGCCTTACTTGATCTTCGGCAGCTGTTCCCACTGGTGGAAGGGCGGCGGCGAAGGCAGCTGCCATTCGAGCGTCGTTGCACCCTCGCCCCACGGATTGGCGCCGGCGACGCGCTTCTTCTGGAAGGCCTCGAACACGCCATAGAGGAAGATCACCACGCCGACGGCCGATATATAGGAGCCGTAGGACGACACCATGTTCCAGCCGGCGAACGCGTCGGGATAGTCGATGGTGCGGCGCGGCATGCCGGCCAGGCCGAGGAAATGCTGCGGGAAGAAGATCAAATTGACGCCGACGAAGGTGACCCAGAAGTGGGTGTTGGCGATCACCGGCGAGTACATGTAGCCGGTCATCTTGGGGAACCAGTAGTACCAGCCGGCGAAGATGGCGAAGACCGCACCCAGCGACAGCACATAGTGGAAGTGGGCAATGACGAAATAGGTGTCATGCAGCGAGCGGTCGAGGCCGGCGTTGGCGAGCTGGACGCCGGTGACGCCGCCGACCGTGAACAGGAAGATGAAGCCCAGCGCCCACAGCATCGGCGTCTTGAACGAGATCGAGCCGCCCCACATCGTCGCGATCCAGGAGAAGATCTTCACGCCTGTCGGTACGGCGATGACCATGGTGGCGAAGACGAAGTAGCGCTGCGTGTCGAGCGACAGGCCGGTCGTGTACATGTGGTGCGCCCAGACGATGAAGCCGACAGCGCCGATCGCGACCATGGCGTAGGCCATGCCGAGATAGCCGAACACCGGCTTCTTCGAGAAGGTCGAGACGATGTGGCTGATGATGCCGAAGCCCGGCAGGATCAGGATGTACACTTCGGGGTGACCAAAGAACCAGAACAGATGCTGGAACAGGATCGGATCGCCGCCGCCATCCGGGGCGAAGAAGGTGGTGCCGAAATTGCGGTCGGTAAGCAGCATGGTGATGCCACCGGCCAGAACCGGAAGCGACAAGAGCAGCAGGAAGGCGGTGATCAGAACCGACCAGGCAAATAGCGGCATTTTGTGCAGCGTCATGCCCGGCGCGCGCATGTTGAAAATGGTGGTGATGAAGTTGATGGCGCCGAGGATCGAGGACGCGCCGGCAATGTGGATCGACAGGATCGCCAGATCCATGGCCGGCCCGGGCTGGCCGGAGGTCGACAGCGGCGGATAGAGCGTCCAGCCGCCGCCAACGCCATAGGCGCCGGGCGCGCTCGGCATGAAAGCCGAAGCGATGAGCAGCAGGAAGGCCGGCGGCAGCAGCCAGAACGAGATGTTGTTCATGCGCGGGAAGGCCATGTCAGGCGCGCCGATCATGATCGGCACCATCCAGTTGGCGAAGCCGCCGATCAGCGCCGGCATGACCATGAAGAAGATCATGATCAGCGCGTGCGCGGTGCCGAAGGCGTTGTACATGCTCTTGCCGCCGTCGATGGCGGCATCGCCGTTCATGCCATAGACCATCTGCGCCAGACCGGTGAAGATCTGGATGCCCGGCTCCTGCAGCTCCATGCGGATGACGACCGAAAGCGCGCCGCCGACGATGCCCGCGAAGATCGCGAAGATCAGGTAGAGCGTGCCGATGTCCTTGTGGTTGGTGGAGTACACCCACCGGACCCAGCCATGATAGGGCTTGTGGTGGTCGTCGTGAGCTGCAGCTTCTGCCATGGTCGGCTCCGTTCCCTAATTCTTGCTAACCCGCGGCATCAATTGCCGGCGGCCGCTACCTTGTTGGTACCGTCGACCTCGGCCATCAGCGCCTTGTTGGCGCCGGGGAGGTCGGTCTTGGCTGCTGCCAGCCAGGTCTTGTACTGCGCATCGGATACGACGCGGACGGCGATCGGCATGAAGGCATGGTCCTTGCCGCAGAGCTGCGAGCACTGGCCGTAATAGATGCCTTCCTTTTCCGCCTTGAACCACGTCTCGTTGGTGCGGCCGGGAACCGCGTCCATCTTGATGCCGAAGGCCGGAACGGCAAAGGAATGGATCACGTCGGCTGCGGTAACCAGGACGCGCGTCATGGTGTTGACCGGCACGACCAGCTCGTTGTCGACCGCCAGCAGGCGCGGATAGACCTTGCGGTCTTCCTTGCCGATCGCGGCGCGGTCGGCGTCCTGCAGGATGGCCGAGTTGAAGGAGAGCGTGTTCTCGGTCTGGTACTCATAGTCCCAGTTCCACTGATTGCCCGTTACCTTGACGGTCAGCTTGGCCTCTTCCGGCGGCGTGTACTGCGCCGTCAGCAACTGGAACGAGGGAATGGCGATGAACAGCAGGACGACGACCGGCCCGACTGTCCAGATGATCTCGATCAGCGTGTTGTGGCTGGTCTTGGACGGAACCGGGTTTTTGCTGGCGCGGAACCTGAAGATGCACCAGGCGAGAAGCGCCAGAACCAAAGCAGTGATCGGGACGACGAACCACATCGTGTAGTTCCCGAACCACTCGATCTGCCGCATCATGTCTGTCGCCGGCGGCTGAAAAGTCATCTCCCACGGCTGCGGCTGGGCCGCATGGGCGGAGGCACCGGCGAAAAATGCGGCGGCGGCGCCTGCTGTTGCCATCGATTTGGCGCTTGCTGGGAATTTTCTCATCGCCCTCTTCATCTCCCGGTTCCTCGCGATCGCGACGCAAGAATATCGAACAATGCCGGGATGGGAATCCCGGACAGTCCCAAGGGTGGTTCAAACCATACTCTATTTCCCTCCGCAAGAAAGGAGCGGGCGAAACCGTGCGGCATTTTTGCGCGCAAGTGCTGCCGCGCTGTTTCGACGGCCTCGTGGCCCGCGCGGGTCGTCGACAGACAGGCTATGCGGGCTTGTGTCCGGAATGCGCCCGACGGTCGCAATTCGGGCGAATTTGCTAGGGAAAAGCGCATTATTGCGCCCGCCGGGGCTGACCGGCGGTCGCCCTATCCTTTACTTGGCCTTGGCGCGGCTTAAAGTGCCGTGATTCGCAATGGAGCCGTCATGACCTCTTGGCTTTCGAGAAACGCCTGGCATTCGAAGAGCGCCTGGCATTCGAAAAGCGCTTGGCTTTCGAGAAGCGGGGCGAAGGTCGTTTTTCTCGCCGCCCTGATCGGTATCGGCTCGTCCGCAACCGGCGTCGCCAATGCAGCGCAGCCCAGCGGCACGGTCAAGTCGACGCATGGCGCGTGGTCGATCATCTGCGACACGCCGGCCGGCGCCACCTCGGAACAATGCGTGATGATGCAGAACGTCGTTGCCGAGGATCGCCCGGAAATGGGACTGTCCGTCGTCGTCCTGCGCACCGCCGACAACAAGGCCGAGATCCTGCGCGTGCTGGCCCCGCTCGGCGTTTTGCTGCCCAATGGCCTGGGCCTCAATGTCGACGGCAAGGATATCGGCCGCGCCTATTTCGTGCGCTGCTTCCAGGACGGCTGCTATGCCGAGGTCATTCTCGAAAAGCCGCTGCTCGATACGCTGAAGACCGGGACGTCGGCCACCTTCATCGTCTTCCAGACGCCGGAAGAAGGCATCGGCATCCCTGTCGACCTCAAGGGCTTCGCCGACGGTTTTGCCGCCCTGCCCTGAGCTTGATGCTTGCGAAACCGTTTCCTGACGCACAATTCCCACGGGTTTGATTGTTGGCTGTGGGGGTCATCATGCGTGCTTTTTCTTTGCTTTTTTCGACCGGTCTGATCCTGACCGGCGCCGTTTCCGTCGCCTTTGCCGAGGATACCGAAATCATCACGGCGCCCGATCCGGCCGTCATTTTCGAGCTTGCGAAAGGCTATGGCTCGGCCAAGATGGACAAGGATGACGGCGGTGATCCGATGATCTCCGGCCGGCTCCAGGGCATGAAATATGTGATCTACTTCTATGGCTGCGAAAACCATGAGAAGTGCAAGTCTATCCAGTTCTCCTCGGGCTATACCGACCCCTTCACGGCCGACCAGGCCAATGAATGGAACAAGAAATACCGCTGGGTGAAGGCCTTTTCCGGTGACGGGTCGAACTTCAAGATGGATGTCATGTTCAGGGGCGGCGTTACCCGCTCCTACCTCGAAGAGCAGTTCTCGAACTGGGATTCCATGACCAGCGACATCAAATCGTTCGTGGACGAGAAGTAGAGCCCTAAAGCGCGTCGCGCTGAAACGGATTCATACGACGCGCTTTAGGTCTTTGTTTGATGCATGTCGTTATCCCAGAACCGCGGCACACTTCTGGGCGACATGCATTAGCGCTCCACTGTCCGGCTGCGGATCGTCATTGCGGATTGTGCAGGCGCGTCTTCGCGCCTACATCGTGGCAACACCATTCCTCCTGTGAGCGGACCTGCCATGAACAGCCTGACCGGCCAATTCGACATTTCAGATGATCGCATCAAGCGGATCGTCGCCGACACACTGAACGGCGCCGATGACGGCGAACTCTTCCTCGAATACAGCGAGAGCGAAGCGCTGATGTTCGACAATGGCAGGCTGAAGACCGCCAATTTCAACACCGACCAGGGTTTTGGCCTGCGCGCCGTGGCCGGCGAGGCCAGCGGCTACGCCCATTCCAGCGATCTTTCGGAGGCGTCGCTGCTGCGCGCCGCCGACGCGGTCTCGACCGTCAAGGGCGGCTATTCCGGCACGCTTGCCGCGGCACCCGCGCGCACCAACCGCCATCTCTATGGCGAGGAGAACCCGATCCCCTCGCCTTCCTTCGAGGTCAAGGCCAAGCTGTTGCAGGAGATCGACGCATGGCTGCGTGCCGAGGACCCGCGCGTGCGCCAGGTGACGGCCTCGCTCGCGGCGTCCTGGCAGCATGTCGAGATCGTGCGCGCCGACGGCCAGATCGTGCGCGACATCCGCCCGCTGGTCCGCATCAACGTTTCCGTCGTCGTCGGCGACGGCGACCGCCAGGAAAGCGGCTCCTATGGCATGGGCGGGCGCAAGGCGTTCGGCGAGTTCCTGGTCGAGGACGCCTGGAAGCATGCTGCCAGGGAGGCCCTCAGGCAGGCGCTGGTCAATCTCGAAGCCATTCCCGCGCCGGCCGGAACGTTCGACATCGTTTTGTCCAGCGGCTGGCCGGGCGTGATGCTGCACGAAGCCGTCGGCCACGGGCTGGAGGGCGACTTCAACCGCAAGAAGACCTCCGCCTTTGCCGGCCTGCTCGGCCAGCAGGTCGCCGCCAAGGGCGTTACCGTGGTCGATGACGGCACCATGCCGGAGCGGCGGGGTTCGCTGACCGTCGACGATGAAGGCACGCCTTCGGCCCGCAATGTGCTGATCGAGGACGGCAAGCTTGTCGGCTACATGCAGGACCGCCAGAACGCCCGGCTGATGGGCATGAAAGCCACGGGAAACGGCCGGCGCGAAGGCTATGCGCACCAGCCAATGCCGCGCATGACCAACACCTATATGACGGCGGGCGACATGGAGCCGGACGAGATCATCGCCTCGGTCAAGAACGGCATCTATGCGGTATCCTTCGGCGGCGGCCAGGTCGACATCACCTCAGGCAAGTTCGTGTTCGGCTGCACCGAGGCCTACATGATCGAAAACGGCAAGGTGACGCAGCCGATCAAGGGCGCCATGCTGATCGGCAACGGACCGGACGCCATGCACCGTGTGTCGATGATCGGCAACGACATGAAACTCGACACCGGCATCGGCATGTGCGGCAAGGCCGGACAAGGCGTGCCTGTCGGCGTCGGCCAGCCGCATCTCAGGATGAACCAGATGACCGTCGGCGGCACCAGGGTTTGAGGATACGAATCCGGTCGGCTTGAATACCTTCCGCGATAGGGATATCTTACGTTCGTCTTACGCAAAGGTCCTTCGCGATGGCCGCGACCGAAAAACTTATAACGACCGTCTCTACCAAGGGACAGGTAATCCTGCCCAGCGCGATCCGCAAACGGAGGGACTGGGGCGCGGGCACGCGCCTGCAGGTCGAAGACACACCGGACGGTGTACTTTTGAGACCGGCGCCTGCCTTTGCCCCGACACGACCAGAAGATGTCTTTGGTGTCCTGCCGCACAGTGGCAGACCGAAGACCTTGGAGGAGATGGACGCGGCCGTCCTTGCTGAAGCACGGCGGCGCCATGCTCGCGATTGATACCAACGTTGTCGTCAGGTATCTGACGAACGACGATCCCGAGCAGTCCCCGCGAGCCCGGCGGCTGATCGACGGTCAGCCCGTTTTCGTCGCCGTCACGGTGATCCTGGAGGCTGAGTGGGTGCTGCGCAGCGGCTATGGTTATGATCAGGCCTCGATCGTCAATGCACTGCGGGTGTTCGGCGGGCTTCCCACTGTCGAGATAGAGGATGCTGCGATCGTCTCTTCCGCGGTCGATCTAGCCGAGACGGGAATGGATTTCGCCGATGCGCTCCATCTGGGCAAGTCCTCGCACTGCTCAGCATTTGTGTCCTTCGACCGTAAGTTCATCAAGGCCGCACAAGCGGCCGGGTACGAAAGCGTTCGCGAAGGCTAGTTTGCCAGCCGGCTACGTCTTGCGGGGGGCGGCAAACTCAAGCACGGCCTTGTGAAAATCGGCGGATTAACGTCGCCGTTTCGGCTTCTCCAGCAGCGCCACGGCCTCGACATGCGGCGACCACAGGAACTGGTCGATGGGCGTGACGCTCTTCAAGATGTAGCCGCCGTCAATCAGGATGCGCAGGTCTCGTGCCAGCGTCACCGGATTGCAGGAGACGGCGGCGACGAACGGCACATCCGAGCGGGCGATCTGCTTCGACTGGTCCTCGGCGCCGGCGCGCGGCGGGTCGAAGACGACGCCATCGAAAGCATTCAGCTCCTTGAACGTCAGCGGCCGCCGGAACAGGTCGCGGCGTTCGCCGGTTACCCGCTTCAGGCCGGTGGCGAAGCGCGATCCGCGGTCGAGCGCCGAAAGGGCTGCCGCGTCGCCTTCGACCGCGTGGACTTCGGATTTGGCCGCCAGCCGAAGCGCAAAGCTGCCGCAGCCGGCGAAAAGATCCGCGACTTTCCTGGCACGCTTCAGATGTCCGCCAACGAGATCGGCCATCGTCTGTTCGGCGGCTTGCGTTGCCTGCAGGAAGGCGCCAGGCGGTATGGCGACAGCGACGGTGCCGAACATGACCACCGGCTTTTTCGGCTCGATGACAATCTCGTCGTCGATCGAAAGCCGGGCAAAGCCATTGGCCATGATGAAGTTGGAGGCGACCCGGCGCTGGTTCTCGCCCAGCTTGCCCGACTCATAGACAGCGACGTCAAGCCCCGAGCCCGTCACAGTGACCGCCATCCGGAACGATTTGGTGGTGGCGCAAACCAGGTCGGCGACCGACCTCAAGCGATCGAGCGCGGCAACGATCTCCGGCAGCGAGATCGGACATTCCTCGATGGGGATGATTTCCGGCGACAGATGGCGATGGAAGCCAAGCAGCATGCCTGTGTCGGCGCGCCTGGCGGCAAGCACGACGCGGCGGCGTGTGTGTGGCGCACACGGCACCAGGGCGCCGATGTCGCCGGCAATGCCTTTCAAGGCATGCACGACCTTGTCGCGTTTCCATTGCTGGTAAGCGTCGGCTTGCAGATGCTGGACGGCGCAGCCGCCACATTCGGTGAAATGCCGGCAGGCCGGATCGATACGCAGCGGCGACGTCTCCAATACCGCCATCAGCATGGCGCGATCCCTCTCGCGCGCGGCGGTGACGGTCTCGCCGGGCAGGGTGAAGGGAATGAACAGCTCGCCGGTTTCCGTCTCGGCGACGCCGTCGCCCTGCGAACCCAGTCTCTTGATGGTGAAGCCCGTGCTCATCGGTCCTTGGTCCCGGCATCCTTGGTCCCGGCATCCTTGATCCCGGCAAGCAGGAATTCGCGGTTGCCGTCCCCGCCTTCGATCGGCGACATGTGCAAGCCCAATGTACGCCAGCCAGGGACGCCTTCGAGCCATTCCTGCAGCAAGCCGGCCACACGGGCGGCGTCATAAGGGTCTTTCAAAAGACCGCCCTTGCCGATCGCCTCGCGGCCGGCCTCGAATTGCGGCTTGACCAGAAACACCGCACGAGCGCCGTCCCGTGCCAATGTCAACGCCGGTGGCATCGCCAGTTTCAACGAGATGAAGCTTACATCGGAGACGATGAAATCGGGGATACGGCCGCCGAGATCGGCAGCCGCGAGCTCGCGAGCGTTGAGGCCCTCGATCACGGTGACGCGCGGGTCGGACGAGACACCGGGATGCATCTGGCCGTGGCCGACATCGATGGCAGTGACATGGGCCGCGCCGCGTTCGAGCAGCACCTGGGTGAAGCCGCCTGTCGAGGCGCCGATATCGAGGGCTTCACTGCCCGCGGGATCGAGACTGAAATGGTCGAGCCCGGCGATCAGCTTCAGCGCCGCGCGTGAGACATAACCCTGCGCCGGGTCGTCGATGACGATGAGACAGTGCGGCAGAACCGTCTGGCCGGGCTTGCGGGCGACCACGCCGTCGACCGTCACGGTGCCGCGCTCGACCGCGTCGCGGGCGCGCGAGCGGCTCGCAAACAGGCCGCGCTGGACGAGCAATTCGTCGAGCCGCTGGCGTGTGCTGGCTGGCAGAGGGGAGTTCATCGGCCTTCATGGCGAAAGCCGGCCGCGAAGGCAAGGACATTGGCATAGGAGGACGTCGAGACCCGGGCCGCAAGCCAGTCCGCCCGGTTGAATAGCGCAGCCAGTCCGGCAAGATGTAGAGGCTCAGGCAATGCGGAGGAAGACGAATGCTGACGGGAACCTGCCATTGCGGCGCCGCCCACTGGACCCTGGAAGGCGATCCCGGCCCGATCACGGCCTGCAATTGCACGCTTTGCCGCCGCTATGGCACACTCTGGGCCTATGACTTTGTCGACGAGCGTATCCGGCTTGTGGGGCCTGTGCAGTCCTACACCCGCGCTGGCAAGGAGACGCCGTCGCTGGAAATACTGTTTTGCCCGACATGTGCCTGTGTGCTTGCCTGGCGCGGTTTGCGCCGCAGCGACAGCGGCCGCACGCGGATCGCCGTCAATGTCAGGCTGGCACCGCCGGAGGCGGTCGCCGACCTGCCGATCGACCATTCGACGGGCTGGACACTTATGACGACCTGCCGCGCGATGGGCGCTGCGTGCGCGATATGTGGTTTTAGAAGATCGTCCGTGAGACCTGCCGTTCAACGGCCGGCATCAGGCCGTCGCTTCCGTCATCTGAAGCCTGCTTGCGCGGGCGCTCGACAGCAACGACTGGTGCGTCCGGCACGACGACAAGCTGCGGCACCTGCTTGTAGGAAAAAGCGCCCCTGATATCGCCCATCTTGCGGGCGACGATGCCTGCCACCGCCTGTTCGAGCTTGCGGTCATAGCGCGTCTCGGCCATGGCCGGCGCGGCGATGACGGCCAAAAGGGCCGCGCCGCACAGAAGCGTTCGCATTGTTTTTAACTCCCTGCCTGGAGGCAGTTCTAGCAGGGCGGCGTTGAAAAACGGCCAAAAGAGACGGTAAGCGAAACGCCAAAGAGAAGCGTTAACAAAGTGTCAGGCTTGCACAGGCAACTGCTTCAGCTGCGTGAGGTTTGATTCAGGCGCGCTGCGCGCGCGCGGAATGGCCGAGCGCGACGAACACGGTGCGCACGATGCCGGCCGCGTCGAGCCCGGCATCGGCATACATTTTTTCCGGCTTGGCGTGGTCGGCGAACTCGTCCGGCAGCACCAGCGGCCGAACTTTCAGACCGCTTTCCAGCAAGCCTTCATGGGCGAGGAACTGCAGCACGTGGCTGGCGAAACCGCCGACAGCCCCCTCTTCCACCGTCACCAGCACTTCGTGCGAGCGGGCGAGACGGCGGATCAAATCCTCGTCCAGCGGCTTGGCGAAACGGGCGTCCGCAACCGTCGTCGAAAGCCCTGCCGCGCCGAGTTCCTCGGCCGCCAGCAGACAGTCCTGCAGTCTTGTGCCAAAGGACAGAAGCGCCACCTTGGTGCCTTCCCTGACGATGCGGCCCTTGCCAATTTCGAGCACCGAGCCGCGCTCCGGCATGTCGACGCCGACGCCATTGCCGCGCGGATAGCGGAAGGCGATCGGGCCTTCGTCATAATAGGCGGCGGTGCGCACCATGTGGCGAAGCTCCGCCTCGTCGGCGGCCGCCATCACCACGAAGCCCGGCAGCGTCGCCAGGAAGGTGGTGTCGAAGGCGCCGCAATGAGTGGCGCCGTCGGCGCCGACGAAACCGGCGCGGTCGATCGGGAAACGCACCGGCAGTTTCTGGATCGCCACATCATGGACGACCTGATCGTAGGCGCGCTGCAGGAAGGTCGAATAGATGGCGGCGAAGGGCTTGTAGCCCTCGCTGGCGAGGCCGGCGGCGAAGGTCACGGCATGTTGCTCGGCAATGCCGACATCGAAGGTCCGGGTCGGAAACGCTTCGCCGAACAAATCGAGGCCGGTGCCGTTCGGCATGGCGGCGGTGACGGCGACGATACGTTCGTCCAGGCGGGCTTCCTGGACCAGGCTTTCGGCAAACACCTTGGTGTAGGCCGGCGCATTGGCCGGGGCCTTGGTCTGCGCGCCGGTGATGACGTCGAACTTGTTCACGCCGTGATATTTGTCGGCCGCAGCCTCGGCCGGCGCGTAGCCCTTGCCCTTCTGGGTCACGACATGGATCAGCACCGGACCGTCGGCATGGTCGCGGACGTTCTTCAGCACCGGGATCAGATGCTCGAGATTGTGGCCGTCGATCGGGCCGATATGGTAGAAGCCAAGCTCCTCGAACAGCGTGCCGCCGGTGACGTAGCCGCGCGCATGCTCGACCGCCCGCTTGATGGCGCGATCGGCACGCTTGCCGAGATAGGAGGTCAGTTTCTTGCCGAAGTCGCGCAGGCCAAGATAGGTCTTGCCAGAGGCAAGCCGCGCCAGATAGGCGCTCATGGCGCCGGTCGGCGGCGCGATCGACATGTCGTTGTCGTTGAGAATGACGATCAGGCGAGCATCGAGCGCGCCGGCATTGTTCATGGCTTCATAGGCCATGCCGGCAGACATGGCGCCGTCGCCGATGACGGCAATGACATTGTTGTGGCCGCCGGAGAGGTCGCGCGCCATGGCCATGCCGAGGCCAGCGGAAATGGAGGTCGAGGAGTGCGCGGCGCCGAACGGGTCGTATTCGCTCTCGGCGCGACGGGTGAAGCCGGACAGGCCGCCCTCCTGGCGCAGCGTGCGGATGCGGTCGCGGCGGCCGGTCAGGATCTTGTGCGGATAGGCCTGGTGGCCGACATCCCAGATCACGCGGTCTTCCGGCGTGTTGAAGACATAGTGCAGCGCCACCGTCAGTTCGACGACACCGAGGCCGGCGCCGAGATGCCCGCCCGTATGCGAGACGGCATCGATCAGCTCGGCGCGCAGCTCCGAGGCCAGCTGCGGCAGCTCGCTTTCGTCAAGCTTCTTCAGGTCGGCTGGAATGCGGACCTTGTCGAGAAGCGGCGTATGCAGCGTTGCGTTCACTGGTAAAGGGCCTGCTCAGCTATGATGCGCGTCGATCATGGCGAAATATGCCTGCGTCGCCGGAATGTAAATGCGTGTCAGTGACGCGGGTGATGCTGACGTTAATTGTCCGGTAACGGAATGAACTCTTCCTCGTCTCCGGGAACGATATCGAAGCGGCCCGTCTTCCATTCCTGCTTGGCCTGTTCGATGCGTTCCTTCGACGACGAGACGAAGTTCCACCAGATGTGGCGCGGGGAGCCGAGCGAAGCGCCGCCGAAGAGCATGAAATGGGCGCCACGCTCCGACGACACGACGATCTCGTCGCCAGGCCGGAACACCAAAAGCCGTTCGGCCGGAAAGCGGTCGCCCGAGATCGAGACATCGCCATCCAGCGTGTAGATGGCGCGTTCCTCGGCGTCGGCGGGAATTTTGACGCTGGCGCCGGGCGCCAGCCTCAGATCGGCGTAGAGCGTCTCGGTGTCGGCTCTTACCGGCGAGCGCAGTCCCTGGAAATCGCCGATCACCACGCGGCCGGAAACACCTTCGGCGTCGATCTCGGGCAGAAGGAGCGCGGCCGTGTTCTCGAACACCGGCGCCACTTCCTCCTTGCCGTCGGGCAAAGCCAGCCATGTCTGCAGGCCGGAGACCGACATCGGCGCGCCGCGCAGTTCTTCGGGCGTGCGCTCGGAATGGACGATACCGCGGCCGGCGGTCATCAAATTCACGTCGCCCGGCTGGATGACCATCTCGGTGCCGAGCGAATCGCGGTGCCTGATATTGCCGTCGAACAGATAGGTGACGGTGGAAAGCCCGATATGCGGGTGCGGGCGCACATCCATCGCCTGCCCGGCGCGCAAGATGGCCGGCCCCATGCGGTCGAAGAAGATGAAGGGACCAACCAGCCGCCGCTTTGCCGTCGGCAGAGCGCGGCGAACCTGGAAGCCGCCAATATCCTTGGCGTTTGGAATGACCATGAGCTCGATCTGGTCGCTGGCGAAGGCATCGCCAGGCTCAGGGTCCTTGCCGGGGAAGAAACTCATCTGGATGTCCTCAGGCGAAGCGGAGCGCCGATTTGGCTTTTGCCTTGGCCGCCACCTCTTCGCGATTGCGCGGATGATGCGTGGTTTCCAGCGAATGCAGCAATTCGTGCGCCGATTCGGCGATCGCCTCGACGGCACGGTCGAAGGCCGCCTGGTTGCGCTGCGAGGGGCGCGTCGTTCCGCTCAGTTTGCGCACGAATTGAAGCGCGGCGTCGCGGATCTCGTCATGGGTTGCCGGCGGATCGAAATTGAACAGGGTCTTGATGTTTCTGCACATGCTTGAACTCCTATCTGCTTTATGCCCGCCCCATTCCACTACTCCGCGTCGAGCGGCTCCGTTCCCACCGGTTTGCCATCACGCGACAGCCTGATCTTCTCGACCTTGTCTTCGGCGGCCTTCAGCAGCCGGTCGCAATGGGCCTTCAGCGCCTCGCCGCGCTCATAGATCTTGATCGACTGGTCGAGCGGCACGTCGCCGCGTTCCAGATCATCGACAATCTTTTCCAGCGCGTCGAGTGCCTGCTCGAAGCTCATCGCCTTGACGTCTTCGTTTGCTTCGCCAGCCATACTTTACCCCTTCATCAGCCGCCCGACATGGGCGGCGACCGAAAATGCCAGTCCCTGCAGATCGTAGCCGCCCTCAAGCAGGCTGACGAGCCGGTTGCCGCTGTGGCGCCCGGCGCGTTCCAGCAACTGGCCTGTCGCCCAGTCGAAATCGTCCTCGCTGAGGTTGATCTCGGCCAGCGGGTCGCGATGGTGAGCGTCGAAGCCTGCGGAAATGATGATCAGATCGGGCGCGAAATTGTCGAGCGCCGGCAGGACGCGCGACAGCAAGGCATCGCGAAACATGTCCGAGCCGGTCTGCGGCGCCAGCGGCGCGTTGACGATGTTGCCGGCGCCGGTTTCGCTCTTGGCGCCGGTGCCGGGATAGAGCGGCATCTGGTGCGTCGAACAATAGAGCACCGAGGGATCGTCCCAGAAGATGTCCTGCGTGCCGTTGCCGTGATGCACGTCCCAGTCGACGATGGCGACGCGCTCGGCGCCGTGTTTCTTTTGCGCATAACGCGCGGCAATCGCCGCGGTGTTGAACAGGCAAAAGCCCATCGCCGTGGTCTTTTCGGCATGATGGCCTGGCGGACGTGCGGCGACGAAGGCATTGGCGACGCGGCCCTCGAACACGTCGTCGACGGCGGCGTTGGCCGCACCGATGGCGGTGACCACCGCCTGCCAGCTTTTCGGGCTGGCGCTGGTGTCGGCGTCGATCGAGGCGATGCCGCTCTCAGGGATCGCGGCGCGGACGCGGGCGACGAAATCCTCGGGGTGGGCGTAGAGAATGGTGGCCTCGTCGCCTTGCGGCGCCGTGACCCGATCGAGTGCGGTGAAGGCCTCGTCGTCGAGCACGCGCTCGATAGCGCGCAAGCGGTCCGGCCGCTCCGGATGACCGGGGGGCGTCAGATGTTCGAGGAAGATCGGATGGGTGTAGAGCCTGGTGACCATGACCCGATATAGGCGCGCCCGGCCGCTTTGACCATGGTTTGACGCCGCACCGCCCCGACGTTCAACAGGGATTACACCCCGGGCGCCGACTGCGTCCAGCGCGAGCCGCCGAAGGAAGCCACCGCCTTGTCCCTGAGTTCCCTGAACTTGGACGACCCCTTGGCCAGCCGCTGGTCCCATTCGGCGTTCGGCATCTGGCGTTCGATGGTCTTGAAATAGACCTGCATCAGGCAGGCTATGGCGAAGGGTTCGATGAAGGCCGCCTTGAAGGCCCAGGCAAGGAGGATGGCGAGCACGAAGGCCCAGCCGCCGAGTTGGCCCGGAATGAACCACATGATGGCTGCGGCCGGCGCCAGCATCAGCAGGAAGATGACGAAGGACACGCCCCACATGATGACCGCCAGCCAGATGGCGTTCTTGACCATGGTCTTGCCGTTCTGGGCGTAGAGCACGACGCCTTGCCGGGCTGTCTCGAAGGGCGATGATGAATTGATGCGGATGTTGTAGCCGAGGATGATCTCGTCGACATAGGTCAGCGACAGGCGGATGACCGTATTGATGAAAGCGATCAGGCCGCCGAGACCCGGAATGGGCAGGAAGGCGGCGATGCCGCCGATCAGGCCGGTGATGGCGCGGATGGCGCCCTTGACCAGCTGGTCGACCACGAAAAGGATGTTGGCCTCGGCGAAACGCTCCTTCACCACGTCCTTGGCGTAGGCGATCTGGTCCTGCCCATTGGGAACGTCCCGGCCATCGATCAAATGGACCATGACGGCGATATGGCCGGCCTTGACGACATAGAGGATGTATTCGCGGATCCAGTACAGCGCGATCGAAACGACGCCGATGCCGACGATGCCGCCCCAGAGCGCAAAAGACAGCGGCCCGTCGGGATCGGTGGAGATGTGGCCGACGCCATAGCCGACCGAGGCGCCGCTGCCGGTCGCCACGATGTAGGCGAGCGTAATGCCGAAATAGACGATCATGCGAAAGACGATGAATGGCCATGTCCTGATCATGATGGACACCGACCTGCCGATTTCGAAATCCCACATGCGCCCGAATCTCCCCTCAGAGATGGACGGCGAGGATGAACCCGGGCCGGGAATTGTCAATCTCGGCAATGCCGGGGATCGGCTGGCGAGATTTCAGACCGGCTGCGAGTCCTGCTTTTTAAGCAAGCCTTCAAGCAACTGCTGGAAGGCCGCCACCACGGTCTTCGACGTGGCTTCGGGGTCGTTCGAATTGGCGATGCGCTGTGCCGCCTGGCTGCTGGCGCCGTTGATCAGCCGGGCGGCGGTTTCGGGGTCGACGCCGGGGACGACCACCCCCTCCTGCTGCAGAGCCGTCAGATGATCGGTCATTGAACCGACGCAGGCATTGGCATTCGGCCATTGCGCCGGATCGCCGAGCACAGCCGGACCGTCGCGAAACATGATGCGCTGGATTTCCGGCTCCAGCGCCATCTCGATATAGGTCGTGCATTCGTCGACGAAACGCTGCCAGCGGCTTGGCGCCCGCGACGCAATCTCATGGATGCGGACGGCCATCTCGCCATCGATTTCGGCGATGACAGCCTGCAGCAGGCCCTTCTTGTCGCCGAAATGATGGTAGAGCGCGCCGCGGGTCAGCCCGGCCGAGGCGGTGAAGTCGTCCATCGACGCCTCGGCATAGCCGATTGTGCCGAAAGCGTGGCGGGCCGCCGTGATCAGCTTGGCGCGCGTTTCGGCAATCATCTCCTTGCGGGGTCTGTGCATGGTTCTGGCCTTATTCACATACGCTTCGTATGCCAATTGACATACGCGGCGTATCGACTACCTATATTCATACGGACCGTATGTAATTGTCGAATTGGCCTTTGTCGAGGAACCAGCCATGCAAAACCCATACTCGGAAATCTTTGGTGCCCCTGGAGCCAAGGGGTTTGCCGCCGCGGGCTTCCTCGCGCGGCTGCCGATCGCCATGGCGCCGATCGGCATCGTGGCCATGCTCTCGCAGACGCGTGGCGAATACTGGCTGGCGGGAGCTGTCTCGGCGACGTTCGCGCTGAGCAACGCTTTCGTGGCGCCGCAGATATCACGGCTGGTCGATCGCCTCGGCCAGACGCGGATCGTGATTCCGACCACCATCCTCACCGTGCTCGCCTTCGCGGTGCTGATTGCCGCAGCCAATCAGGACTGGCCGGTGTGGACGCTGTTTGTGTCGGCACTGGCGGCCGCCGCCATGCCCAGCATGCCGGCGATGGTGCGCGCGCGCTGGACCGAGATTTTTCGCGGCCGGCCGCAGATGAACACCGCATTCGCCTTCGAATCGGCGGCGGACGAACTCGTCTACATTGCAGGCGCATCGCTGTCGGTGGGCTTGAGTGCCGCTCTGTTCCCGGAAGCCGGTGTCCTGGTCAGCACGCTATTCCTCGCCCTTGGCTCGGCAGCCTTCATCCTGCAGCGTTCGACCGAACCACAAGTGCGGCCGGTGAATCATGTCTCGAGCGGCTCGGCAATCCGGCTCAGGTCGGTGCAGATCATCACCTTCGCCCTGATCTTCGTCGGCGCCACCTTCGCGACCACGGAAGTGAGCACGGTGGCGATCACCAAGGAACTCGGCCAGCCGGGCGCCGCCAGCCTCGTCATCGGCGTCTATGCGCTGGGATCGTTCGTGCTCGGCCTTATCGTCGGCGCGCTCAACCTGAAAGCGCCGCTGCAGCGCCAGTTGGCCCTCGCGGTCGCCCTCGTTGCGCTCGGCACGCTGCTGCCGCTCACCGCCGACACGGTGCCGCTGCTGGCGCTGACCGTTTTCATCAGCGGCGTGGCGATCTCGCCAACCTTCATCACCGCCTTCGGCCTGATCGAACGCCACGTGCCGGAAGCGATGCTGACCGAAGGCATCACCTGGGTGATGACAGGCATCGGCATCGGCATGGCGCTCGGTTCGTTTGCCGCCGGTGCGGTGGTGGATGAATTCGGCGCCCGCAACGGGTTCTGGGTCTCGGTGGCGGCCGGCGTCATCGCATTGGTGACGGTGTTGCTGGGCCAGCGCAGCCTGGCCACCCGCGCCTGCGAGCTGGACGGCTGCGGTGCAGCCGCCGTTCCCGCGGAATAAACGCACAAGCGTCCGGTCGGGAACGCGGATCGGACGCAGCTTCTCAAAGGAGCGCGGCTCCCTACGACTGTTCAAGCCTCTTGCGGATCTCGTTTCCATCGAGAACGACAACAGGACTTCCCAGTGTCTCAACCATATCCGGGTTCAGATGGGGTATGGTTTCAGCGCGCCCGACCATCGGCGGACATTCTCCGGCGCAATACACGACCGAGCTGGTGACACGCAGGATTTTCCACAGCGCTTCGTAGAGGCGGATCGTCGGGCGGCCGCGCGACGGTGAAGCCTGAACATCGCGAGGCATCGCCGGGGTCGAAATTGAGATAGAGGTCGGCCGACGACGCATCGTCATAGGCGACGACCCAGCAGGTGAATTCAGGTTCACGCCTGGTGACGAACGGCGCGAAGGCATCCTCGACGATCGATGTGGGGAAGTAGCTCTCTTCGCCATCTTCAAAGCAATTGAGATAGGCCTCGAAGCTCATCCGACCGCCCCCTGTCCCCTAGAAAATCTCGGTCTTGGCGATATGAATGCCAAAGCCCTCAAGCCCGACATAGTGGCGTTCGCGCGAGGCGATCAAATTGATCGAGGAGATGCCGAGATCCTTGAGAATCTGCGCGCCGAGGCCGATTTCTCGCCACTCGTTCTCACGGCGGCGGGCCTCTTCGTGGTCCTCACGGTCGGCACTCATCGGCCGGTTGCGCTCCTGATGGGCGACGCCGACCGAACCCTCTCGGAGGTAAACGATGACGCCGCGCTTGCGTTCGCCCATCGCCTTCATAATGGCGTCGAGCCGGTGGCTGGTGCCGAACACGTCGGTCACCACATCCTCCGAATGCAGCCGCACCGGCACGTCCTCGCCGTCACGGATGTCGCCGAAAACGACCGCGACATGGTGCATGGAATCCCAGGGCAGCGTGTAGGTGAAGACCTGTGCCTTGCCGCCGAGTGTGTCGATTTCGGAGCAGGCGACGCGTTCGACCAGCGTTTCCTTGCGCTGCCGGTAGGCGATGAGGTCGGCGACCGAGACCTGCTTGAGGCCGTGTTCCTCGGCAAAGCTCGCCACCTGCGGGCCGCGCTTGACGGTGCCGTCGTCATTGACCAACTCCGAGATCACGCCAACCGGCGGCAGGCCGGCAAGCTTGCAGAGATCGACCGCGGCTTCGGTATGGCCCGAACGCATCAGCACGCCGCCTTCCCTAGCGATCAGCGGGAAGATGTGGCCGGGGCGAACGAAATCCGAACCGCCGACATTGCCGTTGGCCAGGTTGCGCACGGTCAGCGTGCGGTCCTCGGCCGAAATGCCGGTGGTGGTGCCATGCTTGAAATCGACGCTGACGGTAAAGGCCGTGGTGTGGGCGGAATCATTGTCGGCGACCATCGGCTGCAGATTGAGCCGCTTGGCCTCCTCGCGCGGCATCGGCGTGCAGACGATGCCGGAGGTGTGACGGATGATGAAGGCCATTTTCTCCGGGCTGCAATGCACGGCGGCAACGATCAGGTCGCCCTCGTTCTCACGCCCGTCATCGTCCATGACGACGACGATCTCGCCGCGCTCGAAGGCGCGGATGGCTTCGACGATTTTCTTCTGATCGTATGGCATTGGCTCGCTTCGCTCGCAGGGAATAGGGGTTGGGCAGTAGGAGTTAGGGAAGGAAGTACGGGCTGGCTTATTGCCTAATCCCTACTGCCTAATCCCCGGCCTGTCTGTCCCCGGTGCCGCAGATAATGGTCGGCGATGGCGCAGGCAACCATGGCTTCGCCGATCGGCACGGCGCGGATGCCGACGCAGGGGTCGTGGCGGCCCTTGGTCATGACGTCGACGTCGTTGCCGTCCTTGTCGATGGATTTGCGCGGCGTCAGGATCGACGAGGTCGGCTTGACGGCGAAGCGGGCGACGATCGCCTGGCCGGTCGAGATGCCGCCCAGAATGCCGCCGGCATTGTTGGACAAGAAGACCGGCTTGCCGTCATTGCCGATGCGCATCTCGTCGGCATTCTGTTCGCCGGTGATGCGGGCGGCTTCGAAACCGTTGCCGATCTCGACGCCCTTGACGGCGTTGATCGACATCAGGCCGGACGCGATGTCCTGGTCGAGCTTGGCGTATATCGGCGCGCCAAGGCCGGCCGGCACGCCGTCGGCGACGATCTCGATAACCGCGCCGACCGAGGAGCCGGATTTGCGGATGCCGTCGAGATAGCTGGTGAAGACCGGAACGGAGGCCGGATCGGGGGTGAAGAACGGGTTTTCGGCGTCACCGATGAAATTCCAGTTCCAGTTGGCGCGGTCGATCGATTTCTCGCCCATAGACACCAGCGCGCCGCGCACCACCATGCCGGGCACCACCTTACGGGCGAGCGCGCCGGCGGCCACGCGCGCGGCCGTCTCGCGGGCCGAGGAGCGGCCGCCGCCGCGATGGTCGCGCAGGCCGTATTTGACGTCATAGGTGTAGTCGGCGTGGCCGGGCCGGTACTGGCGGGCGATCTCGCCATAGTCCTTGGAGCGCTGGTCGACATTCTCGATCAGCATCGAGACGGGCGTGCCGGTGGTGATCATCGTCTCGCCGTCCTCGTCGAGGATGAAGCCGGATAGCACGTTCACCTCGTCCGGCTCGCGGCGCTGGGTCACAAAACGCGACTGGCCGGGACGGCGCTTGTCGAGTTCGGCCTGGATTTCGGCCCGTGTGAAGCGGATGCCGGGCGGGCAGCCGTCGACGACACAGCCGAGCGACGGGCCATGGCTTTCGCCCCAGGTGGTGACGCGGAAGAGATGGCCGAACGTGTTGTGAGACATGAATTTTAGCCCTGCCCGGCAGCGGAGCCGGATCAAGGGTGCGTTCTATTGGCGTTTTCCACAGCGGTCAAACTGTGATCCGGCGGTTTTAGTTTTGACACATTCGGTTGGTTTCTGCTCTCTTCCATCCGCCCGTTGAAAGCTCGCCGCCATCCGTGCAGGCGCAATGACAAAGAGGACGACGATGCGTACCCTGATTGGCGCTGCTGCCGCCATGTTGCTGATTTCCACCGCCGCCTATGCCGGCCAGACCGAAGGCCTGATCAAGAAGGTCGACAAGGACGCGCTGACGCTGACGCTGGAGGACGGCAAGTCCTTCAAGCTCAACGCCGAGACCGATCTCGATTCGCTAAAGCCGGGCATGGATATCGTCATTGCCTATGACGTGACGAATGGCGAGAACGTCGTCACCGACATGGAACTGCCCGACACCGAGTAACACCGACGCCGAACAGGGTCTTGCCGCTCGGCGGAGCCCTGCCCGGATAAACAGGACGGTCGTCCTGTTTTTATCTGCTCGAACCTAAAGCCAATCCAGACGCCCGTCCTGCAGCCTGAGCACCCGGTCCTGCCGCACTTCCAGGTTTGCCGCTTCATGTTCGGAAACACCTTCGACCATCCGAAACAGAGTCCGCACGACGCCACCATGCGTGACGCAGACCGTCTGGCGGTCGAGCGCCTCGAACCACGGCTTCACCCGTTCGAGCAGCATCTGGTAGCTTTCGGCGCCCTCGCCCGGCGGCTGGAAATTCCATTTGTTGCGTCGTCGCGCCTTCGCCGAGCCCGGCATTCGCGCGTCGAGTTCGGCATAGGTAAAGCCCTGCCAGTCGCCAAAGTGCACCTCGACCAGACGCGGGTCGGTGCGGTAGGCATCGGGATCGAGCTGCATCGCCAAGCGCAGCCGCTGCATCGTCTCGCGCGTCCGCTTCATCGGGCTGGCGACAAAGTCGAAATCCTCAGGATTCTGGATCAGTTCGGCCAGCCGCCGTCCATTGCGGGTCGCCTGCTCGCGGCCGAGCGCGTTGAGATCGGTGTCGGCCTGGCCCTGCAGCCGCGACTCGGCATTCCACTGCGTCTGGCCATGGCGCACGATGTAGACGAGCGGAACCATCAGGTCTTCCGGAAATCAGGACAGGCGGGCGGAAACCGCGGCAGAACTATTCCTTGACGGTCGAAATATCCGGCGCGTCGACCGCCTTCATGCCGACGACGTGATAGCCGGAATCGACATGGTGCACCTCGCCGGTGACGCCACGCGACAGGTCCGACAGGAAATAGACGGCGGAATCGCCGACTTCTTCCTGGGTGACGGTCTGCTTCAGCGGCGAATTGTATTCGTTCCACTTGAGGATGTAGCGGAAGTCGCCGATGCCCGAAGCAGCCAAGGTCTTGATCGGCCCGGCCGAGATAGCGTTGACGCGGATCTTCTTGCCGCCGAGGTCGACGGCGAGATAGCGCACGCTGGCTTCGAGCGCGGCCTTGGCGACACCCATGACGTTGTAATGCGGCATGACCTTTTCGGCGCCGTAATAGGTCAGCGTCAGCAGCGAGCCGCCATCGGTCATCAACGCTTCGGCGCGCTTGGCGATGGTGGTGAAGGAATAGACCGAAATGTCCATGGTGCGCAGGAAATTGTCGCGCGTCGTCTCGACATAGCGTCCGGTCAGCTCGTCCTTGTCGGAAAAGGCGATGGCATGGACGAGGAAGTCGAGCTTGCCGCCCCAATGCTTGGCGACATTGGCAAACACCTCGTCGAGGCTCGCCGGATCAGTGACATCGCAATGACCGGCGACAAAGGCGCCCAATTCCGCAGCCAGCGGCTCGACGCGCTTCTTGAACGCCTCGCCCTGATAGGTCAGCGCGATCTCGGCGCCATGGTCGACGCAGGCCTTGGCGATGCCGTAGGCAATCGATCTGTTGTTGGCGACGCCCAGTATAAGGCCGCGCTTGCCGGCCATAAGGCCCTGTCCACCCGCCATGTCAGCGCTCTCCGAAAGATTTTCTGCTTTGGAGTGCCTATCGCACAGGCAGAAAGGCGCATCAAGCGCAGACGGGGCGCGCGTTCAATTCAGACACTCGGCGTGACAACGAATGGGGGATAATAACGTTGTTGTGAGATTTGAACGCCTCACTGCGGCCAGCGCGCCTTGATGGCCCAGGCCCGCCCGACCAGCCGAATCGGCTGGCCGGCAACGCATCGGCCCTATCCAGCCATTTTGCGCCAGGGAATGAGCATTCCCACCTGCTTGCGGTAGCTTCGGTACTGATCGCCGAACATCGCGACGAGATCGCGTTCCTCGAGGAAGATGCCGAGCAAGATGTAGCCGGTGCTGCCCGCCGCGAACAGGAGATGGCCCCATGTCATCGACGGCGTCGCCCAGAAGGCCAGGAGGAAGCCGACATAGAGCGGGTGCCGGACCCATTTGTAGAACAGTGGCGTCCTGAACACGGGCGGCGCCGGTTCGCTCTTGCGCAAAGCGGCGAGAACCTGGCGCAGGCCGAACAGTTCGAAATGGTTGATCAGAAAGGTGCTGGTCAACAATACCGCCCAGCCGAGCCAGAACACGCCATGGATGACGGCGACCCAGACCGGGTTCTCGACCGTCCAGACGAGACCGGGAATCGGCCGCCATTGCCAGTAGAGCAGCAGCAGGATGAGGCTGGCCAAAAGCACATAGGTGCTGCGTTCGGCCGCGTGCGGGACAATCCGTGTCCACCAGCGCTTGAAAACCGGTCGCGCCATGATGCTGTGCTGGGCGGCGAAAAGGCCGAGCAGCAGTGCATTGACGATGACGGCTTCGACCGGACTTCCAGCGACTCCGGAATCGATCGATTTCGGCACGACCATGTTGCCGACGAAACCGACCGCATAGAGAAACGAACCGAGAAAAATCAGGTATGCGGCAACGCCGTAGATAAGGGTGATTACGCCCGCCATGACTGCCCCTCCATGCAAGCATCAGGATTCGGTCGGTCGACCGAATTCAGCGTCAAAAACCATAAATTTTCTAGCGAGTCAACTTGATCGGTCGCTCGACCGAGATAGAGTGGAGGGACGTCCAGCCCCGGACAGGAGAAGCTATGATCCGCCCAGATTGCACCGCTACCAGCGGCAGCCACGCCGCATGACGGACGCTGCCCAAGCCGTTACCCCGCCGCAGAACAAGCAAAAGCGCGACACGCGCGCCGAACTGATTTCGGCTGCCGAGTTATGCCTCCATCGAGGCGGTTATGCCGATCTGTCGACGCGCCGCGTTGCCGAGATCGCCGGCGTTCCGCTCAGCCAGATCCATTACCATTTCGGCTCCAAGGAACGGCTGTTCCTGGCGCTGCTCGACCATCTGAACGAGGGCCTGCTGAAGCGCCAGGCGGAGACTTTTGCGGCACCTATGCCGCTGTGGCAACGCTGGGAGCGCGCTTGCGATTTCCTCGACGATGATCTGGCGTCCGGCTATGTCCGGATCCTGCACGAGATGATCGCGGCAAGCCTGTCGAGCCCCGAAATCGCCAAGGCGGTGCGCCGCGACCTGCGCGGCTGGTTCGAACTGCTGGACGGACTGGCGCAAGAGGCGGAGCGGCGGTTCGGCGGCCTCGGGCCATTCTCCGCCGCCGAAGTGACCAGCCTGGTCAGCGCCGCCTTCCTCGGCAGCGAGACGATGATCCTGCTGGAGATCGAGAGCCCGCATGTCCCGGTACGGCAGGCGCTGCGCCGCTTCGGCGAAACCATCCGGCGGATGGAGGAAGTGGCGCCCGGCAGTTAGCCAGCGAAGTCGAGCCGCGTCAGCCTTTGCGGCTGCGCATCAGCGCTTCGAGTTCGCTGTCGCCGCCTTCCGGCAGCATGATGCGGACATGGGCGTAGAGATCGCCATGGCCGCCGGCCTTTTCCGGCAAGCCCCTGCCCTTCAGGCGCAGCACCTTATCGGAACTCGACCAGGCCGGAATGTTGACCGCCAGCCTGCCGGTCGGCGTGTCGACCGGCACCTTGGCGCCCAGCACCGCGTCGGCCAACGCTACCTCCAGATCGGCATGCAAGTCACGGCCCTCGATGCGGTAGCGCGGGTGCCTGCGGATACGGATCTTGACCAGCGCATCGCCCGGCTGTCCCGGCCCCTGCTCGCCCTGGCCCTTCAGCCGGATGGTCTGGCCATCCTCGACATAGACCGGCAGCTTGACCGCGATCTTGCGGCCGTCGGGGAACATCGCCGTCACCTTTTCGGCGGTCGCTATCTCCTCGATGGTGACGTCGAGCGTGACGTTCAGATCGGCGGCGGTCGCCTGCTGGCGGCGGTCGCCTGTTCCGGCGCCGCGCGCGCCGGAAAAGGCGTCGCCGAAGATCTGGCTGAAAATGTCGCTGTTGCCGTCGAACGGATCGCCGCCCGGACGCCCCGATCGGAATTCGAAGCGCGAGCCGCCGGCGCCCTGCTGGCGGCGGAAGCCACCGAACGGATCGCCGCCGCCGGCTGCGCCCTCGAAGCCCTGGAATTTCGGCTTGCCGTCGGCGTCGATCTCGCCGCGGTCGAAGGCCGCACGGTTCTTCTCGTCGCCGACGACCTCATAGGCCTGATTGGCGGCGGCAAAACGGTCCTTGGCCTTGGGATCATTCGGATTCTGGTCCGGATGATACTTCTTGGCGAGCTTGCGGTAAGCCGATTTTATGTCCTTGGCCGATGCGTTCTTGGCAACGCCCAGCACCTCATAGGGGTCGCGCATGCGTCCTGCCCTGGAAAATGAGTTAAATCCACGTTGGCCCTTATATGCGCTCCCATAGGAAGAAATTCCAGTGGCGCGCAGGCTAATCGAGGGTTGAAATTGCGATGCCCGCAAACCTCGAAAATCAGAGCGGTTTGAAGTCCTGCATGTGCCAGCCGCCGGCCGCGGCGATGCACAATTGCCCCTTGAACAAAGCGACGCCGTCGAAGCTTTCGCGCGAGGCGGTAAAGCTGCGGCAGGCCTGGCCGTTGTCCTGCACTTCGGCGAGTTCAGTGATGGAGCCCCGCGAGCCGGTGTCGGCATTCGCCCAGGGCACGGCCTGGCCGCGAAGCTCCTCGATGTCGGCCGAAGACACCGCATTGCCGATCGTGGTCTGGTCGGAAGCGCTGTCGGCGTCCGTCGATGTCACCCTGGCCGGCGCGCTTGAGGTGACGATGGAACGATCGACCTCGGCCTTTTCCAGGCTGAAGCCGCCGACGCCGCAGGCGGCAAGCGGCAGGGCGATAATCACGATCACGGCTTTCGAACTGGCCGAAGCGATAACGCTCCATTGCCCGCTGTCAAAAGCTTGCGCGATACGCGACAATCGGCAACCTCCTGAAGCTCGAGACAATTTGAGAAAAACTATGAGTGACACTGAGTTAACAAGTAGTGACTTTACCGAAGCCGCCGAGCCGTTCCGGCTCTTTGCCGAGTGGCTGGAGGACGCCAAGAAAAGCGAAATCAACGACGCCAACGGCGTAGCACTTGCAACCGTCGATGCCGACGGCATGCCGGATGTGCGGATGGTGCTGCTCAAGGGTTTCGATGAAAGCGGCTTTGTCTTCTACACGAATTTCGAGAGCGCCAAGGGCCGCGAGATTCTTGGCAGCATGAAGGCGGCGATGTGCTTCCACTGGAAATCGCTGCGCCGCCAGGTGCGCATACGCGGTCCGGTGGAGATCGTCAGCGACGCCGAGGCGGATGCCTATTACGCGACGCGGCCGCGCGGCAGCCGCATCGGCGCCTGGGCCTCGAAACAGTCGCGGCCGCTGGAAAGCCGCTTTGCCCTGGAGAAGGCGGTGGCCGAATACACGGCGCGCTACCCTATCGGCGAAATCCCGCGGCCCAAGCACTGGTCGGGCTTCCGCATCGTGCCGCAGGCGATCGAGTTCTGGCATGACCGGCCATTCCGGCTGCACGATCGGCTGGTCTTTTCGCGCAACGCCGAAGGCGGCTGGGACAAGACACGGCTTTATCCCTGAGGATCGCCGGGGCCGCCGGAGATCAGTCCTTCTCCATCTGGAACAGCAGGAAATGCGGCCGTTCGCTGGCAGCGCCGACCGCTGGTCGTATAGTCCTGGTGACGTCCTTCGGCACCAGGAATGTCTCGCGCAGCTTGATCGTGTCCCCGGCCTTGGCGCCCGAAAACATCGCGGAAATGCAGGTCTGAACATTGTCCGGCGCGTTCAGCCTTACCGCCGATGTCGGCGACCAGCGCCTTCCCTCGGCATCGATCAGCATCACCTTGCAGCCAAGCCAGAGGTTCTGCAGGTCGGGATCGCCGATGGTCACCGCGAAATCCGCGAGCACCGGTACGGAATCGGGCGGCAGGTTCTTCATTCCGAAGGCGCCGCGCAGATCGGTCAGCTTCCACTCGCTGCCGCCGAAATGCGCGCTCTGGCCCCAGGCCACGCGGCGCTCGAACAGATCGTTGTCGCCGAGCAGCGCCTTGACGCTGTCATAGGCCTGCACCGCCAGGGTCAGGGGAACGAGCACAAGCAGCGCCCAAAGGCTGCGGCGGCGCCATTTTTTCTCCGTCAGCCCTCTATCCTCAATCAGCGCCGTCATTTCGGTTGCCCATCGATCGGCCGCGCCAGATCGAGCGTGCCGACGGTGCCGGCAGGCAGGCCGTCGGAACCGGCTGCGACCGGTCCGATCGAAATCTCGGCCTGCGAATCGAGCGCCGCCATCAGCTTGCTTGAAATCAGCACCGTCGCGTTGCCGGCCTCCTCTGGCCTCACCTCGAAGACCAGCCTCGCCTTCCGCGGCAGGCCGGGGTCGACAGCTACCGGGAGAATGCCTTTGTTGATGAACGACAGCCGCTCGGTGTGGTCGTAGGTCAAGCCCGTTGGTCCGCGCCATGAGGCGACCGCGACGATCGTGGACGCAGCCTTGGCCGCGAACTCGACGGTCACCACCGCCCACACGCCGCCAGTGGTCAGCACCTTGGTCTCGCCGAACCGGTCGGCCTTGAGCTTGCGCGCAAACTCCAGCTTTTCCGCGCGCACCTCGAAGCTGCGGCCGACGATTGTCTCTCCCACATTGCCCCGTACCGGGATCGGGCCAATCAGGTCGGCATAGTGCGGCTTCGAAACCTGCAAGCCGTAGCAGAGCGCTACGGCGGCGAGCAGCAGGACGAGATTGGCCAGTCTGCGCATCATGGCTGGCCTCCAGCATCGGGCGCGACAGGAATGGTCAGCGTGCCGACCGGGCTCGGATTGAACCAGCCGGGCAGGCCGTAGAGGTTGTCGCGCTGTTTGTAGGTTTTGCGGATGACTGTCAGGTCGAGGCTGGCTGGAGCGGCAGCACCTTCCGGCAGCTCCCAGATATAGGCCATGCGCTCCGGCATATCCGGGTGCAGTTCCGGCGACAGCGTCTCGTCGCGCGTCAGCACGATGTACGGTTTTGTCGCCGGGTCGACAGCCGGCTGGCTTGCCTGGAGGAGTTCGAAATAATCCCTCGTCGACTGGGCCGTGCGGTTGGTCATGTCGACCTCGAAGACCAGCGCTTTGGTCCCAGGCTTGCGCAACATGCCATAGACATATTTCTGGGCGCTGACATAGGCCTTCACCGGCTGCAGAAGCCATTGTCCGGTTTCGATCGGGCCGGCTGGAGCCAGAACCGGCACTTGCGCGTGCCTTGCCCCGAAGGCGCCAAGCACGCCGGCAACGGCAATCGCCGCGGCCGTGCCGATGCCGGCGGCAATCCACGCTTTCAGCCGCGATCGGGCGGTTTCAAGCATTCTGCGCCTCGCCTTCCGGACTGGCCGGACCAGCCGGCTGCGCAGCCTCGCTGGCCCGGCGCTTGGGCAGCGCAAATGCCGTTTCGAGGATCGCCGCGAGGAAGCAGATGCGCAACGGCTCGACCAGAACACCGGTCGATGAGTCCTGGAAAGCGCTGCCGAACAGCAGCGACACGCTCTGCGAAAAAACCTGCCAGGTGTCGAGGTCGTGCGGACCGATGATGCGGGTTGCCCCCAGCCACGCCCATGCCGCCAGCCAGTCGATGAGACGATAGCCGACGATCAGCGTGAGCATGAGCACGACACCCGAGCTCAGCGTGATGCGCACGCCATTGGCGATCGGCAGATAGCGCGAGCGATAGCCGGAGATGAAGTGTTCGACGAAGTCGCGCATGAACTTCGGGATGCTTCGATAGCGGGCGCCGAGGCGCTCGACCCGGTCGTGCACGCGCAGCAGTTCCTTGTCGTCGCGTACATCATAGCCATAGATCAACGCCGTCATGACCAGCCAGATCACCGGCAGCAGCATGAAGAAGAACAGCGCGATGAGTTTTGTTGTCGTATCGATCGAGGTGACTTCGACTGGCACCATCGGGTCGGCAAAGGCGGCGGAAACCGGATTGGCGACGCCGTCGGCCGCAGCCTGAAGCGTGGAAAAGATGTTGCGGCTCATGATCCAGCCGACGATATCGTCCTTCCAGCGCGAGATGACGTACAGACCGACGAAGATCCAGTTGGTCTCGCAGATCACGACCACGATTTGCCAGAAGGACTTTGCGCCGCCGCGCTTCTGCATCGCCTGGGCAAAACGCCTGACCAGCCAGGAGATGACGACGGAAAATATGAGCCAGCGCGAATCCAGCACATCCAGCACATTACCCGCGCCTTCGCCGAACGGCGCCATGTCGAGGGTGACGCGCGAATATTGCCGCACCGAATCGCCAAGAAAGCCCCAGGCGGCGTAATAGGCGAAGAAAGGCAGGAGCGCGACAGTGACCATGCGCGCCAGCCTTGCGGCGCTGCTGCTCGGTTCTTCGCGAGACGTCTTATCGGAGGCTTTGTCCCGCGCGGCCTGTTGCGCCGCGCGGATCGCCGGCAGGCCGGGAAGCAGGGTCTGGAACATGGCGACGGTGACGATGAGCTGCGTCAAGGCGACGAGCGTCAGCAGCGCCAAGCCCGCCATATGGTTGAGGAAGGCGGCGCGCGCGGCGATCTGCATGAACAGGTCGCCGCCCAAAATGCCCAACAGCACCATGGCGATCAGCTGCGGCCAGAAGCGCCACCAGAGCCTGAACGTCAGGCCGAGCGGCCTTGCAAAATCGGCAAGCATGTCCCGGCGTTCAACCCGTCAACGGGCGCCGGCTTCGATGCTGTGCGCATCGATGACAAATTCTCGGGTCATGTCCTCTCCACCTGGCCGCCAGGATCGAGCGAGAAATAGTGCAGGCCGAAGCGCTTTGACAACCCTTGAGCGGTTTTCCCCTGACGCCTACCGCCACCGCCAAGGTCGGATACAGCTTGGCGTGAGCCTATGCCTTCTTGCGCGTCATGAAGGCCGTCAATGCGGCGCGCGCTTCGTCGGACTTCAGCCGCTCGGAGAAATGCTCGCTCTCCACCTTGATGCGGGCGACAAGCTCGTGGCGCGGGGCGCGCATCAGGTCACGCGCAATCTTCAGCGCCTGCGGCGGCTTGGCGGCGATCTCGCCGGCCGCTGCGAGTACCGCGGCTTCTAGCCGGTCCTCCTCGACCACCTCATAGATCAGGCCGGCGGCCTTGGCGCGCTCGGCGGAAAAACCTTCGCCGAGCCCAAGCAGGGCGAAGGCGCCCTGCCTGCCGAGGATGAGCGGCGCCAGCAGGCTGGAGCCCGCCTCCGGCACCAGGCCGAGGTCGACGAAGGGTGTGCGGAACACCGTGCGCGGCGTGGCGAAAGTCAGGTCGCAATGCAAATTGAGCGTGGTGCCGATGCCGACCGCAATGCCGTCGACGCCGGAGACCATCGGCTTCTCCGTTTTGGCCAGCGCCATCAGGAAGTCCCAGACCTCGTTGCCGCCCTCACCGCCGGTGGCGATGACCAGGAAATCGGCGAGATCGTTGCCGGAAGAGAAGGCGCCTGAAACACCGAGGAAGACATGGACGCGGACCGCCGGGTCGGCATCGCCATCAGCCAGCGCCTTGGACATTGTCGCATACATGGCGCGCGTCAGTGCGTTCTTCTTGTCGGGACGGTTCATGCGGATGATCTGGATGGCGCCCTGGCGCTCGACGAGAATATGGTCTGTCACGGTCATTCTTCCCTGGTGAGCGCTCTGGTATTCAGGCCGTTATCAGCGCCTTGCCGGCGTCAGCGAGGCTCTCGGCGCCATCGATGACGCGTTCCTTCAAGGCGCTGACTTCGCCGAGCAGGTTTTCGGCGAAAAAGCGGCAAAGGGCGATGCGGCTCTGCTGGGCAAGTCCGCCACGCGCCAGATAAGCGCCGCCGGCAGCAAGCGAGATCAGCCTGAGATAGGGGGTCGCACCGGCTTGCGCTTCGTCCAGACGGCCGTCGGCCAGCAGCTTCTGCAGGAAGCGCGTCGCCTCGGTGAGATCGTCGAACGCCTGGTCAAGCGCTTCGGCGGTGCGGCCGAAGCCCTGCAGGTTCGAGGTCCGCACCTCGTCAGCGATGGCCTCCAGTTCGGCGATATAGCCATGCACATGCTCGCCGCCGCCAAGCGGCAATTTGCGGGCTACAAGGTCGATCGCCTGGATGCCGTTGGTGCCTTCATAGATCGGCGCAATGCGGGCGTCGCGATAGAGCGCGGCCGCGCCCGTCTCCTCGATGAAGCCCATGCCGCCGTGGACCTGGACACCCAGCGACGCAACGTCGACGCCGATATCGGTGGAAAAGGCCTTGGCCAGCGGCGTCAGCAGATTGGCGCGATCGCGCCAATGCGCGGCCTCCTCGCCTGCCGACAGACGCGCGAAGTCGATGGCGTGGGCGCAGGAATACGAGATGGCGCGGGCGATCTGGGTCAAAGCCTTCATGGTCAAGAGATTGCGCTGCACGTCGGGGTGATGGACGATCGGCGCCATCCCGGCGCCTGAAAAGTCGGATGCCTTGCCCTGGCGGCGCTCATTGGCATAGGCGATCGCCTTCTGTGTCGCGGCTTCCGCCACCGCCACGCCCTGCATGCCGACGCAAAGCCTCGCGTTGTTCATCATGGTGAACATGCAGGCGAGCCCCTTGTTTTCCTCGCCGATCAGCCAGCCGATGGCGCCGGGGGTCGCGTCTTGAAAACCGTCGCCATAGATCATGGTGCAGGTTGGCGAGGCATGGATGCCGAGCTTGTGCTCGAGGCCCGAACAGAAGACGTCGTTGCGGGCACCGAGCGAGCCGTCATCATTGACCAGGAATTTCGGCACCAAAAACAGCGAAATGCCGCGCGTGCCGGCCGGTGCGTCGGGCAGCCGCGCCAGCACCAGATGGATGATGTTGTCGGTGAAATCATGCTCGCCATAGGTGATGAAGATCTTCTGGCCGAAGATGCGGTAGGTGCCGTCGCCGGCAGGCTCGGCGCGGGTGCGCAGAGCGGCGAGATCGGAACCGGCCTGCGGCTCGGTCAGGTTCATCGTCCCCATCCAATCGCCGGAAACGAGCTTCGCCAGATACCTTGCTTTGAGCGCCTGGGAAGCATGCTTGTCGAGCGCCTCGACCGCGCCCATGGTCAGCGTCGGGCCGATGCCGAAGGCCATGGCGGCGGAGTTCCACATTTCGAGCGCGGCAACGCCGAGCATGGTCGGCAGGCCCTGGCCACCGAATTCTTCCGGTCCGGACAGCGCGTTCCAGCCACCGTCGATCCAGCTGCGGTAAAGCGCCCTCCAGCCGGGCGGCGTGGTCACGGCTGCATCGTTCAGCACCGCGCCGTGCTCGTCGCCGATCTTGTAGAGCGGCGCCACTTCCTCGCTGGCGAAGCGGCCGGCCTCGGACAGGATGGCGTCGACAAGGTCTTCGCCGAGGTCGCCGAACGCGCCGCTGTCGAGCGCCGGTTTGAGCCCGGCGACATGCTTGAGCGTGAACGAAATGTCGTCGACCGGGGCCTTGTACATGCCGCTTTCTACTCCGCTGCTCCGACCGCTCGATCCTAGGACCCGGGCCGATGCAAAACCATCCGCCTCTGGGCGGCCTCCGACCTTCTTTTTACGTAAACGTCAAACTTTGTCACGCGGATTTTCATCGAACTTCGTCGTCCACAGGTGGAGCGGGAGCGTAGCGGATGCCGAGTACCATGTCGCGACCTCGCGCTAGGGGCGCAACGGTGCAGAATTCCGCGCCGTGGCAACGCTTCGAAGTCGCGGAATGCATACTATGGTCCGCGCCGCGTCGCTTCGCTCCTTGCTTCGCCATAGAATGACGAAATCGCGAGAGCGACAGGACTCCTGCCCGAAAGCACTTCCTTAACCATACCGGTCCACCATCGGTGTTTGGTCAGCGAGGATCCCTGTTTGAAAACGCCGGCGCATCTTCTTCGCCGCTCAGCGATCGCTCTCGCGGCGATGATGGCGCTGACGTCAGCGGCTACAGCCTCGGACTTTTCCGAGCCTTGGCGGGATGGCGACCGCGCGCTGGTGGTCGACGCCTATGAATACAATTCCATCGACTGGGCGCAGCTTGCCACCGACAAGCGCATTGTCGGCTTCATCAACAAGGCCTCCGACGGGCTGCCGCCGCCCTATTTCTGCTACGGCGACGAGCCTACGGTCAAACTCTGCAAGACATTGTGGAAACGCTTTGCGGTGACGCGCGAGCTGTTTCAGACGCGCAAGGTGGTGGCCAAGGCGCTCGGCCTGAAATGGGGCGCCTATCATCTTGCCCGCCCCGGCAATCCGCTCGAGCAGGCCAACAGTTTCATCGATTTCGCCGAGCCAGCCCCTGACGATCTGCTCGCCCTCGATCTCGAAGGCAACGACCCCTCGCAATGGATGTCGCTCGAGGATGCCGAGGAATTCGTGCGCCAGGTGCACCGGCGGCTCGGCCGTTTCCCGATCCTCTACACCAACGGCAAGACCGCCCAGTACATCGCCGACAACCGCTACCAATACCGTCTGCTGTCGCGGCTGCCGCTCTGGTATGCGCGCTACAAGCCCGACATCGACGTGCATTTTCCGATGGGCAACTGGCAGGGTTATGCGCTGTGGCAGTTCTCGGCGCAGGCCAATTGCGGGCGCCTGCGCTGCCCCTACCGCGTCGCCGGCACGCCCAACGACATCGACGTCAACGTCGCGCCGATGGACGCGGCGGCACTGCGCCAGCAATGGCCCTTCGGCGGCCTGATCGACGTGCCGCCCGACTACCTCGCCTCGATACCGGTGCCAGTCTCGCGCGCAGCCGGGCTCGCCGGAAAAGTCACCATCACCTATGCCGATGTGGCGACGCCACCGACGGTCGAGGAGATGGTGGCGGTGCTCGGCGCGCGCTGGCAGACATTCCGCGCTGCCTTCCGCATGCCGGTGGTCAAGACGGTGCCGCGCCGCGCGCGCTTCGGCATTGCCGAGTATGTCGCCTGGAAGCGGACTGCGTATCGTTCGGAGGCTCTGCTCGAGGCCGCCTTCTCGCAGGCCGCCGACCCGGTCAGCACCGCTTCGACGGAACTCGTTCGCGAGCGCTGAGGCTCAGGTGGCGCTGGCTTTCTCCCGCGCCACCGCCTGCCAGCCTATGTCGCGGCGGCAGAAGCCTTGCGGCCAGTCGATGCGGTCGAGCGCGGCGTAGGCGCGGCTCTGCGCTTCGCCGACCGTCTTGCCTGACGCGGTGATGTTGAGCACGCGGCCGCCATTGGCGACCAGCGCGCCGCCATTGATGGCGGTGCCGGCGTGGAAAATCTCAACACCATCACCGGCCGCCTCTTCCAGCCCGCGGATGACCGAGCCTTTTTCCGGCGTCCCGGGATAGCCCTGTGCCGCCATCACCACGGTCAGCGCGGCATCGTCGCGCCAGCGGATCGAACTGTGCGCCAACTGGCCGTCGACGGCGGCGTTGAGCAGCACCAGCAGATCGTCCTTCAGCCGCATCATCAGCACCTGACACTCGGGATCGCCGAAGCGGGTGTTGTATTCGATCAGCTTCGGCCCCTTGTCGGTGATCATCAGCCCGGCAAACAGAATACCGGCGAACGGCGCGCCAAGCTCGGCCATGCCGCGCATGGTCGGCTCGACGATCTCGCGCATGGTGCGCTCGACCATTTCGGGGCTCATCACCGGCGCCGGCGAATAGGCGCCCATGCCGCCGGTGTTGGGGCCGGTATCGCCATCGCCGACGCGCTTGTGGTCCTGCGCGGTGCCAAAGGGAAGTGCGGTCGTGCCGTCGCACAGGCAGAAGAAACTCGCCTCCTCGCCGGTCATGAATTCCTCGACTACTACCTCAGCGCCGGCGTCACCGAATGCGCCGTCGAAACAAGCATCGAGGGCGGCGCGCGCCTCGTCCAGCGTCATGGCGATGGTGACGCCCTTGCCGGCGGCAAGCCCGTCGGCCTTGATGACGATCGGCGCGCCGACCTTTTCGACATAGGCTTTCGCCGAGGCAAGATCGGTGAAGCGGCCATAGGCGGCGGTCGGGATGCCGTATTTGGCGCAAAGGTCCTTGGTAAAACCTTTCGAGCCTTCGAGCCGCGCTGCCCGCTTCGACGGGCCGAAGACGCGGATGCCCTGCTCACGCAGATCGTCGGCAATGCCGGCGACCAGCGGCCCTTCCGGCCCGACGACGACGAGATCGATCGCGTTGTCCTGGCAGAAGCTGGCAACAGCGGCACGGTCGGCGATGTCGAGCTTGACCAGTTCGGCCTCGTGGGCGATGCCCGGATTGCCGGGCGCGGCATAGAGCCTGGTCAAAAGCGGCGAGGCCGCGATCTTCCAGGCCAGGGCATGTTCGCGGCCGCCGGAGCCGATTAACAAAACGCGCATGCCGATGTCCCTTGTCATTTCACGACAGGGACTGCGCTATTGCCCCGGGCGGCGCGGGTCAAGAGTTTTACCTTGCGCCATACCGGTTGCGCACGGGAACGTCGCGCCGAGAGCACGGCGTCCCCGGCCGGTATCAGCTCTGGAAGACGACCGGGAACCAGTCCTCGCGCAGTTTCTGGCCGGGCTTCATGTCATGGCCGGGATAGGGCGGCGAGGTACGGCCGGGGCGCTCGACATAGCGCGCATCGTCGCCGACCCAGCGCAGCGACAGCGCCCGGCGACGCGCCGCGGTCGGATTGCCGCGCGCACCATGCGCGGTGCGGAAGTCGAACAGGATGGCGTCGCCCGGCTCCATCTCCCATTCGAGCACCTTCAGCGACGGGTCCTTGTCGGGATCCGGCACGGGCAGATAATCGCCCTCGCCGGCATAGAAATTGCTGTCATCGAGCCAGCGCACCGGCAGGATCATCTTGTCCCATTTGTGCGAGCCGGCGATCAGCCGCAGCGTCGCTTCCTTGACCGGATCGATCGGAATCCAGAAGCTGACGGTCTGGGTGCCATCGACGAAGTAATACGGGATGTCCTGGTGCCAAGGCGTCGGCTTTTGCGTGCCCGGTTCCTTGACCAGCACATGGTCGTGGAAGAACTGGGCGCTGCGCGACTGCATCGCCGCTGCCGCGAGTTCCGCGGCCGGGGAATTGCGCACCACGTCGACGAATTCGGGAATGCGCTCCCAATTGCAGTAATCGTCGAAGAAGCTGCCCTTGCCGTTGGCGATGTCCGAGGCCGTGGCGCTGCGGTTTTGCATGTTGCGCTCGATGCCGGCGGCGATGGTGCCAACCCAGTCATTGAAGGCGCCGCGTATGCAGACCGCGCCGTCGCGCTGGTAGTCGGCAATCGCTGCGGCATCGATATGTCTGGCGGCCATGTCATGTCTCTCCTGTTTCGATGACCGACTATCGCGGCCGCCGCACATCGCGTAAAATAATAACTTCTCATCTCCCTTATAGCTTTACTCTATGAACCTGACCCTCACCCAGTTGCGCTACCTCGTCACTGTTGCCCGTCACGGCAGCGTCACCGTGGCCGCCCGGATGCTGAACGTCTCGCAACCCTCGATCTCGGTGGCGATCGACAATGTCGAAGCGACGCTCGGCCAGAAAATATTCGTGCGCCAGCGCGGCAGCGGCATCGCGCTGACCTCGTTCGGCCGCAGCGCGGTGGCGAAGGCAAAGCAGGTGCTGGCCGAAGCGGACGAACTGGTTGGGCTCGGGACGCGCGACGCCGATGTCGGCGGCGAACTTGTGCTCGGCTGTTTCGAGGATCTGGCGCCTTATTTCGCGCCGGCGCTGATCCGCGCTTTTTCGCAACGCTGCCCGGCGGTCACCGTGGTGGTCCGCGACGAGACCTTCGAGACGCTCGGCCGGCGGCTCGGCGATGCGGCAATCGATCTCGGCCTGACCTACGATCTCGGCCTGCCCTCGCACTTCGCCCGCACCCTGCTGCATGAGCTGCGGCCACACGCGCTTCTGCCGCAAGGCCACGCGCTGGCCAGCCAGGCCAGCGTCAGCCTGGCGGAGCTGGCGACCCATCCCTTGATCACCACCGACCAGCCGCATAGCTGGCAGCATATGCTGGACCTGTTCCTCAGCCGCGGCCTGTCGCCGGTCTCGCAATCGACGGCGAGTTCGTTCGAACTGCAGCGCAGCATGGTCGCCAACGGCTTCGGCGTCGCTGTGAGCTACACCAGGCCTTATGGCGACAGGAGTTATGACGGGCTGCCGCTGGTCTGCAAGCCGCTGTCCGATCCGCTGCCGATGCAGTGCATCATCCTCACCCATGACACAAGGCAAAGGCTGTCGAAGGCGGCGCTGGCCTTCACGGAGGTGGCGAAGGAATGGTTTGCCAGCCACGATATTTTCACCGCCTGAGCGACAATGCGGCCGCTTGACGGCGCACGCCGCTGCTGCCACTCCAGCACGATGGAAACCATCCAGTCGAAAGCCGCACAGGGCCGCGTCGCCGACGCGCCGAGCGGCCATTGGGTCTACAAGATATTGCCGCGCTGGCTGTGGCCTTACGCGCAGCTTGCGCGCTGGGACCGGCCGATCGGCTGGCAATTGCTGCTGTGGCCCTGCTGGTGGTCGGCAGCGCTTGCGGCCAGCGCCTATCCGCGCGCAAGCGACCCGCTGCTCACATTGCTCCCGTCGCCATGGTTCCTGTTCCTGTTCTTCGTCGGCGCCGTCGCCATGCGCGGCGCCGGCTGCACCTATAACGACATTGTCGACCAGGACATCGACAACAAGGTCGAGCGCACCCGTTCGCGGCCGCTGCCGGCCGGCAAGGTGACGCGCCGCCAGGCCTGGATATTCCTGGTCATCCAGGCCTTGCTGAGCCTCGTCGTGCTGTTGCAGTTCAACGACTTCGCCATTCCGCTCGGCATCGCCTCGCTGGTGATCGTGGCCGTCTATCCCTTCATGAAGCGCTTCACCAACTGGCCGCAATTGGTGCTCGGGCTCGCCTTCTCCTGGGGTGCACTGATGGGCTGGGCGGTCGAGTTCGGCGATCTCGATGGCCCGGCCATCATGCTCTATATCGGCTCGATCCTGTGGGTGATCGGCTACGACACCATCTATGCACATCAGGACAAGGAAGACGACGCCATCGTCGGCGTGCGCTCGACGGCGCGGCTGTTCGGCGACAACACCAAGACCTGGCTGGTCGGGCTTTATGGCGGCACGCTGGTCTGCTTCGCCATCGCCTTCGCCTCGGCGCAGGCGCCGGTGGTGGCGCTGGCCGGGCTGATCGCCGCCGGCGCCCATATGGCGCGGCAGATAGCGGTTCTGGATATCGACGATCCCGATCAATGCCTGCGGCTGTTCAAATCCAACAACCAGGTCGGCTGGTTGATCTTCATCGGCCTGATCGGCGGTGCGCTGTGGGTGGCGCTAAAGCCGCTGGTGTAGGCTCCCTCTTCCTTCTCCCTTTGTGGGAGAAGGTGGATCGACGCGCAGCGCCGAGACGGATGAGGGGTGCTCCAGCGGAGTGAGGCGTTGGCGTTCCCTGGAACACCCCTCATCCGTCTTGCCGCTTCGCGGCAATCCACCTTCCCCCACAAGGGGGGAAGGAGAAGAGCGCTCTACTCTCTCGAAATAATCTCCTGGCCGTCGATCACCAGTCTCAGCCCGAGATTGCCGGCCCTGCGGCGGGCGAGGAAGCGCGGGCGGCGCGTGGTCGAGACCCGGCCCTTGCGGCGATCCTTGGCCGGCAGCGCCTTGATGGCGGCGCCGAGCGATTCCTCAAGCGTGCGGGCAATGCCGTCGGATTCGATCAGCAGCATCTGCAGCCGGTAAGCATCGGCCCAGGCGCGCCAGTCGGCGGCGACGTCGTCGAGATCGTCGGCCACCAGCAGCGGCACCGACAGCATCGGGTCGTTGTGCAGGAGTTCGAGGGTTACCGTGACATTGCCTTGCGCATCCTCCATCGCGCGGGCGGCGACGCCGCGAAACGCGTTGGCGGGCAGCGCGATGATCGCCGGCACGCCGCTCATCTCGAGCGTGCGGCGGATGACGGCGCCGCGCTGGTCGATGGTGAAGGTAACGTCGCCATAGTCGTCGCGCGTGGCATAGCTCACCACTTGCGGCAGGCGGAATGGGTCGAGGCGCATGTTGCGCCCGGCCCAGACGGGCTTCAATACACTGTTCATCTGCTGCCTTCCTGTGTTTCTCCTGAGAGCCGTTTTGCGGGTCTCTCCGGGCCGGTTTTCCCGGCCTCGTTGTGTGAAACATTAGCGCGAGCTTCTGCCGCCCGGCTTAAGAAAGTCAGTTAAATTTTGCTGATCTCAGGCGATGGTTATCGGAATGAGACCAGCCACAAAATGTTGAAAGGATCAGATAACCTTACCGGGATTCATGATGCCGGCCGGGTCGAAGGCCGCCTTCACCCGGCGCATCAGCTCGATCGCCATGGGCGGCGCGGTGGCGATCAGCTCGTCGCGCTTCAACTGGCCGATGCCATGCTCGGCCGAGATCGAACCCTGGAAGGAGCGCACAACATCGTGCACGGCATGGTTCATGGCGTGGTAGAGGCCGAGAAACGCTTCATCGTCACCGCCCTCCGGCCGGGAGATGTTGTAGTGGAGATTGCCGTCGCCCATATGGCCGAAGCAGACCACGCGCGCACCAGCACTGACCGAAGCCACTGCACCGGCCGCCTTTTCGATAAACGCCGGGATGGATGCCACCGGCACCGAAATATCATGCTTGATCGAAGCACCTTCGGGCTTTTGCGAATCCGGCAGCACCTCGCGGAAGTTCCAGAACGCGTCGCCCTGCGCCAGGCTGGCCGCGATCACCGCGTCGCCGACGATGCCTTGCTGGAGGCCTGCCGACAGCACTTCTTCGATCAGCCCCCTGGCGTCCTCGGCCGAACGGCCCGACGACACCTGCATCAACACATACCATGGCCAATCCTGCGCCAGCGGCCGCGTGACGCCCTGCGCATGGCGCAGCGTGAAATCATACGGACGCCGGCCGATCAGCTCGAAGGCGGTGAGTGCCGCCCCTGCCCGGTCCATCGCCAGGCTGAACAGCGAAAGCGCTGCTTCCGGCGACGACAGGCCGGCAAAGGCCACTTCGCGCCCCTTGGGCTTGGGAAACAGTTTCAGCACCGCTGCGGTGATGATGCCGAGCGTGCCTTCGGCGCCGACGAACAGGTTCTTCAGATCGTAGCCGGTGTTGTCCTTCTTCAATTTGCGCAGATCGTCGAAGACCTCGCCGGTCGGCAGCACCACTTCGACGCCGAGGCAGAGTTCGCGCGCATTGCCATAGGCAAGCACGCCGGTGCCGCCGGCATTGGACGAGAGATTGCCGCCGATCTGGCAGGACCCTTGCGCGGCGAGCGACAGCGGAAACAGCCGGTCGGTGGCATCGGCCGCTTCCTGCAGCGTCTGCAGGATAACGCCGGCCTCGACTGTTACCGTGTTGGAGAAGACGTCGATCTCGCGAATGCGGTTCAGCCGCGACAAAGAAAGCACGATCTCGCGGCCGGATGCGTCAGGCACCTGGGCGCCGACCAGCCCGGTGTTGCCGCTTTGCGGCACGACCGGCGTTCCCGTCTCGCTCGCCAGGCGCATGATCCGGCTGATCTCGTCGACGCTGCCGGGACGCAGCACCAAGGCGGTCCTGCCATGCCACAGACCGCGCCGCTCGGTAAGATACGGCGCAATATCGGCCTGGTCGCGCAGCGCATATTTGTCGCCGACGATTGCCGCGAAGCGGGCGATGAGAGCGGGATCGAGGTCGAAGGGTGCGTCGTTCATGGGCGCAAACTATGGCGCTCAATCGAGCTTGTCACGGGGGGCAGCGGCACGAAACAGCCGATCGTTGATCGCCTCGCCGAGCCCATCGAACGGGATCGGCTCGACGGCGATCGTCGCCGCACCGCTGCGGTCGAGTTCCTGCAAATACGCGAACAGATTGCTTGCGGCTTCGCGCAAATCGCCTGACGCGGACAGGTTGCGCAAGGCGGCCGCCGCTTGCCAGCCTTCGGCGCGGTCGCCACCAAAGGCCAGCAAGGCCTCGCCTTCAGCCACACTCTGTGCATCGAGCCGCACCGATGCGCGCGGCGCATAATGCGACGCCAGCATGCCGGGCGCCTCGATGCCGGCTGTCGCGCCGCGCTGCAGCTTGATGCCGGTGACGGCCTCGATATCGGCGGCAGCGATGCCGCCTGGCCTCAGCAGCCGCACGCTGTTGCCTTCGACCTTGACGATGGTCGATTCCAGCCCGACCGGGGTGGCGCCGCCATCGACCACCAGCCGGATTTTGGCGCCGAGATCGGCCGCCACGGCTTGCCCTGTCGTCGCGCTTATCTTGCCCGAAGAGTTCGCGCTGGGCGCGGCCAGCGGCCGGCCGAGCCTGGCGATCAGCTCGCCGCCGAAGCCCCTCGGCATGCGGAGCGCGATCGTATCGAGCCCGGCGGTGACCAGCGGATGGATGCCGTTGCCGGGTCGGAGCGGCAGCACCAGCGTCAGCGGCCCCGGCCAGAACGCCTCGGCCAGTCTTTTCGACAGCGGATCGAAGGTTGCAATGCGCTCGGCCATCGCCAGATCGGCGACATGGGCGATCAGCGGGTTGAAGCGCGGCCGGCCCTTGGCTTCGAAGATACGGGCGACGCCGACGCCATTGGTCGCGTCGCCGGCCAGTCCGTAGACGGTCTCCGTCGGGATGGCGACCACGTCGCCGCCCTCGAGCAGCGCCAACGCCTGCTCCATCGCTTCGCCGACGGATAGTATCTCAGCCACTCGCTTCCCCTCACAGGCACCGGACCTAAAGCGCGTCGCGCTGAACCGGATTCATGCGACGCGCTTTAGGTCTTTGTTTTGATGCATGTCGTTCTCTCAAAACCGGGGCCACTTTTGAGCGACATGCATTAGAGCGGTTCAGCTGTTCGCTTAAACGCTCTAAGTATTTGTTTTTGCGGAATTCCGGACGGAAAACCGCTACTCACTTTTCCTGGAATTGCTCTAATACGGCAGTGGTTTTCGGGCAAGCCGGCGTTGGCGAATTATCAATGCCTAAAATGCTATGTTTCCCTGCAAGCCGGCATCAATCCACTCGGGTTAAGGCTACTTGGGTTAGGGCTGGCGGCTTGTTGGGCAAGGGGACGGTTTCGATGTCGATGCGTGTGCTTGGAGCGCTTGGTTTCACCCTGGCGGCGATGACCGGTGGGGCGCACGCCTCGTCGATCGTCTTTCTCGGCGTCTCGACCTCGACGCCATCGGTCATCAAGGTTGGCGGATCCGAACCGGTCAGGACCGCCTCGACGCCATCGATCGTCGCGCTCGGCGATGCCCAGCCCGATGTGACTTATGAAAAGGTCGCGGCGATCCCCGAAAAGCCTAGGCAGGATCCGATGATCATTCGCGGCGGCATCGTCGGCGGCGCCTTCGCCGCGCCGGCTCCGGCCAGGGCGAGCGCCGCGGCGCCGGCAACTGAGCCGACGGCAGAGACCGCACCAGCCGGAACTGCAACGGCATCGAACGGCAAGCCCGAGTCGCAACCGGCAGCGCCGCAGCCGGCAACAACACCGCAGCAGCCGATCGAGGGCGTCGGCAAAGCCGAGTAGGCCATTCAGCCAAAACAGTCGGCCAAGACAGACGGCCGATCCATGCCGCTTGACGCCGATCGACAGCCCGGCGCACGATCGGCTTGGCGGCGGCGGCCCCAATTTCGCCAATCGGGTTTGGCATGAGCGCGCCGGGTTCTAGGAGAGCGAGGGGTTATCATGAACATGACGAAATCTTTGACTATTGCCGGCCTGTTGCTGGCGTCACCTATAGCTGTCGGCGGCGCGCAGGCCGGTGACGAGCTAGGGTCCTACGTCGCGCGCATTTCCGATCGCGACCACCATGCCAGCGACGGCTATGAGCTGAGCAGCGCAGCACAGATGGTGCGGCAGGACCGTGCCAACTGGCACAAGTTCCACCGGCGCGATGCCGACGACCAGGGCGATGACTGGTTCCGCAGCAACGATGATCGCGCGTATCTGGAACGCATGCTGAAGCGCGGTGGCGCGATGAGCTCCTCGACACGGAACGCCATCGTCAATGGCGAGCCGCTGATCCAGGTCGACGTCTATTCAGACAGCGTGCATGTCAGCATTTTGGAGGATTGACTTCGTCAACCTCGGGAGGACTGACGGAGTCAGCCTCAAGACTGACACGTTGGTTCCGGACAAGAAGGGCGGCGTGGGAGCACCGCCCTTGTCGTCGCTGTCTTCGGGCTTATCTGCCCTTTAGCCAGCTATCCTGGAAAAATCCGCGACCTGATCGGTGGCCGTGCGGATGCGAGCCAGCAGCGCCAGGCGGTTGGCGCGCACGGCCTGGTCCTCATCATTCACGAGAACGCCTTCAAAGAATGAATCAACCGGTTCACGCAGCACGCTAAGCGCCAGCATGGCGGCGGAAAAGTCTTCGTTTTGAATAGCTTCGCCGGCTTCTCTCTCCGCCTGATTCACCGCTGCAAACAGCGATTTCTCGGCCTCCTCGCGAAACAGCGCCGGCTCAACAGTCTCGGCGACGCGCGTTTTCTTCTTCTCCTCGGCAGCCAGAATGTTGGCCGCCCGCTTGGCGCCGGCGAGCAGGTTCTTGCCGTCCTCGGTGTCGAGGAAGGACCCCAGAGCTTCGACGCGACGCACGATCTGCAGGAGGTCGTCCGACTGCGATTGGCCGATCTCCCCCCTTGTGGGGGAGATGCCCGGCAGGGCAGAGGGGGGCGCGCCAGAATGAGAGGTCGGCGGGACAGCGCCCCCCTTCGTCGGCTTCGCCGCCCCCACAATGGGGGAGATTGGCGCGCTTCCACCACCTGCCAGCACGGCGTCAATGAGATCATGCCGAGCGCCCTGGTCGCGGAGATAGACTTTCAGGCGGTCGTGGAAGAAGGCGAGGAGGTCGGGGCCAAAGGCCCGTCCAGCCTTAGACGCGAGATAACTCGCCGTTTGATAGGCACTATCGAAGAGCGATGTCAGCGGCAGTGAGATCCCGTTCTCGACCAAGATTCTCACCACGCCAAGCGCGGCCCTTCTCAGCGCGTAAGGGTCCTTAGACCCCGTCGGCTTTTCATCAATGGCCCAGAAACCGACCAGCGTATCGATTTTGTCGGCCAGCGCGACGGCAATCGACACCGGATTGGTCGGCACGCTATCCGACGGACCTTGCGGTTTGTAGTGCTCCTCGATCGCCGCAGCCACGGACGGATGCTCGCCCTGCAGCAGCGCGTATTTGCGGCCCATTGCGCCTTGCAGTTCCGGAAACTCGCCCACTGCTTCTGTCGTGAGATCAGCCTTGGCCAGCACGGCGGCGCGAGCGGCGAGCGCGGTAATCTCCCCCCTTGAGGGGGAGATGTCGCCGAAGGCGACAGAGGGGGTCGTCTCGCGTGGAGTGCCAACTCCCTCTTTCTTCGAGAGACCGGACGGCGTCGCGGCAGCCGAAGCGACCCCCTCTGGCCTGCCGGCCATCTCCCCCTCAAGGGGGGAGATCGACTGCGCCACTGTTGGCGCCAGCTCCTGCGCCAGCCGCTTGATCCGCTCCACCCGATCGCCTTGCGTACCGAGCTCGGCGTGAAAGGTGACGTTGAGATGGTCGAGGCGGGCCATGCGCTGGTCGAGCGGCTTTTTCAGATCGAGCCCGAATTTCTTCGCCGACGCCTCGAGCTGCTCCAGATCCGGCAGATCGCCCTGGTCGGTCTTCCAGAAATACAGCGCGTCCGACAGGCGGGCACGCACCACCTTGCCGTTGCCGTGCGCGATCTCCTTGCCGCCGTCCTTGGCCTCGATGTTGGCGGTGAGGATGAAGCGGTTGGAGAGGTTTTCGCCGTCGCCCTGCCGCCGGGTGACAAAGCATTTCTGATTGGCGCGGATGGTCAGCCGGACCACTTCTGGCGGTATGGCAAGAAAGGCCTGCTCGAATTCGCCCATCAGCACCACCGGCCATTCGACCAGGCCCGACACTTCTTCCAACAACCCTTCGTCCTCGACCAGATCGAGCCCGTTGGCGAAGGCGAGGTTGCGGGCGTCGGCAAGGATGATCTCCTTGCGGCGGTCGCCATCGAGCACGACCTTGGCCGCTTCCAGCTTGGTCACGTAATCGTCGAAGCGGCGCACGGTGATTTCTCCCGGCGCCATGAAACGATGGCCGTAGGTGATATTGCCCGAGCGGATGCCATCGATCTCGAAATCGACCACCACCGGCTCCTCGGTCTCCGGGCCGAAGGTGCACAGAATCGTCTGCAGCGGCCGCACCCAGCGCAGCGAACCGGGCTTGGCTGAAGCCGGCCCCCAGCGCATCGATGTCGGCCAGGGGAAGCCGCGAATGATGGCCGGCACCAGTTCGGCGATGATTTCTTCCGCCGCCCTGCCCGGCTTCGAAATATGGGCGACGTAGAAATCGCCCTTCTTCGGATCGGAATGAACATGCGCCTCGGCAACCGAGGCAAGGCCTGCCTTGCGCAGAAAACCCTGCACCGCCTGTTCCGGGGCCGTCGTCGACGGCCCCTTGATCTCCTCGTGGATATCCTTCGAGCGCGCGGTCAGGCCCCTGACATCGAGCGCCAGGCGCCGCGGCGTCCAGTATTCGCGCGCGGCGTCATAGGTCAGACCCGCCTCGACCAGACCGTCGGTCAGCATCTTCCTGAGATCGCCCGCCGCCTTGCGCTGCATGCGGGCGGGAATTTCCTCGGAACGAAGTTCGAGCAAAAGATCCGGCATCAGAGTTTCTCCACCCGCATGCCTTCTTCCTGATTGCGCGTCCTCGCGCCTCCGGCGCTGCGGGCGCGCGGCCGGGCCGGTATTTCCTCGGAGCGAAATTCCAGCAACAAATCCGGCATCAGAGTTTCTCCACCCGCATGCCTTCTTCCTGATTGCGCGTCCTCGCGCCTCCGGCGCTGCGGGCGCGCGACTGGGCGGGAATCTCTCCCGAGCGGAGTTCTACGAGCAGATCAGGCATAGTTAAGCTCCCACCCTCCCTTCGATGGGGAGGGTCGGCGCGCAGCGCCGGGGTGGGGTGGCGACCTCTCAGCCGCCGATACCTTCGGCACCATCGCGCAAACGCAGGTGTGATTTTCGTTCTTCCACCGCCGCATAGATCGTATCGAGCACGGAATCCAGTTCGTTTTTGATTTCATGGTTCCAGAAGCGGATGACTCGATAACCCTGGCTCTCGAACCATTTCGTTCGACGCTCGTCATGGCGCAGCTGGTCATCGAAGCTGTGATGGACACCGTCCACCTCAATGATCAGCTTCAGCCGGTGGGAGGTGAAATCAGGGAAGTAAACGCCTACCGACGCCTGCCTGCGAAAATGAGTGCCTTCTACTGGAATGCGCCACAGATGCCGCCACAGGATGCGTTCCTCGTCGGTCATCGCCGCGCGAAGCCTTTGCGCAGACTGCAGCTTGAATCGATCGAGTTTTGGCATGGAACGTCGCGCTGTCACCCCCACCCGCCGCTTCGCGGCGACCTCCCCATCTAGGGGGAGGTAAGAGGGCATAGCAACTCGGCTGACCGCTGTTTCCAGAAATTTGACCGCCGCTGTCGGGCCGCAACCAGCCCGCCCGTCCTTGGATCAAAGATTTCCATGAACCAAACGCAGCGCTGAAGCGACCAACGCTCAGGCAGGGACCTATTGGCTGAACGACCATGAAAACGGCATCGAGACTTCTCCAGATCATCGCGCTCAGCGCCTGTTTCGCCGCGCAGGTGCATGGCGCCTTCTCGATGCCGGGTGTGCGGCAGGCTATGCGGACCATGGCGGGATCGTCTGGCCAGTTCTCGGCGCCAATCAACATTTCCCCCGAAATGATGAAGTGAGCCTGAACCTCAGGCGGCGAGCCCGCCGGCCTGGGTCTGCAAAAATGCCTCGCCGCAGGCTTTCGCCAGATTGCGCACCCGCAGGATGTAGCTCTGCCGCTCGGTCACCGAAATCACGCCGCGCGCGTCGAGCAGGTTGAAGACGTGGCTGGCCTTGATGCACTGGTCATAGGCCGGGAAGACCATGCGGTGCATCTGCAGATTGTCGTTCGAAGCCGGGGCGCCGGCCGCGAGCAGCGCCTTGCATTCGGCTTCGGCGTCCTCGAAATGCCTGAGCAGCATGGCGGTGTTGGCATATTCGAAGTTGTGCCTGGAATATTCCTGCTCGGCCTGCAGGAAGACATCGCCATAGGTGACTTTTTCGGCGCCTTCTCGGCCATTGAAGTTGAGGTCGTAGACATTGTCGACGCCCTGCACATACATGGCCAGCCGCTCCAGGCCGTAGGTCAGTTCTCCCGCCACCGGCGCGCATTCGATGCCGCAGACCTGCTGGAAATACGTGAACTGCGACACTTCCATGCCGTCGCACCAGCACTCCCAGCCGAGCCCCCAGGCGCCAAGCGTCGGGCTTGCCCAGTCGTCCTCGACGAAGCGAATGTCGTGCAGCAACGGATCGACGCCGATCGCCTTGAGCGAGCCGAGATAGAGTTCCTGCAGGTTCGGCGGGTTGGGCTTCAGGATCACCTGGTACTGGTAATAATGCTGCAGCCGGTTGGGGTTTTCGCCGTAGCGGCCGTCCTTGGGCCGGCGCGAGGGCTGGACGTAGGCGGCGTTCCAGCCCTTGGGCCCGAGCGCGCGCAGCGTGGTGGCCGGATGGAAGGTGCCGGCGCCGACTTCCATGTCGTAAGGCTGCAGGATGACGCAGCCATAGGCGGCCCAGTAATTGTGCAGGGTCAGGATCAGCCCCTGGAACGAGCGGCTGGGATGCATATGGGCTGGACTGTCTGACGTCACGGCGGCCTCGGAAAGCGCGAAAAAGAAGACATTCCCTAGTTGCCGGGCCGGTAGGCGTCAAGGCAGCGCCTATGGCCGCCTTGATGAGAGGTTGAACGCTTTGCTTCGGACTGGCCCATTGCCGGACGGTGCCGGTGGCCGTTTGCTCGCCCAGCTTCAACGACAAAGGTTCAGCCATGCAAGGCCAGTTCACCGTACGCCCCGTCACCCGAGAGGATTACGAGCAATGGCTGCCGCTGTGGGACGGCTACAATGCGTTTTACGGCCGCTCGGGCGAGACCGCCCTGCCCGGTGACATCACTGCAATGACATGGTCGCGCTTCTTCGATGCCTATGAGCCGATGCATGCGCTGGTCGCCGAGAGCGAAGGCAAGCTTCTCGGCCTTGTCCACTATCTCTACCACCGCACCACGACGGCGATTTCGCCGAACTGCTATCTGCAGGATCTCTTCACCAATGAGGCGTCGCGCGGCAAGGGCGTCGGCCGGGCACTGATCGAAGACGTCTATACCAGGGCGCAAACCGCAGGCTCCAGCCGCGTCTACTGGCTGACACACGAAACCAACCACACGGCGATAAAGCTCTACGACAAGATCGGCGATCTCTCGGGGTTCGTCGTCTACCGAAAGCTGTTCTAGAATGAGCGCCAACGCTGGGTCTGCGCCGCGTCGCTTCGCTCCTTGCTCCGCCATAGAATGACGATCCCGATAGGGCGTCTCTATCTCTTTGTTTCTGTCGCAATTCCGAACGGAAAACCGCGCACACTTTCCTGGAATTGCTCTAAGACACCAAACCGAAAAAACGGGGCTCAGCGAGCCCCGTTTCATCAGAAGTATGGCCCGATCACCCCTTCGGCGCTGGCGGGGTGGCCGGCTTGACCTTCGGGGTTTCCTGCGCCGTGTTGGATTCGATCGGCGGCAAGCCCTTCATCAGCTTCTGCTGCAAAATGGCAAGCACATCGGGATCCGGCTTCAGGTCGCGCGCCTGATTCCACTGGAAAGTGGCTTCGAGCTTGCGGCCGACGCGCCAATAGGCATCGCCGAGATGGTCGTTGAGCACCGGATCTTCCGGCTTGAGCGACACGGCGCGCTCCATTTCGCGCACGGCGTCGTCGAACCGGCCCATGCGGAAATAGGCCCAGCCCAGCGAATCGACAATGTAGCCGTCGCTCGGCCTGAGGTCGACGGCCTTCTGGATCATCGCCAGGCCTTCCTTGAGGTTCATGTTCATGTCGACCCAGGAATAGCCGAGATAGTTCAGCACCTGCGGCTGGTCGGGGAACAGTTCCAGCGCCTTGAGGAAGTTCGGTTCGGCCTTGGGCCATTCCTTCAGCCGCTCATAGGCGATGCCGCGCTGATAGTAGATGTTCCAGTTGGCATTGGTCGGCGTCTTCAGCACCGCGACCGCCTTGTCGTAGAGAGTGGCGGCGGAGCGGAAATCCTCCTTCGACGCATAGACCCCGCCCAGCGCCAGATAGGCGCGCATGTCATCGGGGTGAGCTTCGACGAATGCCTTGAGATGGGCGATCGCCTCATCGTGACGGTTGAGATCGGCAAGGTTGAGGCCGAGCTGCAGGTCGGAAAGCTCCTTCAGCGGCGAGGAGGCTGGAATGCGGCTATAGAGCGCAATGGCGCCTTCGCCGTCCTTCAGCTGCTCCGCAACGGCGGCAAGCTGCACCAAAGCGGCGTCGCTGTCGGGCTTGAGCGCGAGCGCATATTGCAGATAGAGGCGCACGAACGGCTCGCCGCCGCCGCGATTGAGCGCGATGGCGAGGTCGAGCAGGATTTCAGCGGCGCCTTCGGAGGGACTGGCGACGAAAGGCTCGATCTTGTCGCCCTTGCTGATCCTGTCGCGAAGCGCCTGGATGTCGAGCTTGCCGGGCGCGAACGCCTCGGCCTTGTCGAGCACGTAGAGCGCCTTGTTCTTGTTGCCCTTGCGCGCCAGGAAAGACGCGTAGGCCTGGGCGTTGCGCATCCATGTCTCGGGCGCGGCACCGCCGGCCGTGACGTCGGTCAGGGTCGCGTCATAAAGCGCGTCGGCCTTATCCGACAGGCCTGCGGCATCGGCGATCAGCGCGCGGTGGAAGGACTTGAACAGGCCGAACCAGTCAGGCCCCTGCAGTTTGTCGATCGAGGCCATCGCCCCGGTGGGGTCGCCGGCGCCCGCTTGTGCCCAGCCGGACATGACGCCGGAAATCAGCCGGTCGAGATCGGATTCGAGCGACAGCTTGAGCCAGTACTGCGCCTTGGTGAAATCCTTCTTGTGGAAGGAATCGACCGCCAGAGCCAGACGCGAGAAGCGCTCGACGTCGGGAACTGCCTTGAGCTTGTCGGCATAGACCAGCGATTCCTCGAAGCGGCCTTGCGCGATCAGCGACAGCATCAGGCTTTGCTGCAGCGAGGTGTCGCCGGGATTGAAGGCGAGCGCCTGCTTGTAATAAGCGATGGCATTGTCGAGGTCGTTGTCGCCTTCGGCGATGCGGGCGGCGAGATAGGCGCCCGAGAAGGAGGTGATCTTGACCGGGTCGGTCGATTCCTTGGCGTAGGCAGGCAGCGGAGAAATCGCCATCCCTGCCATAATTGCCAGCCCCGCGAGCCAGCGCGCACGTCCTTGCCGCATCGTATCCCTTTCAGCCAAGCGCCATCCCGCGTCGGCGCGGAGAAGCCATAGACTCGATGTTTCCTGCCAAAGCATGGCCTTTTTGGGGTCAGGCTTCAATCCGGGCCGAATTCACAATCGGGTCACCCGATTAACAAACCATGGCGACGCACACACTGTCGGTTCGGGATAATAGCAGATCGGGGTTGGGAGCTACAGCCTGACATCGCGATATCCGCCTGCCGCGACAGTGGTGCACAGGCCGGCCCATTCGCAACCCTGGCAGGCCTCACGCGTCACGCCGGCTGCAAAGGCCGCGCGCAGACCGGCAAGCGTTGCCGCGTCGAGGCTGAGGCGGGCGCCGGCCCGGATCGGCCGGGCCAGCAGTTTGCCGACATCGCGTGCCGCCAGTTCGTCCCGGGCGGCGGCGCTTTCGCGCAAACAATGCGGCTCGGCCTCGCCGAGCAGCGGTTGGCAGATATCGTCGGGGCCGGAGACGATCAGGATATCCTCACCCCGGCCCAGACGTTTCGCGATCACGTCATAATTGGCGACGAAGGCTGCGCTGTACCCTTTGCCGACATAGGTCAGCAGGCAAAGCAGGTGATGGGAGCGCAGCCTGATGGTCATTGGTCAGGACGCGGTTCCGACCCGGCTCGCCTTGTTGCCGGAAAACAGCTTCAGCGTGGCGGCGCCAAGCGCCGACTTGAGCAAGCCGCCGACGATGAACGGCAGGAAGCCGGAGACGATCGCCGCCTTGGCACCAATGATGGCGGCGAGCCACACAGTGCCGATCACCAGGCAAAGCAGGTTGCCGAGCAGCATGGCGAGGAAGGCAAAGCCAACCCGGTTGCCATTCCAGCCGCGTTCGGCAAGCCAGCCGACCAGAGCACCGACAATGGGGAACGACAGGAGATAGCCGCCGGTGTAGAACCAGGAGGCGCCGCTGGCCAGAACCGGGAGGCCCACTGCGCCCTCGACCAGCCAGGCGATGATGGTGATGGCGCCAAGCCGCCAGCCATAGAGCGCGCCGATCAGCGTCACTGCGAAGGTCTGCATGGTGACCGGCACCGGCACCATCGGCACCTCGATGTAGGACGACAGCGCCAGGAACAGCGTGCCGATGACGACGGCCCCGACCTGCCAGCCAAGCGATCGGGTTTGCAGGCGCAACGGGCTGAAGGATGGCTTGGAGGGCGAAAAGGCGATGTCGGTCATGGCGGCTTCCCTGTTGGTTTGTAATTATAGATAATTTTGTTGTTCGATCTATTATCGAATCCATACTTGCGAGGAGATGGCAACCCCTCGGGTGAAAAAGGATGGATCTTGAGTGCCTAGATGAACGGAATTGGAAAGGGCCGGCGGGACAGCACCCCCCTCTGGCCTGCCGGCCATCTCCCCCGCAAGGAGGGAGATCGGATGTCGCCTATGCTTTCGCAAATCGCCGACGTTGCAGGACTAACGCAGCCGGCAAAGCTGCTGATCTCCCCCCTTGCGGGGGAGATGTCCGGCAGGACAGAGGGGGGTGTGAAGGATCGCTACCCAACAATGGCAAACGCTTCGCGCATCTTGCCTGACGCGGTCTTGACCGGTTTCTGCCCGATCCACTGCACGTGCCGGCCAAGCGTGGCGGCGGCCGATTCGGTATTGCCCTGCCGCAGCGCGCTCAGGATCGCGCGATGATCCTGGTCGGTGCGGATTTCCCATTCCGAGCGCCATGCGGCGAACAGGAAGCGGGCGCTTGCGGCGTGCAAATCGTCGATGGTGGCGATGAGCCGCGGCATGCCGCAGGGCGCCAGGATCAGCCGGTGGAAGGTGCGGTTGGCCTCCTCCCAAGAGCGGACATCGCGGGATTTGTCGCCGGCCTTTGTGGCTTCTTCGGCAAGATTGAGAATGGAAGCCGTCAGATGCGGCGCGGCATGGCGCAGCGCCAGCACTTCGAGGGCTGCCCGCATTTCGGCGACTTCCCTTACCTCGCCGAGATCGAAAGCGGCGACGCGCACGCCCCGCCTGGGCTCACTGACCGCCAGCCCTTGCGCCTCGAGGCGCCGGAAGGCTTCGCGCACCGGGACATGGCTGGTCTGGAATTCCTCGGCGATGTGATCCTGCCGCAACCGGGCTCCCGGCTCGATCGCGCCCGATATGATGCGATCCGCCAGCACCTTGCTGATGCGCACGGCGATGGTGTCGTCTGCGGTCTTTGCCATGTTTTATAGATAATTTGCACTGCTGCCGATTGTCGAGCGGTGATTGCCCGATTTTGCATGCAAACTTGCTTTGGCGCCAGGCGCGGGTCAGTTCACCCGGCTGATGCAGAAGTCGATGACGTCGATCAGCGCCGATTTCTGCGGCGCCGCCTCCAGCGGCGCCAGCGCGTCGCGGGCGATCTCGCCGAAATGGCGGGCCCGTCCGATGGTGTCGGCAATGGCGCCATGGCGGGTCATCAGGCCGATCGCCTTTTCCAGGCCGGCATCGTCGGTGACATTGTCCTCGATGGCGCGCTTCCAGAAGGTGCGCTCGGCCTTGGTGCCGCGCCGGTAGGCGAGGATGACCGGCAGCGTAACCTTGCCTTCGCGGAAATCGTCGCCGACATTCTTGCCCAGCTCCTGGCTGGAGCCGCCATAATCCAGCGCATCGTCGATGAGCTGGAAGGCAAGGCCGAGATTCATGCCGTAGGAGCGCAATGCGGCGCGATCGTTGCGCGTCGCCGATGCGATGACCGGACCGACCTCGGCGGCAGCCGAGAACAGCGCCGCGGTCTTGGCCTTGATGACGGCGAAATGCTCGTCCTCGGTGGTATCCAGGTTCTTGGCTGCCGCCAGCTGCATCACCTCGCCCTCGGCGATGATCGAGGCGGCGCTGGACAGGATGTCGAGCGCTTCCAGCGAACCGACATCGACCATCATGCGAAAAGCCTGGCCGAGCAGGAAATCGCCGACCAGCACGCTCGCCTGGTTGCCCCAGATCATGCGGGCAGTCTTTTTGCCGCGCCGCATGCCGCTCTCGTCGACGACGTCGTCGTGGAGCAGCGTGGCGGTGTGCATGAACTCGACCGCGGTGGCGAGCTTGACGTGGCCCTCGCCGGAATAGCCGAACATCTGGGCCGCCGCGAGCGTCAGCATGGGACGCAGCCTTTTGCCGCCCGACGAGATCAGATGATTGGCGACCTCCGGGATCATCTCGACGTCGGAGCCGGCCTTGGACAGGATCAGTTTGTTGACGCGCCCCATATCGGCTGCTGTCAGGTCGATGAGATCCTTGATGGAGGCGGGTTCCCGCTTCCCGTTTTCGATGTTGAGAACGACACCCACCAACAAACACTCCCGTCTTTGATCACGCGTGCGACGGCACCCTGGTCCCGCCTGGGACTCTAGGGCGGCACATACGGGCACGGCAAGAGGCGAATTGGCGCGGCTGCGGTGACGGCGTGTCAACCTTAGCGACCGCATGCCGTTGCCCGAAAACCGCTCCACACTTTTCGGCGCCATGCTCCAGCGTTTACATCAACGCTGCAACCTGCGAACTTCGTCCGATGATAGAACTCGTGCGCACCAACGATGCCGTGATCATCTCCTTCGTCGAATCGCTGATGCGCGATGCCGGGATTGCCTGCTTCGTCGCCGACCAGAACATGAGCATTCTCGAAGGGTCGATCGGTCTTTTGCAGAAGCGCGTCATGGTCGATGCCGACCAGGCCGATCAGGCGCGGCGCATCTTGAAAGACGCCGGCATCGAGAACGAAATCCGCCAGACATAATGGCTGAAGCGAGCGCGCTTACCAGCGATACGCCGGCCCATACGGTCGATGCCTTCCATCGCGGCCGCTTCTGGCTGGTCCAGCCCAGGACAGGGCATCGCGCCGGGATGGATGCCATGATGCTGGCGGCAGCAGTTCCATCCGGCTTTGCTGGACGCCTCGCCGATTTCGGCGCCGGCGCCGGTGCGGCGGGTCTTGCCGTGCTGTCGCGCTGCCCAGAGGCGCAGGTCGTGCTCGTCGAACGGTCGACCGAGATGGCAGGCTTCGCCACAACCACGCTCGCCCATCCCGGCAATGCGCATCTCGGCAATCGCGCCTCGGTGCTGACCGCCGACGTCACGCTGTCGGGCCGGGCGCGGACGCAAGCCGGCCTTGCCGACAATTCCTTCGATTTCGTCATCATGAACCCGCCCTTCAACGCGGCGCAGGACCGCGCCACGCCAGATCCGCTGCGGCGGCAAGCGCATGTCATGGACGACGGGCTGTTCGAGAGCTGGATCCGAAGTGCGGCTGCCGTCGCCAAGCCGCGCGGCGGCCTGGCCGTCATTGCGCGGCCGGAACAGCTTGGCGACCTCCTCCATGCGCTGTCGGGCCGCTTCGGCGACGCCGAGATGCTGGCCGTGCATCCGCGCCCGGAAGCAGCCGCAATCCGCATTGTCGTTAGGGCAGCGCTCGGCGCGCGCGGCAAGCTGTCGATCCGCCCGCCTTTGATGCTGCATGGGCAAACGGGCGACGGCCCGTCGGAACGAACCGAGATGATCAACAACGGACTGGCGTCGCTGTTTGGCGATTGATTTTGGGCCCGTCAGTGTCGTTGCCGCAAAACCGGCACACAGTTGGCTGAGATGGATTGCAGCATTGCCGTTGACCCGCAAATCCCTACATGCGTTGAAGCCATTTGGAGACAGCCACCTCGTGAAACGCCTTTTCAACCGCCTGCTGCCGAAATCCTGGCGATCCAGCGTCGTCACCATTCCCGTCATCAGGCTGCATGGCACCATCATGGCCGGCGGCGGCCCGTTCCGGCCGAGCCTGTCCTTGGCGTCCACCGCCGCCCTCATCGAAAAGGCGTTCCTGTTCGATGCGCCCGCCGTCGCCATTTCGATCAATTCGCCTGGCGGCTCGCCGGTGCAGTCGCGGCTGATCTTCAAGCGCATCCGTGACCTCGCGGTCGAGAAGAACAAGAAGGTGCTGGTCTTCGTCGAGGATGTGGCGGCCTCGGGCGGCTACATGATCGCGGTCGCCGGCGACGAGATCTTTGCCGATCCGTCCTCCATCGTCGGTTCGATTGGTGTCGTCTCGGCCTCGTTCGGCTTTCCCGAACTGATGAAGAAGATCGGTGTCGAGCGCCGTGTCCACACCGCCGGCCAGAACAAGGCGGTGCTCGACCCGTTCAAGCCGGAGAAGAGGGAAGACGTCGAGCGCCTGAAGGCGCTGCAGCTGGAAGTGCACGAGACCTTCATCGACCTGGTCAGGGAACGCCGTGGCACCAAGCTGAAGGACGATCCGGACCTGTTCACCGGCCTGTTCTGGACCGGCAAGAAAGGGCTGGAGCTTGGCCTCGTCGATGCGTTGAGCGACATGCGCACGGTACTGAAAACCCGCTTCGGCGCGAAAACCCAGCTCAGGCTGGTCACCGCGCCGCGTGGCCTGTTTGGCCGCATCGGCCTGTTCGGCTCGAACGTTTCGGCGCCCGATATTGCCGCCGCCGCCGCAAGCGGCGTGATCGATGCGGCGGAAGAGCGCGCATTGTGGGCGCGCTTCGGGCTTTGAAAAAGCAGGGAAAGCGTCTAGCATGAGGGCTTGACAGTCTGCCTTGCCGCCTTGCGAGGGAGGAGCTTTGAAATGCCACAGATCATTTTCTTCGCAGTTGTCGGCGCAGCCGCTTATTTCGGCTACCGCACCTTCGTCCGCGAGGCCGAACGTGTGACCGCCAAGGTGCGGCGCACCGAAAAGCAGGCAGCCAACGGCACCAACGGCACGCTGGTCCAGGATCCCAAGACCGGCGAATACCGCCTGGCCAAGGACTGATCATCATCCCGTCAGCAGCCGACAGTTTGGATGCCGCAGCCCGGACGTGGCTTGCGCCCGCCAAGATAAATCTGGCGCTGCACGTCACCGGCAAGCGCGCCGACGGCTACCATCTGCTCGAGAGCCTGGTCGTTTTCACCCGCTTCGGCGACAGGGTCGAGATCGAGCCTGCCGACGCCGACCGGTTCTCCGTATCGGGCCGTTACGCGACTTCCGTGCCGATCGACGACAGCAATCTGGTGGTGAAGGCGCGCGAGGCGCTGCGCAGGCAGGCCGGCCAGCAGAGCACGCCGCCGGTTGCCATCCGGCTGGAAAAGAACCTGCCGGTCGCATCCGGGGTCGGCGGCGGCTCGAGCGACGCGGCGGCGGTATTGCAGGGTCTTGTCCGGACCTGGGGGCTCGACATCGGCGAGGCCGAACTGAGCCGGATCGGTCTCACGCTCGGCGCCGACGTGCCGATGTGTCTTGCGGCAAAACCGCTGGTTGCGCGTGGCGTCGGCGACGAGCTGTCGCTGGTGCCGGATTTTCCGGCGCTCGCTTTGGTGCTGGTCAATCCCGGCGTCGCCGTCTCGACGCCCGATGTGTTCAATGCACTTGAAAAACGCGACAATGAAGGACTGCCGCCGCTGCCGCGCGGTTTCGATTTCCACGGCGTCCGCAATTGGCTGGAGATCACCCGCAACGATCTTGAGGAACCGGCGCAAGCAATACAGCCGCCCATCGGCAGAGCGCTTTCCCTGCTGAACAGGGCCGGATCTGGATTCTCGCGCATGTCGGGCTCCGGCGCGACATGCTTCGGGCTGTTCGAGACCGGCAATGTCGCCAAGCGCGCCGCCGCCGAGATCCGCAGCCGCGAACCGGAGTGGTTTGTCGCCGCGACACGAAGCATCGCTTCAGAGGGGGCCGATGACCAAAATTGACGAAAGCCGCCTGTTCATCCCGGTGCGCATCGCGGTGCTGACGGTGTCCGATACGCGCAGCCTTGCCGACGACAAATCCGGCCAGACGCTGGCTGATCGCATCGCCGAGGCCGGCCATGTCCTGGCCGCGCGCGACATCGTCACCGACGACCGGGAGAAAATCCGCGACAAGGTGCTGGGCTGGTCGCGCGACGAAGACATCGATGTCGTCATCACCACCGGCGGCACCGGTTTTACCGGCCGCGACGTGACGCCGGAGGCGCTGGAGCCGATCTTCGAGAAGCGCATGGATGGCTTTTCCGAAGTGTTCCACCGCATTTCCTACGACAAGATCGGCACCTCGACAGTGCAGAGCCGGGCGACGGGCGGCGTCGTCAACGCCACCTTCGTCTTTGTGCTGCCGGGCTCGCCCGGCGCCTGCAAGGACGCCTGGGACGGCATCCTGAAACCGCAGCTCGACTACCGCCACATGCCCTGCAACTTCGTCGAGATCATGCCGCGCCTGGACGAGCATTTGCGGCGCGGCAAGGCCGCCTCGTAAACCAAGGCAAAGCCGGCCAAGTGCTGCCTTTGTCAGGCAGAATGGCGGCTGCGCCTTCGAGAGGTCATTTCCTCCGGGTCGTCGGGCGGATAGTCTGTCGCCAAGTCAAGACGGAAGAGATCCAATGAGCGCGCACCGCGGCGGCTGCCATTGCGGCAACATCCACCTGACCTTCGAAACCGGAATTGAGCCGTCCGAGATGGAGATCCGCGCCTGCCAGTGCGCGTTCTGTGTCCGGCATGGTTCGCGCGCCGCCGCCGATCCGCAGGGGCGATTGATCGTCGCGGTCGAGGACGAGGCCCGGCTGCACCGATACCGGTTCGGATTGCGCACCGCCGATTATCTCATCTGCCGGGACTGCGGCGTCTATGTCGCTGCTGTGACCACCGACGGCGAACCGAGAGCGATCGTCATCGTCAATGCGCTGGATGACCGGCCGCGGTTCAACCGCGAGCCGGTCCCAATGGACTATGATGCCGAGAACAAAGAGGGTCGCATTGCCCGGCGGCAAGCGCGCTGGATGCCGGTCGAGATCCGCTCCGGCCTCAGCGGATGACCGGTTCGCCGTGGAAGCGGCGGCGCGAGGGCGGCGAGACGCCGAAGCCGACCTCCATCATCAGCCGTGGCGTGGTGGACGGCACGGTGCCCATGTGGAAGCCGAACGGGTCCTCGACGAAGCCGAGGCCGGCCTCGCCGGTCAGCGTGACCGGGCTGTCGTCGCCATAGACCTTGAGCACGTCTTGCGCCGGATGGCCGACCAGCAGCGTCAACTGGTGCTTGAGGCTGCGCCTGTTGTGGCTGCCTTTGACATAGACATGCGGGCCGGTGCCGGCATCGCAGGGCTTGAGATAGAAGAAGAATTTCAGCATCCGCCAGTCGTCGAGATCGAAATGATATTTGCCGAGCGAGGCAAGGTTCTTGTCGGCGTCGGAAGCCTCGCCGGTCGGAAAGCTCCACCAGACACGCGTGGTGATCAGCTTTGCCTGCCCGCCCAGATAGTGCTGGGCGATGTCGAGCAGCAGCGGATCGTTTTGGATGGCGAGTGCTGCCTTGCAGCTGAGGATGCGCTCGAAATAGTGGCCGCTGAGCAAAGAGCGGCCGAACCGCTTCTCGGCTTCTGCGTGTTCTCCGGGCATGAATTCGAGCCGGCGGTCGAAATTGCCGAAGCACGGCGTGCTCTGAGCAAAGCTGGCGATCTCTTCGTGGATTGCCTGCGGAAGGACCAGTCCGGAGAACAGGCCATCGGCGCGCAGCGCCGCGACGATCGACTTGAGGTCGACGCCCCTGAACATCGTCGCTCCGGCACTCTGCGCGGGGCGCGCGGCTTTGGCGCCAAGCCAGTGCAGTTTGCGCGCCGGCATGGTGCGGGCAAGCACGAACATCGGCAGCCATGCGGGATTTTCGCGCAGGTCGGACAGATAGGTCGGGATACGCACCGCAATGCGGCGGAGCAGGCTGCCGTTGCGGGCAATGGCTTCCAGACTGGGGGCGCCGGATTTGTCAGGGGACGAAAGGTTCATCGGGGTCCTCAGATATGAACGGCAGCAACGACGACGCGGCGCTTGCTTACCGCTCCGGCACTACCCAAACCCCGATATCCCGCATCAACGGAATGCTAATCCCGCGTCAGCTTTTGTGCAATGCACAATAGCTTTTTGCGGCGAAAAGGAGGGATGGTGCTGCGACCGTGCCAATGCGGATGAGACGCCGACGCTGCTCCTCATCCGCCCTTCGGGCACCCTTCTCCCTGGGAACGGGAAAAGGGAGAAACATCACTTCTTCGGCGCCAGCCAGATTTCGGCGTCGAGCCGCCTGGTGGCGAGACCGCGCGCAAGGGCTTCGGCGCTGTGCGCGTTCTTCGACAGGGCAGCGGCCTGGCGCTTGCTGATGACCAGCCCTTCGGCCAGCGCCCGGTTGCCCGAAAACACCCGTGACAGGAACGGCGTGCGGCTGCCGCGCGCACGGGAAAAGCGCGCCGGCATGGTTTGCCGCGCCGTGTGAGCGACAACGTCGTCGATCCAGCCCTCCGCCAGCCTTGCGCCGGGTTCCAGAAACAGCAGCCAGTCACCCTTCGCCTGCCTGATTCCCGCGGCAATGCCGCCGGCCACGAAGTGGCAGCCGGCATGATCGGCAACCCGATGCGTCTGGTCGGTCGAGCCGGTGTCGCAGACGATGACATCGCGCACCACGCCCTCGACCGCGCCGCCGATCAACGAGGCGAGCGTGCGGGCAAGGCCTTCTTCGTCATCCCGGGTTTCGATGAGAACGCTGAGCATTTTTAGCCGAATAGCGGAAAGCCCGGCGCAGCGCCAGTTTTGCATGGCCCAACGAAAAAGTTCTTGCTTTGTTCTCACCAGCGAAATAGGATTATTTTCATGAACAGAGCGATTCGACAGCCAGCCGACAGTCCTTGGGAAAGGGCCAAAATGGAACATATCGTGCGTGCGGACATTGCTGCTTTCGGAGCAGGGCGAGCCGAGATGGCCAATGCGATGATCGAACAGAGCGGCATGCGCGTCCGTCCGGATCGCAACCGCGGCCGTTCCGCGGGCATCAACCCGTCCGGCCGGTTCGAGCCGGTCAGCCGGCATGTGTTCGACGACGGCTGGAATTCGCTGGAGGAATTGCCGCCGTTCAAGACCGAAGTGCAGGTCGAGAAGCCGCGCACCATCATCACCCGCAACGAATCGCCCGACATTTCCTTCGACCGCTCGATCAACCCCTATCGCGGCTGCGAGCATGGCTGCGTCTATTGTTTCGCCCGGCCGACGCATTCCTTCATGGGCCTGTCGCCGGGGCTGGATTTCGAAGCGAAGCTGTTTGCCAAGCCGGATGCGGCGCGGCTGCTCGACAAGGAACTGTCGAAGGATGGCTATCAGCCGCGCACCATCGCGATCGGCACCAACACCGATCCCTACCAGCCGATCGAGAAACAATACCGGATTATGCGCGAGATCCTCGAAGTGCTGGAGGCGCGCGGCCATCCGGTCGGCATCGTCACCAAATCCCATCTGGTGACGCGCGACATCGACATCTTGTCGCGCATGGCCGAACGGGGCTTGGCCAAGGTGGCGCTGTCGGTGACAACGATGGACCGCATGCTGGCGCGCACCATGGAGCCACGCGCGTCGACGCCGACCAAGCGGCTTGAGGCGATCCGGCAGCTTTCCGATGCCGGCATTCCGGCCTCTGTCATGGTGGCGCCGATCATTCCCGGCCTGACCGACCAGGAGATGGAGCGCATCCTCGATTCGGCACGCGCCGCAGGCGCCCGCGAGGCCGGCTATGTCATCCTGCGCCTGCCGCTCGAGGTGGCGCCGATCTTCAAGGACTGGCTGCTGCGCCATTATCCCGACCGCTATCGGCACGTGATGTCGCTGATCCGTTCGATGCGCGACGGCAAGGACTATGATTCGGAATGGGGCAAGCGGATGAAAGGCGCCGGCCCCTATGCCTGGCAGATCGGCCGGCGCTTCGAGATCACGGCCAAGCGGCTCGGCCTCAACGCCGAGCGGCGCACGCTCCGAACCGACCAGTTTGTCGCCGCCGCCAAGGCGACCGAGCAGCTGATGCTGCTCTGAGAGTAGCGCCTGCCCTGCCCTCGTGGCTGTCAGGCGACCCAAGAATCCCGTCCGGCCTGTCCCCCGGCCTGCAGACGGTGCCCTCCCGGTCTTGCCCCCACTCGACCTTGGAGGGACTTGCGGAGAATCGGAGCCGATGCGAACCTCGCCGCAACATGGCTCGCGCACGTTCCGATTCTCCGCTTCTTTTCGAAATCGTCGAAAAGCCCGACTTCTCCTTCGAGACGAAGGCGATGGCGGAAGGCCTGTGGCCGGTGGCAGGCATGGACGAGGCCGGCCGCGGTCCGCTGGCCGGGCCGGTGGTGGCGGCGGCCGTGATCCTCGATCCCGCCAACATTCCCGACGGGCTCGACGATTCCAAACGGCTCAACCATTTGCAGCGCGAGGCGCTGTTCCTGAAAATCCTGGGGTCAGCGCTCGGCGTGTCGATGGCCTCGGTCAGCGCCGAAGGCATTGACGGCAGCAACATCCTCAAGGCCAGCCTGGAAGCCATGCGCCGCGCCCTTGCCGGCCTGCCGATCCAGGCGAAGCTGGCGCTGGCCGATGGCCGCGATGTGCCGCCGGGCCTCCTCTGCGAAGGCCGCGCGCTGATCAAGGGCGACCAGCGCTCGCAATCGATCGCCGCCGCCTCGATCGTCGCCAAGGTGATGCGCGACCGCATGATGTGCGGCTGCGGCAGCCATCACGAGCGCTACGGGTTCGAGGTCCATATGGGCTACGCCACCGTGCGGCACCGCACCGCGATCGAAGCGCATGGGCCGGTGGCAAGGCTGCACCGGGCATCATTCGCGCCGTTCAGGCTGGGTGGGGTTGAGGTGGTGGAAGAAGAAGGGTTTGTCGGGTTGGACAGCTAATCTCCCCCCTTGAGGGGGAGATGGCCGGCAGGCCAGAGGGGGTCGCGCGCGTGAAGTGCTAGCCCTTCTTGGTCGCAGAAAGAGCGTCGCGCCTGGTCGAACGGACCCCCTCTGTCGCCTTTGGCGACTTCCCCCCCTCGTGGGCCCTCGAGGGGGAGATCAGGCGCACCACCGCCTTCGCCAATCTCCGTCGCCGCTCAACAAAAAAGCCGCCAGGTTGCCCGGGCGGCTTGATGTCAGCGAGTTAACCCCGCTCAGTTCAGCCTGGCCTTCACGTCCTGCAGCGCGGACTTGAACAGGTCGGCGCCGGCCTTGGCGTCGATCTTGCCGGCAAGCAGCGTGCGGGCCGCCTCGACGGCGATGTCGACGGCGCTGGCGCGCACTTCGGCGACGGCTTCGCGCTCGGCCTGGCCGATCTTCTGCTCGGCAAGCGCAGTGCGACGGGTGACATAGTCTTCGGTCTTCTTGTGCGCCTCGGCGGCAAGCATGTCGGCCTCGCGCTTGGCGGCAGCGACGATGGCTGCGGCCTCCTGCTCGGCTTCCTTGCGCTTCTTCTGGTATTGGCCGAGCAGTTGCTGGGCCTCTTCGCGCAACCGGCGGGCTTCCGCAAGCTCGTCGCTGATCTTGGTCGCACGGGCGTCGAGCGACTTGGCGATCAGGCCTGGCACCTTGATGTAAACGGCAACGCCGAGGAAAATGACGAGGGCAACCGTTGCCCAAAGCGTTGCGAGAGATGTGGCGTCCATGATGTGCTCCTCACCGGGCCACGGATTTGACCGCAGCCGAGATCTCGGCCTTGCTCGTCTTGCCGCCGACAAGCGCATCGACGATGGCTGAAGCGGTGTCCTCGGCAATCATGCCGACTTCCTTCATGGCGTTGGCCTTGATGGAAGCAATGCTGGCCTCGGCCTCGCCGAGCTTCTTGTCGAGGGCGGCCTCGACCTTCTTGCGGGCAGCCTCGGCTTCAGCCTTGGCAGCGTCGTTGGCCTGCTGGCCGATCGCGTTGGCCTTGGCCTTGGCTTCCGCCAGTTCCTGCTCGTAAGCGGCAACGGCGGCGTCGGCCTCGCCCTTCAGCCTGGCGGCCTGGTCGAGGTCCTGCGTGATGCGATCGCTGCGGACGTCGATGATGCCGCCAAGGCGCGGCATCACCACCTTCTTCAGGAACAAATAGAACAGCCCGAACGTGATCGCCAGCCACAGAAGCTGGGACGGAAACGTCGCCGGATCGAATGGCGGGAACGTGCCGTGCGCCTCGGCAGGCACGCCGGTGCCGGAATGCGTGTCGCCTTCCGTACCGGTGTGGGCGCCTTCAGCGGCGGGTGCGGACTCTTGCGCAAACGCAGATGTCACGAACATGGACTATCCCCTCATATCAGGCATGGCCGCAGGAATGCGGCCAGCCAATTCTTCCCAATGCTCGTCCGACCGATAATTGGCCGAACAGGGGCTCAGCCGAACAGGGCGAGAAGCGCGATGAGAAGCGAGAAAATGCCCAGAGCTTCGGTCACGGCGAAGCCGAAAATCAGGCGGCCGAACTGGCCATCGGCGGCCGACGGATTGCGCAGGGCGCCCGCCAGGTAGCTGCCGAAGATGTTGCCGAGGCCAATGCCCGCGCCGCCCATGCCCAGGCAAGCGATACCGGCGCCGATGTACTTTGCTGCTTCTGCGTCCATTTTGAACTCCTTTGGATCTGTAATTCCGTTGCAATTCCATCCGGCGAAAGATGCCGGAAATTCTAAGGTCAGTGCCCGGGATGCAGGGCGTCGTTCAGATACATGCAGGTCAGCACCGCAAAGACGTAGGCCTGCAGGAAAGCGACCAGCAATTCCAGCGCGGTCAGCGCGACTGCCATGGCCAGCGGCAACACCGAACCGGCAACGCCGACGGCGCCGAGCGCGCTCAGGCTGACGACGAAGCCCGAAAACACCTTCAGGGTGATGTGGCCGGCCAGCATGTTGGCGAACAGACGAACCGAGAGGCTGACCGGGCGCGACACGAAGGAGATCACCTCGATCAGCACCACCAGCGGTAACAGGAACACCGGAACGCCGTGCGGCACGAAGAGCTTGAGGAAGCCCAGACCGTGCTTCGTGAAGCCGTAGACAACGACGGTTCCGATCACCAGGGCTGCGAGGCCGAAGGTGACGATGATGTGGCTGGTGACGGTGAAGAAGTAAGGGAAAAGGCCAAGCAGGTTGGCGACCAGCACGAACATGAACAGCGAGAACACGAAGGGGAAGAACTTCATGCCCTGCGTTCCGGCGGCGTCGCGCAGCATGTTGGAGACGAACTCATAGCCCATTTCCGAAACCGACTGCAGGCGCCCGGGAACAAGGCTGCGGCTGGAGGTCGAGAGGTACAGAAACGCCGATGCGACGAGCACGGTCGCGACCATGAACAGAGCCGAATTGGTGAAGGACAGGTCATAGCCGCCGATATTGATCGGAATCAGCTTGACGATATGGAACTGGTGGATCGGATCGACCTTGTCAGCAGCCATTTACATCCCCGTCAAAACCGCGAGCGGCCTTAAGTGTCCTTGTGCGCCATTGGCGGCGCGCCATTTCATTCTTTCGGATCGTGCGACTTCTCGCTTTTTCCGAATTCCGCCACAACACCTGACGAACGCAGGACATTGAGCACGCCGGCGCCAAAGCCCAGCAACAAGCCGACGACCAGACCCCATGGCGAGGTTCCCGCCACGCGATCCAGAAACCAGCCAAGGCCCACACCCACCACTATCCCGGCGATGAACTCGCTGGACAGCTTGAGCGCCTGGCCATATCCGGCCGTCGCCTTCGCGCCGTCATTCCCCTCGAGCTGATCCGGCCGTCTTGTCGCAAGCGATGCTCCAAGCTCACGCCGGCGGCGTTCGAGATCTTCGTCGCGGATGTCGGCCTCGTGCTTGCTGCCGCGGCCGGTTTCTCCGGTTCCGTCTGGCCCGTTCTTGTCGGCCATCGTAACCCCCCTGCCCGGTCAGACCGTCACCGTCCGTCCGCTTCTAAAGTCGCCGGCAACATAGTTAGAGGGTTTGCGCCCGTCAAGCCACGGGCGGGACTTCAAAGCCATGTATTTTTTCTATTGGAATCAATCACTTGGCGAGGTGCGACATCGTGCCCGGCACTATCGGGTCGGCACATGCCCCGAATCCGTCCGGCGACCGTTGTCCGATTTCGGCTTCCAGGGCCTTTGCGGTTCGTTTGCGACAGGCAAGCCGAAGGGCTCAGCTCCAGCCGCCGCCATAGGTGCGGTAGAAGATATGCAGGCCGATCTTGGTCATCTTCTGCATCGTGCGCGCCCAGCCCGGATGGACGTAGTTGGCGTAGTAGTGGGTCGATGAGCCGACTTCGGGAATGAATATCTTGCCGGCGGTGACCGCCATCGCGACGTCCTGCGCGGTCTTGTAATGGGCGGGGCTCTCGATGCGCTTCTTGCGGCCGTCGCAGGCGAAGGAGAACTGGCAGCGGTTCAGCCAGTTGTCGTTCTGGTAGACGACGCCGCAAATCGAGTTCGGATAGGCCGGATTGCGGACGCGGTTGAGAATGACCTGCGCGACGGCGGCCTGGCCGCGCACGGATTCGCCGCGCGCCTCGAAATAGATGCCGTTGGCGAGGCAGGCCTGCTCCTTCGTGGAGAAGACGCTGGCCGGCAGCGGGTTCTGGATCCACGAGTGGTCACCCTTGGCCATCGGCGGAATGAAGCGCCCGCTGCTCGGCTCCTCGTCCTGCAGCAGCGCTTCGAAGGGTGAGGCCTTGGCGTAATCGGGTTCGGCCTGGGCATAGGCGGTGGCCAGCACGTCCGGTCTGTCATTGTTGACCAACGCGGCAAGCATGGCCGGCACGCCGGGATCGGGCTTCTTGTCCACATTGGTATGGAAGGCCTGGGCGATCTGGATTTCCTTGCCCTTGATGCCGGGCTTGGCGAAGGCGAGCTTCAGGCCGCTGTCCATGCTCGGCCGCAGCAGCGAGGACGTGCGCTGAAAGATTGAGCCGGCATTGAAGTTCTTCGGCGGCGCCACCGGCGAGACCTGGATGATGCGGCCCTTCTTGTCGGCGCGCATGATGCGGTCCTCGTCGGGCGTGATGCCGGCGACATTGCCCTTGCCGCGAAACGAGACCTTGCCGACGCCGGGCAGGCGCACGCCCGAGCCCGAGAGCGAACCGGTGGTGACGGAATCGATGAAAGGCATTTCGGCGGCATGAACCGAGCCGGCGACGGAGCGCTCGACATAAGAGTTCCAGCGGGTGCCCGAAGCTTCGAGGCCGGAAATCAAGCTGCCCATGTCCTGGTAGGCGACGACAGTTGGAAAGCCGATCCAGATGCCGAGCCCGATGACCAATGGCGATACGAAGGAACGTTTTTTCTCACCGGCGGCGGCGGCCAGCCGCTTCAGGACACGTCGATGCACGGGGAACTCTCCAGAAACGCCACTGAGCCACTGGAGAGCCAAAGTGAAGCATTAACCTTGATGCGGGGTTAACGCGGTTGATCGTGTTTTTCCGAAGCGGCCCGAAATGGGACGCCGTTTGCCGACCGGCAACCCGTCAGTTCGGCCGCAGGAAAATTGGCCATGCAATCATGGCGCAGAGCGCGCCCACCAGCCAGACGCCAGGCCACGACCAGATGAGCAGCAAAGCCGGAATGGCGGTCGGCACCACGAAGAAGGCGATGAAGACGAAGCTGTTGGCAAGACCGAGCGCGGTTCCGGCGCGGCTGGCGCCGGCAAGCGTGGCGAGTTCGGTGTAGGCGACGCCATGCCAGGCGGAGACCGAAATGCCGGCAACGACCAGCAGCACGTCGATCGCCGGGATCAACGCGGCATGGGCGTCTGGCGTGGCTCCTGCCGCCAGGACCAGCAGGCCGACGGCCGCGAAGCCAAGCGCGCTCGTCATGCTGCAGAGGCGCAGGAACCAGCGGCGGTTGCCATGGCGGTCGGTGAAGCGGCCGCTCCAGACGCGCATCACCATCGCGCCGGTCTGCACCGCGGCAAGGCTGGCGCTGATCGTGAGCGTGGCCATGCCGGCGAAATCGTGCAGGAAGACGGAGGCGAAGGTGAGCACCGCCACTTGCGGAAAGCAGAGCAGGCCGATGGCGGTGGCGATGCGCCAGACCTCGACATTGCGCAGCGGCGCCGGACCGCCCGACTTTGCCACGGCCATGCTGCCGGCATTGTCCAGTTCCGGCGGCTGGTGCAGCCATCGCCAGGCAAACAGCGCAGAGACGGCGTTCATGGCGGCCAGCAGCCCGAAGACCGCCGCGAAACCGTGCACCGATGCCAGCGACGGCAGGACCAGCGCGCCGAGCCCGCCGCCGAGCGGCACCGCGGTCTGCCTGATGCTCATGGCAAAGCCACGTTCGCCTTCGTGGAACCAGGCCATGATGGCGCGGCCGCTGGAACCGTTGACGCTGCCGCCGAGCAGGCCGGTGACCAGAAGGCATGCGGCCAGCATTGCGACGCCAGGCACATAGGTCACTGAAGGCACGATGAACAACGCCATCAGGGCGAGCCACGCCGCGGTCGCACCAAGGCCGGTCAATAGCACGCCGCGATCGCCCCAGCGGTCGGTGAGCAGACCCCAGGGCAGTTCGCTCAAGGCAACGCCCAGTCCGAGAAGACCGAGGACCAGGCCGAGATTGCCATTGCTCAAGTGATAGCCCGACCGCAGAAACACCGCCGCCGCCGGTATGCCGGCGAAGGTGGCGGAGAAACTGGCATTGGCGGCAACGCCGATGCCAAGCACCTTCCAGCGATGATTGGCGCGAAATCGTTCAGCCTTCGACGTGACGGCGGCGGCTCGGCCAACCCGGCCTGGCTCACAATTTGCGTCGGCGATCGACATGGCGGGACTCCTGTTGATGCCCTTTCGGGACCTTGACGCCTCGTCTTTACCGCCATAACTTCATCCCGAATATCGGGAAGTTTTTGACAATTGTTCCCGAAAAACAGGATCGTTGTGATGCGCCGCGTAACCTTCGACCTCGATGTCCTCCGAAGCTTCGTCACCGGCATGGAACTCGGCAGCTTCGCCAAGGCCGCCGACCGGCTTGGCCGCTCGACCTCGGCGGTGAGCGCGCAACTGAAGAAGTTGGAGGACCAGGCGGCGACGCCGATCTTCCGCAAGTCGGGCCGCGGACTGGCGTTGACCGAAGCCGGCGAAACCATGCTCGGCTATGCCAGGCGGCTGCTCGAGTTGAACGACGAGGCGGCCTCGGCCATCCACGACGTGGAACTGGAAGGCTGGGTCAGGCTCGGCTTGCAGGAGGATTTCGGCGAGGCGGTGCTGCCGGAGGTGCTCGGACGCTTCGCCCGCGCGCACCCCAAGGTCAAGATCGAGGCGCGGATCGGGCGCAGCTATGAACTCGCCGAGCGGATCACATCAGGCAATCTCGACATTGCGCTGGCCTGGGACAGCGGCCAGGCGCTGCCTTACAGCCGGCATGTCGGCGACGCGCAATTGCGCTGGATCGGGCCGGCAAAGCTGATCGAGACCAGGCTACGCGAGGGCGAGGCACTGCCGCTGGTGGCGCTGGAAGCGCCATGCCTGCTGCGCACAGTGACGACGGAAACGCTCGACCGCGCCGGCCTGCCATGGCGGATGGCCTTCTCCAGCCCCAGCCTTGGCGGCATCTGGGCGGCGGTCGCCGCCGGCCTCGGCCTGACGATCCGCACGGATATCGGCCTGCCGGCCAATGTCAGGACGATGGCACCGCAAACGTTGGGCTTACCCGCGCTGCCAACCATGGCGCTGGTGATGCACCAGAAAGACGCCGAACTGGACCCGGTGGCGACGCGGCTGGCGGATATTTTGTGGCAGGCGGCGGTGGCGGCGCTGCCGCAGGACGAGCGGTTGAGAGAGGTCGCTTAGACGCGGTGATCACCCGGTGTCGCGTTCCGTCACACCCCCCTCTGTCCTGCCGGACATCTCCCCCTCAAGGGCCCTCAAGGGGGGAGATTGCTGTCATCAACGCTTTCGCCAATTTTTGATCTTGCAAGGTGAGAACGGCCGCAGCGGCTGCTGATCTCCCCCCTTGAGGGGGATGCCCGGCAGGGCAGAGGGGGGTGCTGCCCCGCCAATCTTGCGGAGAATTTCGCAACCGTCACCGCTCACTTGCGCTTGTTCGCTCTCCCCGCGAACGGGTTGTCCGAAGTCCGCAGCGCTATCCTGATCGGCACGCCGGGCATGTCGAAGGCTTCGCGCAGGCTGTTGGAGAGGTAGCGGACATAGGATTGCGGCATCGCGTCGGGCCGCGAGCACTGGACGACGAAACCCGGCGGCCGGGTCTTGGCCTGGGTGACGTATTTGACCTTGAGCCGGCGTCCGGCGACGGCGGGCGGCGGATGATGCGCAAGAATGCTTTCCAGCCAGCGGTTGAGCTTGCCGGTGGAAACGCGGCTGTTCCACACCTTGTGCGTCTTGATGACGGCATCCATCAGCTTGTCGAGGCTGCGCCCGGTCTCGGCCGAAACCGTCACCGCCTGGATGCCGCGCACTTGCGGCAAAAGCCGTGTGGTCTTTTCGCGCAATTCGGCCAGCAGTTCCTGCGGATTGTCGATCAGGTCCCATTTGTTGAAGGCGATGACCGGCGCCCTGCCCTCGCGGATGATCAGGTCGGCGATCTGGAGGTCCTGCTTCTCGAATGGGATGGTGGCGTCGAGCACGATGATGACGATCTCGGCAAAGCGGATGGCGCGCAGACCGTCCTGCACCGACATCACTTCCAGCTTTTCGTGGATCCTGGCCTTGCGGCGCATGCCGGCAGTGTCGAACAGTTTTAGGCGACGGCCATGCCAGTCCCAGTCGACCGAGATGGAATCGCGGGTGATGCCGGCTTCCGGGCCGGTCAAAAGCCGCTCCTCGCCGATCAGCGCGTTGATCAGCGTCGACTTGCCGGCATTGGGACGGCCGACGACGGCGATGCGCATCGGCTTGGTGTCGTCATAGGCAGGTTCGGCGTCGGGATCGGTGATGTCCTCGCCGATCAGCACCTCGCTGGCGGCGACGTCCTCGGCCTCGTCTTCTTCCTCGCCGAAGGCGCGGTCTTTGCCCAGCGCCTCGATCACCGCGTCGCGCAGATCGGGCATGCCCTGGCCGTGCTCGGCCGAGACCGGGATCGGCTCGCCGAGGCCGAGTTCCCAGGCCTCCAGCATGCCGCCCTGGGCGCCCTTGGCCTCGGCCTTGTTGGCGACCAGCACGACCGGCTTGCCGGATTTGCGCACGATCTCGGCAAAGGTGCGGTCGTCGGGCAAAAGGCCTGATTTGGCGTCGATGGTGAAGAAGATCAGGTCGGCTTCGCGGATCGCGATCTCGGTCTGCGCGCGCATGCGGCCGGGCAACGTCGAGGCGGCGGCGTCTTCGAAACCGGCGGTGTCGATGACATCGAAATGCAGATCGTAGAGTTTGGCCGCGTGGACGCGACGGTCGCGGGTGACGCCCGGCGTGTCGTCGACAAGCGCCAGCTTCCGTCCCACCAATCGGTTGAAAAGCGTCGATTTGCCGACATTGGGCCGGCCGATAATGGCGACTTTGAAGCTCATCCGGCTATCCATATCATCGCCCAAACCGCAGCGCGCCCTTGGGTCAGGCCCGAGGGCAGGCTTTGGGCGATGCGTATCATGACGCGCCCGAGCCGCGGATCAATTCCGACATCAGCGTCGCCCGCTGGCGCGCGTTGCGCGGGGCGCCGTCATCGGCGGCGATCTGGTCGAACAGTTTCAGCGCATCCTGGGTCTTGCCTTCCTTCCAGGCGGCAAGGCCGAGCGCTTCGCGCGCTGTGTGGCGCAGCGTGTTGTTGTCGGCGGTCAGCGCCTCGACGCGGCTGGAGACGTCGGCGAAGGAGCCGTGATCGACGAGCAGCAGGGCGGCCCGCAGGCGCGCCATGTCGCGAATGCCCTGGGGAATGGCGTTGTCGGCGGCGACGCCATCGAAATCGGCGACGGCGGCGGCAAAGTCGCCCTTGTCGGCCTTGACGGTCGCCGCGCGCATGCGGGCGAGCAGCGGATAGGCGCCGTAGCCGTCCTTTTCCAGCTGTTCGAGGGCGGTCAGCGCCTCGTCGCTCTTGCCGTCATTGGCAAGCTTCAGCGCCTGCGAGAAGGCATCGCCGGAGCGGTTGGCGCGCGTCTCGTCCCAATAGCGGTAGCCGACGAAGGCAGCGGTGCCGAGCACCACCAGGATAGCAAGGCCAAGCAGCGCCGGACCGAAACGATCCCACAGCGCCTGCGCCTTTTCGCGGCGCATCTCGTCGTTGACTTCGCGGATAAAACTGTCGTCGGACATCAATCAAAACCATTGCTGCCCTAACAGGGGCGCTTCTTGAGCCCGCGTTTTAGCGAAATTTCGCGGGCATGGAAGGGGCTCGGCAGGAAAATCGGCTAATCGCCGGGCGCATAGCTGCCGACGTTGATCGCACCCACGCCACATTTTGCCGATAGCCGGCTTGGACTGCCTCCAGATCAAGCCCAGATTGCCGATGCCACGTTTGTCCCGCGTTGTTGCGTTTTCCTCAGCCGTGCTTGCCATGGCTGGTGCGGCTTTCGCCGACCCGCCGGCGCCGCCTGCCCCGGCAAAGCCGAAGCAAATCGTCATCATCTCGTTCGATAGCGCCCGGGAGATCTCGCAATGGCAGCGCAGCCGGGCGCTGGCCAAGCGCACCGGCGCGCATTTCACCTACTTTTTGTCCTGCGTCTTCCTGCTGTCGCCGCAGACGCGGGCCGACTACACAGCTCCGGCCAAGTCCGCGGGCAAATCCAACATCGGCTTTGCCGCTTCGAAGCAGGACGTCGCCGATCGGCTCGATCAGATCGGGCTCGCCGCTTCGGAAGGCCACGACATCGCCAGCCATGGCTGCGGCCATTTCGACGGCAAGGACTGGAGCAAGGCCGACTGGCTGAAGGAATTCGCCTCGTTCGAGCGCATTCTGGAAAACGCCTATGCGATCAACGGTATTGAACCCGAGCCCAAGGGATGGCGCGATATTGCCCATGCCGTTGTCGGCTTTCGCGCGCCGTACCTCTCGACCAGCAAAGGGCTCTATGAGGCCCTGCCTGAAGCCGGCTACCACTATGATGCCAGCGGCGTTTCGAAAGGCCCGGTCGAGCCGCCGACCGGCGGCGGCTTGACCCGCTTTTCGCTGCCGCAGATCCCGGAAGGCCCTGATGGTAGGCTGGTGATCGCCATGGACTACAATCTCTATGTCAGGCATTCCGGCGGCTTCGAGCGGCCAAGCCAGGCGGCAGACTTCACCGAGCGGACGTACCAGGCGTTCCGCGCCGCCTTCGACAGGCAATATCAGGGCAAGCGCATCCCGCTGGTGCTCAGCTTCCACTTCACGCCGATGAACAACGGCGCCTACTGGGACGCGCTGGAGCGCTTTGCCGGCGAAAACTGCGTCAAATCAGATGTCGAGTGCATCAGTTTTCGCGATTATGTGCAGCGGCAACGTGGTAGCGAGAGGCAGGCGGCGGTGGGCGGCTGAGCCGCCAACCGTCTATGCAGATAGGATCAAGCCGGGTCGGGTTCCTTTGCCTGGCGCGCGAGGAAACGACGATCGATATCGGGAAGCGGCTCGCCGTGGATAATTGCCTCGAAGGCACGCAGGCGCTTGTAAATGGACAGAAGCTCGACAATCGTTGTCCACGCATTGACGAGATATTGGAACGAGGAGCGCACTTGCCCGAAGGCATCGAGAATTCGGTTCAATAGACCCAAACTGATTTTGGCGGCCACCATCGTTGGGACCAATACTATATAAGGGAATATATTATCTATCTGAAGATAGAATATGCGAGCCACATTGAAATACATGTAGTGGAAGTAAAGCCTAAAGTAATTTCGCCGCACGTTGTTAAATAGTTCGGCGACAGTGGGCGGCCGAGCACGATTCGGATCATCTTCACCATAAACAAGTTCTTTTCGATAGGCAGCCTCGACGCGCTGGTTACGGAATTCGAGGCCTGGCAACTTGATGCCGACGAGCGCCAAGAAAGTAGTCCCAAAAATCGACCAAACAATCGCTACCACCACTAGGGAGTAAGGGACCTCTCCGACGATTGGCAATTCAGTTACATTTTTCGACAGAACGAGGAGAACGGGCAAGAATGCGATCAGCGTCATTACCGAGCGGACCAAATTCACACCGAGTGCTTCCATCGTCGTGGAAAAGCGCATGGTGTCGTCCTGGACACGCTGCGACGCTCCTTCGATAGTGCGAAGCCTGTCCCAATAGAACATGTAGTATTCATTCATCGCCGTGCGCCAGCGGAAGATCCAATGGCTCACAAAAAATAGGTTAAGGACACCCACGGCAACGGCCAATCCAGCGACCCAGGAGATGGTCAGCAGTTGGCTGTAGAAATCCCACGGCGTTGTCGAATACGCCTTGCCGAGCGCCCGCTGTATGAGATCGTAGAACGGTCCGTACCAAGCGTTAAAGGCTACATCCACTTGAACCTGGAAATAGATCACGAAGAGAATGAGCGCGGACCCAAGGATCGACCAGTTCTGCCAAGGATGGGGTGAATACCACCTCCAAAAGCCAGCGAAAAGCGCTACGCCCGTGCCGTAGTATAGGTAGAACCAGACGAACGGGTCAGACCAAAAGACTTCAACGCCAACGGGCGTGTCGGCTGCCACCGGAGCAAGCCCAATCAGGGTACCCAGCTCTTGGCCGCCGAAAAACCAAATTATGATGAGCAAAAGGCTCCAGACGGCGGCCGAGGTGAAAAACAGCTTCGGCTGCGGGAAGAAGGATACGAACACTGTGGTGAAATCCTCGGTCGGTGCGCAAATCAGCGGGGTTCAGCGGGCATAAAGTCACACATTAGGTGGAAAGCAAATGCCCGTACCCGATGCCCGGCATCGAGCAAGACCACAATCATGGCGATTTTGGCGCGGCCGACCAGGTGATCCCAGCAGATACCAGCAATACGCCAGCAGCGACGATCGAGGCCAGGAAGAAGTTGCCCGAGGCTTGCGCCAGCAGTCCGGCGACGATCGGGCCGACGATCTGGCCGATGCCGAAGGAAGCGGTCATCAGCGCAAAAATCCGGCGCGGCGCCTCCGGCACGAGCTGCCTTGCCGTCTGCAGGCCGAGCGCGGTGATGGCGATGAAGGTGCCGCCGAGCAGGACGCCCGCCAGCAGCGGCCCGGCGGTGCCGCCGATGGCGACGCTGGCGGTGACGCCGACCACCTCGACCAGGCAGCCCACGGCATAGGCGGTATAAAGCCCGATCCGTGCCGCTACCTTCTGCCACAGCCAGACCGAGGGAAAGCCGGCAAGGCCGGTGACCATCCAGACGCTTGCCTCGAAGACGCGGCCGCCGCCGCCCTGGCGCACGATGGCGACCAGGAAGGTCGCCGTCACCACATAGCCGAAGCCGAACAGGCCGTAGGCAACGATGACTTTTGCCAACGACCGGTCCCTCGGCAGTGCCGGTTCGCGGTCGGCCACGCCGCGGCCAGGTGCGGTGCTGCCGGCGAGCAAGGCGACCATCGCAAGGCCGCCGGCGGAAATCGCTGCCGACCACAGCCAGCCCGAAGCCCAGCCGGCATGTTCGGTGACCAGAACCGCCATCAGCGCTGAGGATGCCGCGATGCCGAGGCCGACGCCGCCGAAATGCAGCGCCTGCAGGTCGCTTCTGTTGGCGGCTGCCAGGTGACCGAAGACGATCGAGGCCATGAACACCATGACGAAGGCGCTGGCGAGACCGGCAAGGAAGCGGAGGACGACAAAGGCGGTCATCGTCTCGCTCAGCCCCATCAGGGCGGCGAGCGCAGCACTGGCGGCAAGGCCGCCAAACATCAGCAGGCGCTCGCGCCCATGCGCCCAGCCGCCTGCCGCCGCAAGCGCGCCGACGAGGTAGCCGAGATAATTGGCCGACGCGATCCAGCCGGCATCGGCCGGCGACAGATGCAGTTCTTCCATCATTCCGGGCAGGATCGGCGTGTAGACGAAACGGCCAATGCCCATGGCAACGGCCATGGCGATCATGCCAGCGAGAGCTTGGCGCAAGGGTGATGGAGCGGCGTTCATTGCAGCGCACCATAGAATTGGCGACCGATGAAACAATCCGCTTTGTGTTGGGCCAGCGGGCGCGACTAACGCCCCCGCATCTCAGCCGCAGCCGACCGCCCCGGTCTCGTAGGCGGTGCGGCGCGCCGTCAGCCGGAACGGGATATCTCCGAGTTCGCGTTCCGACATGGTGTCCAGCACCGGATGCGACAATGGGTCGGTAACCCAGTCGATGACATCGCCGCCGTGCATCCCATCATAGCGGTCCGGCCGGAGGCCGGCAGCGGCTAAGATCTTGAACAATGATACGATCGTCATCCTCGCCTCCTCGGTCTGACTGTCCCACTAAAATCTGCCTTGTCGGGCTGTCTTTCAATTGAGATTTCAGCCGCGCCGGTTTAGAAAAACTGAAATGGCTATGCTGAACCGCGTCCATCTCAACGGCCTGCGCGCCGTCGAAACCGTCGCCCGCCTCGGCTCGCTCGCGGCGGCGGCCGGCGAACTCAACGTCTCGGTCAGCGCCGTCAGCCAGCAGATCAACCGCACTGAAAAGCAGCTCGGACAGGCGCTGTTCGAACGCACCGCAAGCGGGCTGGTGCTGACCGAATTCGGAACGGTTTTTTCCGCCCGGCTGGGCGCCGGTTTTCGCGAGCTGGCGCAGGCGGTGGCGCTGGCCGATGAGGCAAGCCAATGCACGCTGGTGGTTTCGGTGGCGCCGGCCTTCGCCTCGAAATGGCTGCTGCCGCGATTGTCGCGGCATTTCGACCGCCATCCCAACGTGCTGCTGCGCATCGACGCCTCGGTGCGCCTCGCCGATCTCGAACGTTCCGACATCGACATCGCCATCCGGCTTGGCGACGGCAAATGGCCGGGCGGCCGGGCGGAACTTTTGTTGGCGCAGGAAGTCTTTCCGGTCTGCGCGCCGGTGATCGCCAAGAAACTGAAGTCGATCGAAGACCTGGCGCAGACCTGCGCCATCACCGACGAGCGGGCGATGATCAACTGGGAGAGCTGGTTCAAGGCTGCCGGGGCCGAGCCGGTCAGCTTCCGCAAGGGCGCGCGCTTCACCGACCCGATGCTGTGCCTGGAATCGGCAATCGCCGGCCACGGCGTCATGCTCGGCTGGCAATTGCTGGCCGCCGATGCGCTGGCCGACGGCCGCCTCGTCGCGCCTTTCGGCGTGCGGGCGCAGAGCGGCCTCGGCTACTGGCTGGTGACCTCGGCCACCAAGACCGAAAGCCGCAAGGTGCGCGATTTCAAGATCTGGATCCGCGAAGAGATCGCGGCGACCGTGGCGCAGTTCAGCGCGCTGGAAAGCGCTGCCTAGGGCTGTCCGTCGCGACGGTGCTGGAAAGGACAGCCGCGCCGGCCTATGTTGGAACTCTCACTCCCGGACCAAGGCAGGCAGGATCATGACCACACATTCGCGCGGCGTTTCCGCAACCATCGACCCGGTGAAGCTCGACAGGCTGGCGGAAGTCGCCATCAAGGTGGGGCTGCAATTGCAGCCGGGGCAGGATCTGGTGCTGACCTCGTCGATCGCCGCACTGCCGCTGACCAGGCGCATCGTCGAGCACGCTTATAAAGCGGGCGCCGGCCTGGTGACCCCTATCTTCAACGATGACGAGATCATGCTGGCGCGCTTCCGCTACGGCGCGGATGCCGGCTTCGACCGCGCCGCCGGCTGGATGTATGAAGGCATGGCGAAGGCCTTTTCCAACAATGCGGCGCGGCTTGCCGTGCGCGGCGAGGACCCGTCGCTGTTGTCGGCGCAGGACCCGGCGAAAGTGGCGCGCGCCAACAAGGCGAACTCGATGGCCTACCAGCCGGCGCTGGAAAAGATCACCGGCTTCGACATCAACTGGAACATCGTCGCCTACCCGGATCTCGCCTGGGCAAAACAGGTCTTCCCCGGCGATGCCGACGATGTCGCGGTGGTGAAGCTCGCCGATGCGATCTTTTCGGCATCACGGGTCGATGTGGAAGACCCGATCGCAAACTGGACGGCGCACAATGCAGCGCTGCGCGGCCGCACAAAGTGGCTGAACGAGCACAATTTCCATGATCTGCATTTCAGCGGCCCGGGCACCGACCTGACCGTCGGGCTGGCCGATGGCCATGAATGGATGGGCGGCGCCTCGACTGCCAAGAACGGCGTCACCTGCAATCCGAACATCCCGACCGAGGAGGTCTTCACCACGCCGCATGCACGGCGCGTCTCCGGCCATGTATCCTCGACCAAGCCGCTGTCCTACCAAGGCACGCTGATCGACGATATCTCGGTGCGTTTCGAAGAGGGCAGGATCGTCGAAGCCAAGGCTTCGAAGGGCGAGGACGTGCTGAAGAGAGTGCTCGACACCGACGAGGGTTCGCGCCGGCTCGGCGAGGTGGCGCTGGTGCCGCATTCCTCGCCGATCTCGGCCAGCGGCCTGCTGTTCTTCAACACGCTGTTCGACGAGAACGCCGCCTGCCACATCGCGCTCGGGCAGTGCTATTCAAAATGCTTCGTCGACGGCGCCTCGCTCAGCCAGGACGAAATCGCCCAGCGCGGCGGCAACAAGAGTTTTATCCACATCGACTGGATGATCGGCTCGGACAAGATCGACATAGACGGCGTGCATAAGGATGGCCGCCGCGTGCCGGTGATGCGCAAAGGCGAGTGGGCGTAAAGGGGGCGGATGGCCTCCGACCTGACGGTCAAGCGAATTTACGAAGCACCCGCGCCCGATGACGGGCAGCGGGTGCTGGTCGATCGCATCTGGCCGCGCGGCGTCAGCAAGGAGGATGCCGCGCTGACGCTGTGGCTGAAGGAGATCGCGCCGAGCGATGAATTGCGGAGGTGGTTCGGACATGAGCCGGCGCGATGGGCGGAGTTTCAGGTGCGGTATTCGGTCGAACTGGATGGGAATAGAGAAGCGGTGGCGAAACTGCGTGGCTTGCTCGGCAAGGCCAAGGTGACGCTGCTTTATGGCGCGCATGACGAGGCGCATAACAATGCGGTGGCGTTGGCGGGATATTTGCGCGGGACGGGTTGAGAGACAGCGAACCGCTGCATACGCCGCAAGCGAAAGCCTTCACAATTAGCGATCGCCCTCCACGCGTTCGTCATCCTCGGGTCTGCGCTGCGTCGCTTCGCTCCTTGCTACGCCATAGGCTGACGAGGCAAGGCTACGCTACTTCACCACCCCTTCATAAGCCTCCGGCTTGAACCCCACCAAAATCTCATCCCCGACCTCGAGCACCGGGCGCTTGATCATCGTCGGGTTGGCCAGCATCAGCTTCCTGGCCTTCTTCTCGTCGAGCCCTTGCTTGTCCTTGTCCGGCAGTTCGCGAAATGTGGTGCTGCCCTTGTTGAGCAGCTTTTCCCAGCCAACCTTGCCGACCCACCCGTCCAGTCTGCCCGCCTCTATCCCCTCGGCCCGGTAGTCGTGAAAGCGGTAGGGCACAGCATGGCCCTCCAGCCAGGTGCGCGCCTTGCGGATCGTGTCGCAGGTGGTGATGCCGTACATGGTGATCGTCAAAACGCGCTTCCCTTGACTGACAGTCGAATCCTCAGACAGCCTAAAACCGCCCTCCCCGCTTTGCCAGCTTCCCAATCGCTAGCGGCGCTTTTTTAGAGGTTGCCAATACTAAGGAAATTTCCTAAGTATCTGCCTGCACCGCGTCGACAGACCTCAGGATCGCCCATGCCAAGCCTCCTCGCCCCAACTACAAGTCTCCCGCCGATCGACGGCATCTTCCGCGCGCTGGCTGACCCGACGCGGCGGCGCGTGGTCGAGCGGTTGAACCGCAGTCCGGCCTCGGTCAGCGAGTTGGCGCAGCCTTTCGAGATGGCGCTGCCTTCCTTCATCGAGCATCTGAAAGTGCTGGAAGGCTGCGGTCTGGTGCGATCGGAAAAAATCGGCCGCACCAGGACCTATCAGCTGGCGCCCGAACCGCTGCAGCTCGCCGAAAACTGGCTGGCCGAACAGCGCACGCTGTGGGAGCGCCGACTCGATCAATTCGACGCCTATGTGATGAGCCTCAAGGAGCAAGAAAAGTGAGCTATCCCTTCAAGCCCGACCCCAGACTGGACCTTGTGCTGGAGCGCAAGCTCGACGCGCCGCGCGAACTCTTGTGGAGCGCGATGACGGTGCCGGAGCATGTCAAGCAATGGTTCACGCCCAAGCCCTGGCTGATCACCGATTGCGAGATCGACCTTCGTCCGGGCGGACTGTTCCGGACGCGCATGCAATCACCCGACGGCAAGGAGGTCAACGACCGCCATTGCTGCTATCTCGAGATCGTGCCGAACGAGCGGCTGGTGTGGACCGATGCGCTGCTGCCGGGCTATCGGCCCTCCGGCGAGCCCTTCATCACCGCAGTCATTTCGCTTCAGTCGGATGACAAGGGCACGCGCTACACGGCAACGGCCATCCATCGCGACGAGGCTACCCGCAACAATCATGAAGAGATGGGGTTCTTCGACGGCTGGGGCACGGTGGCCGATCAGTTGGCGCAGTATGTGAAGACCATTTGAGCTTTTCCCACTGCGGCCAGGACTTTGTCCCGGCCGCCTGGTTTTTGGGTCGTGCAGCGAAGTGCGCCGGAACCCTACGGCACCCGGGCTCAGTAGTAGAAGCGCTCTTCGGTGATCTTGCCGTTCTTGACCGTGTACAGGCCAACCTCGTCCATGGTGACCCGTTCGCCGGTGGCCTTGGGCGTTATGTCGAACTTGAAGCGCACCGCGAACTGGTCGCCGTTGACATAGGGGCCTTCGACAGAGCCGCCATGGACTTCGTGGTTCGCTTGCCACCATTCGCCCTTTTGCCTGAGAGCTTCCTTGCCACGGGCAATGGCCATCGGGCCCTCCATCGCTTCGAGGCTGACGATATCATCGGCATTGTACTTTTCACCAGCACCCAGGTGATCCCCCTGCTGGAGCATTTCGGTGAAATCCTTGGCAACATCCGCGATGGTCATGTGTGTTCCTCCTGTTCAGACTGGTTTGAAGTAGGGAAGCGCTTGCCGGCCCGCCACCTTTACCCGCACGACAGCTGACACGGTGTGTCAGGACGATGATACAGCGCGGCTGTGTGACGACGATTGCGGCGGCGTCGGACAGCGACTTCGGTTGCAGACAAAAGCCAATTCCGCAATGCTGGGTGCATGTGCAACCTCTACAACATCACGACGACGCAAGAGGCGGTCCGCCAATGGACCCGCACATTGCGCGATATCAGCGGCAACCTCGAACCTTCGCTTGATGTCTATCCCAATCAACCTGGGCTTGTCGTTCGCAACAGGGCGGATGGGGAGCGTGAACTGGCGAAACTGCTTTGGGGTTTGCCAACGCCGCCCGAGCGCATGAAAGGTAAGGCCGACTACGGCACCACCAACGTTCGCAATCCGCAATATTCGCACTGGCAGCAATATGTGGGCGTCGAGCACAGATGTGTCGTGCCGGTGACCAGCTTTGCCGAGCCCAGCCCTGCGGCGAACGATAAAGACCCGGAAACAGGAATCCAGCGAAATTACTGGTTTGCCCGTGGCGAGAGCCGGCCGTTGTTCTTCTTCGCTGGTTTCTGGACGTCTTGGCAGGGCGTGCGAAAGGTCAAGGACGGTCCCGGCGACTTCGAGCTATACGCCTTCATGACCACCAAGCCTAATGCTCTCATTGCGCCGATCCATGAGAAGGCTATGCCCGTGATCCTCACCACGCCGGAGGAAACCGAGGCTTGGCTGACGGCGCCATGGTCGGAAGCACGGCATTTGCAGCGGACGGCGCCCAACGACGCGTTGGTGATCGTTGAGAAGCCAGCCACACAGATCAAGTTCCCACCACGGGCCCCGGCCCAAGGGTCTCTGTTTTAGCCCGAAATCGGCTCTCCTCAATCGTCGTCTCGCCAGATTACCCGGCGAACCATGCGGATTTCGACAAGACGTCTGACGCGAATTTTAAGGCGTTCAGCAGCGCTTGGCAGAATGATGCCTGCATCGAGCTCACGACCTTTGCAGCGCTCGCACCGCATGTGCCGCTCCACATCCCAAAAGGGGATATCACCAACCAGCTTTGCGAGATCGCCAGGCAGATAGTGTCGAGTGATGTTGCAGTTCCGACATCGAACACGAATTAGCTGCCCGACTTCATGCGCCAAGCAGAGGGTTTGCACATTTCGGCGCGGTCGGGTGCTTAGTTCGGGCATCCCGCAAAGTAGGAATATGTTCCTTTGCGAGTCAATTCACACTTAATTCCACCTTGGCGATCTTCACAGCAGGTTAAATCCAACCGTCGATGAAGGGATTGGGTTGGATCAGCTCGGCAGCATAGGGCAGTTGGCACCACGGCGCAGGCTGATATGCGCCACGTCGCCGACGCTGAATTGAAAGCCCTCGGCCTGGCGCGGCGCATCGATCACCACCGGCAGCCCCTGCCCGAGTTCGGCATGCAGGCGCAGCGTGCGGCCGTGGAAGACGATGGAGTTGACGCGCGCCGGCGTGGTGCCGGCGGCGGCGTCGGTGGTGGCCAGCAGATCCTCCGGACGGACGCCGATGGTGTGCGTCGCACCTTCGCCGGGCGTGTCGCCGGTTTCGGATGTCGCCTCCAGCGAGAGCCCGCCGGCGGCGAAGCGCAGGCGGTCGCCATCGCGGCCGATGAAGCGCGATTGCAGCAGGTTCATGGTGCCGATGAAGCTCGCGACGAATTTCGTCGCCGGCCGGTCGTAGAGCGTGGCCGGCGGCGCGATCTGCTCGATGCGGCCCTTGTTCATGACGACGATGCGGTCGGAGATCGACAGCGCTTCGGTCTGGTCGTGGGTGACCATGACGAAGGTGGTGCCGAGCCGCGACTGCAGCCGCTTCAGTTCAACCTGCATCTGTTCGCGCAGATGCGCATCGAGCGCCGACAGCGGTTCATCGAGCAACAGAACGCGCGGCTCGCAGACTATGGCTCGGGCGAGCGCGACGCGCTGGCGCTGGCCACCCGACAGTTCGGAAACGCGGGCGCCGAGCTTGTCGGCGAGGCCGACCATGTCGAGGGCTTCGCGGACGCGCTTTGCCTGCTCGGCGCCGGACAGTTTGCGCAGCGACAGGCCGAAGCCGACATTCTCGGCGACGTTCATATGCGGGAACAGCGCATAATCCTGGAACACGGTGTTGACGGGACGGTCGAACGGCCTGAGCGCGGTGATGTCGCGACCATCGAGCAGCACCTTGCCGCTCGACGGGCTCTCGAAACCGGCAATGACGCGCAGGCTGGTGGTCTTGCCGCAGCCCGAGGGCCCGAGCAGGGTGATGAACTCGCCGCTGATAATGTCGAGATCGACGGCGTCGAGCCCGACAATGCCGCCGGGGAAAACCTTCGAGACCGTGTCCAGGCGTACCAGCGCATCAGGCGCCATCGCGAACCTCGGACGGCTTGGTGGTGTTGACCCAGAGGATCTGGCAAGGCTCGGTGCCGGGATTGCGGAAGGCGTGCAGAAGCGTGCTCTTGAAGGCAAAGGAGTCGCCGCTCTTCAGCACGTATTTTGTCGAGTCCACCACCAGTTCGACCTCGCCCGACAGGACATAGCCGAACTCGTGACCGATATGCGCATAGGCTTCCGCCGTGCCGCCATCGGCTTCCACGGTCACCAAGAGGCCGGTCAGCGCCGCGCCCGGCGGCGACAGCAGCGCCTTGGCGATGCCTTCCGACTTGACCGGGAGCTGCCGCCTTTTGTCGGCGCGCACGCAATAGAGATCGTTGGCGGCTTCGTTGCCGTCGGTGATCAGCGCCGAAGGCTCGATGTCGAGAGCGGCGGCCAGCGGCCAGATCACCTTGACGCGCAGCGAAGACAGGCCGCGCTCGATCTGGCTCAGCGCCCCAATCGACACGCCGGCTTTTGCCGCAAGCTCGGCCAACGACAAATTGCGCTCCAGCCGCAGCGCCCGCACGCGCCGGCCGACGCGGATGTCGGCGTCGGCCTTGGGCTTCTCGGTTGCGTCGTCAAGCATGTCCATGCGTGGGTCCTCGTCTCTTTATTGGCGCGGCGCGGGGTTGATAGGCTCCCCCTTGTCCCCTTGTGGGAGAAGGTGTCGCCGAAGGCGACGGATGAGGGGTGTTCCAGCGGAGTGAGACGTTGGCGTTCCTTGGAACACCCCTCATCCGTCTCGGCGCTGTGCGCCGATCCACCTTCTCCCACAAGGGGAGAAGGGGACACCCCAGCCTCAGCTCACCCCCCAGCCTTCACCTTCTCGAACATCTTCGCCACATCGTCATTCTGCTTCATCGGTCCGGTGAAGATGGTGGTCTTCAGCATCACCTCCGGGTCCGCCGGCAATTGCAGCTTGTCCAGTTCGTCCTTCGCCACGCCGGCGAAGGCGGTGCTCAGCGAGCTGCCATAGCCGTAGGCCTGGATCAGGTACTTACCCGAGTCGGCGTCGAGCCGGCTGTTGATGAAGTCATAGGCGAGGTCGACGTTTTTGGCGTCCTTGAGCATGACGAAGCCGCAGGCCCAGGTCAGCATGCCCTCCTTCGGCTTCATGAACTCGACCGGCACGCCCTGCTTCTTCAGCGAGGTTGCCGACGCGTTCCAGGTCATGGCGGCGACCAGCTGGCCGCTGGCCAGCGCCTGTTCGACCGAGGTCATGTCGGTGGTGTAGTTGGAGAGCAGCGGACGCTGCTCGCGCAATTTTTCCGCCACCTTGTCCATCTGCTCCGGCGTCATATCGAAGGGGTTTACGCCGGCCAGAAGTGCTGCAACGATCGGCGTGTCATGCACGGCATCGATGGTCGCCATGCGGCCGGCATATTGCTTGTCCCACAGAAGGTTCCAGCTCGCTTCCGGGTTCTTCACCAGATCGGTGCGGTAGAGGATCGAGGTGTTGCCCCAATCCCACGGCACCATCCAGACCTTGCCGTCGCCAGCCTGGATGTCGGGCAGGTTCTTGAACACCGGGAAGATCGAATCCCAGTTCTTGATGCGCTTGGTATCGATCGGCTGCAGCAGGCCTTCCTTGTTCCAGCGCGCCACCTTGTCGTAGCAGGGATGGGCGATATCGGGGCGGAAGCCGGCCTTGACCTTGGTGAAGGCATCGTCGTCGTCGCCGAAGATCGAGGCCTCGACGCCATCGGGATGGGCCGTCAGGAAGCTCTTGTTGAAGTCTGGCAGTTCATAGCCGGACCAAGTGAAATATTGCAGCTTGTCGGCGGCGAAGGCGACAGTCGACGACAGGACGATTGCAAGCGCGGCAAGCCCGGTGCGGGCTGTCTTTGCAGTGATCGATTTCGGGCCAGTGATCGATTTCAGCCCAGTAATTGATTTCGGGTCGAATGCCATTTCGGTTCTCCTCTTTTGTTATGGTTCAGGCTGGACTGGTGGGCGCCGTCCGACGGGCTGTGCTCAGCCCGCGATGGCGCAGGATTTCGGCGATGCCGGCGATGATGACTGACACAGCAAGGATAGCTGTCCCCAGCGCCATCACGGTCGGCAGCGAGCGAGGAAAACGCAGTTGGCTCCAGATGTAGAGCGGCAGCGTCGGCTCGGTGCCGGCGAGGAAGAAGACGACGATGAACTCGTCGAAGGAAATCAGAAAGGCCAGCATGAAGGCCGAGACGATGGCCGGCAGCGAGAGCGGCAACATCACCCGCCGGAAGGTCGTCCAGTCGGAAGCGCCGAGATCGAGTGCGGCCTCGCGAATGGTTTTCGGAATTGCGGCAAACCGGCTGCGCATGATCACCACGGTGGTCGGCAGCGCCACCAGCATGTGGCCGAGAACGATGGCGATGCGCGACGGGCCGAGGCCGATGAGATTGACGAGGATCAGCAACGATATGCCGACGATGACGCCGGGGATCAGGATCGGCAGCCTGGAGATGGCGCTGATGGTGGCGGCGAGCGGCGAACGACCGTAGAGGTCCATATAGGAGACGGTGATGCCGCAGAGCGTGGCGCCGGCGGCGGCCACGACGCCAATGACGAGACTGTTCAAAAGCGCGCCGGACAGCGCCGGATTGCCATAGAGCGTGGCATACCATTCGAGCGTGAAGCCCTGCAGCGGAAACGCGGCCTGGATGGAGTTGTTGAAGGAAAACAGCGGGATCAACAGCACCGGCAGATAGAGGAAGACGAGATAGGCAAGCACATAGACGCCGAGCCAGCCGCGGCCATCATCTCTCCGCGCGGCGCTCATGTGCGGCTGCCGAATCTGCGGTCGGCGCCGCGTGCGACCAGCACCACGCAGAGGATGACCAGCATCACGCAGACTGAAAGTGCCGCCCCGAACGGCCAGTCATTGGCCTTGCCGAACTGCGACTGGATCAATGTGCCGATCATGGTGCTGGCGGGACCGCCGACCATGGCCGGGGTGACATAGTCGCCGACCGTCGGCACAAAGACGACGAGGGCGGCCGCCAGAACGCCCGGCATCGAATTGGGCAAGACGACGCGGCGAAACGCCGTGAACGGTCTGGCGCCGAGATCGGAGGCGGCTTCGAGCAGTGATTTCGGGATGGTGTCCAGCGCCACATAGATCGGCAGGATGGCGAAGGGCGCATAGGCATGCGCCAGCGTGACGACCACCGCCGCCGGCGTGTTGAGGAAGGCCAGCGTCGGCTCCGACCAGATGCCGCTTTCGATCAGCGCCGAGTTCAAGACGCCGTTGTAGGCGAGCACGATCTTCCAGGCGAAGACGCGCAGGAGATAGCTGGTCCAGAACGGCAGGGTCACCAGAAACAAAAGCAGGCTGCGGCGGCGGCCGGCATGGAAGGCGAGATAGTAGGCGACGGGATAGGCGGTGACGACGGTCGCCAGCGTCACCAGGCCGGCGATCACCAGCGAGCGCAGCGTCACCGTCCAGTAGAGCGGATCGGAGACCACGGTGATGAAGTTGCCTGCCGTGAAGCCGGCGCCGAGCAGCGAACCGTCATTGCCGCGAAGTGAGAGGAAGAGCACAAGGCCAAGGGCAAACAGGATCAGGAACAAGGTGACCAGCCCGCCCGGCAGCAACATGGCGAAGCGGAAGCCTCGGGACGACCCTGCCGGCGCTTCTGTTGCAACGATGCTCGACATCGGACTGCTCAACGGAAATATGAAATCGGCTTAGCTTTTTTCATATTTGTGAAACTGTCAAGCTGAATCCACGAGGCCTAGGCGACCGGCACCCAATCAGCGCTCGAAGGCGTCGAGCATCCGGTACCAGGCGATGGTCGCGGCGACGCCGACCTGGCGGAAGGCGTGGAACGGGATCGGCCGGACCGGCGACAGCGGGAACGGCAATTGATTGACATCGCCGCCCGCGAGGTAGCCCGCCATGCGTTTTCCCAGCGCGGTCATCAGGCCGACGCCCCTGCCCTGGCAACCAACCACGGCGAGCAGGCCCTTTTCCGGCTCATGGATGTGCGGCAGGTGATCCGGTGTCATCGCCACGCGGCCGAACCAGCGCTTCTCGATGACGACATCGGAGAGCGCCGGATAGAGCCGCACCAGCGCGTGCTGCAGATGCGCCCAGTCGGCCTCGCTCCTCGGCCGCGCCATGCGGCCGCGGCCGCCAAGCACCAGATGGCCGTCGGCTGTTTTGCGGTAGTAGACGAGAATGCGCCTGGAGTCGGACACCGCCTGCCCTTCCGGCAGGATCGTCGCCGCAAGGTTGGATGACAGCGGCGCGGTCGCGACCTGGAAGGAATGCAGCGGCACGATCGTTTCCGCGAGGCCCGGAAGCAGTCCATCGGTATAGGCGTTCGTCGCCAGGACAACCGCTTTCGCCCGCACCTCGGCGCCGCTTTCGGTTGAGACACGCCAAAGGCCGGCCTCCTTGCGGAGTTTCACCACCTTCTGCCGCTCGGCAATGCTGGCGCCGGCGGCGGCGGCGATGCGCGCCAGTTCCACTGTATAGGCGAGCGGATCGATGATGCCGGCGCGGCGGTCGAGCCAGCCGCCGAGATAGCCTTGCGCGCCGGTCATATCGGCGATCTCGCTTTCATTCAGAAGCCGGACATCGGCGCCACGCGCCCGCCATTGACCATCCCTGTTCGCCGCCGCTTTCAATGCGGTTTCGGTATGCGCGGCCTGGATCCAGCCCTTGCGGGTGAGCGGCACCGCCAGCTTTTCGTCGCGGATGAGATCGAACACCGTATCCGCCGCCGAGGCGGCGAAATCGACCAGCGCTTGGCCACGCTCGGGGCCGAAATGCTCGAGCAGCCATTCGGGATCATATTTCAGGCCGGGAATGACCTGGCCGCCATTGAGGCCCGAGGCGCCCTGGCCGATCTCGCCAGCCTCCAGCACCTGTACACCGAGACCGAGCCGGGCTGCGTGCAAGGCGGTCGACAGGCCCATGAAGCCGCCGCCGACGATGGCAACGTCGACCGGCGCAGTGACGAGCAACTGGAAGGCGGATGCGGTCTGCGGCTTCTGCCAGATCGGAACGGAAAACGGTGCGGGCAAGGCTTCACCTGGAGTATGCGGAAAATGAAAATTCTAGTGCCAGTTTCATTTTTTTGAAAGGGCGGGCCTCATGTCAGAACCGACAATTGCCTGCGCCACGGGATAGACCTTTGGCGTGAATCCGGTGAAAGTGCAGCGGCCCAGCTGCCATCTCGATCATCAAAGGACCGTAAGCCATGACGAACCCAACGCAGCTTCCCGCCGACGGGCTCTTCATCGGCCGAGCCAGGGCAAGCGATGCCTCGCATCCGCTGGTGGTCACCGTGCGCGACGGCATCGTTTTCGACGTCACCTCGACCACCGCACCCACAGTGCGCGACATCTGCGAGATGGCCGATCCGGCCGGACACGTGCGCTCTGCCAAGGGCGAACCGATCGGCTCGCTCGACGCGATCGCCGCCAACAGCTTTCAGGCCACCCGCGATCCGGCAAAACCCTATCTGCTCTCGCCTGTCGACCTGCAGGCGGTGAAGGCGTCGGGCGTGACCTTCGTGGTCAGCCTGCTCGAACGCGTCATCGAGGAGCAGGCGCGCGGCTCGGCGGAAAAGGCCGACGCCATCCGCGCCGACATTGCCGGGCTGATCGGCCACGATCTGTCGAAGCTGAAGCCCGGCTCGCCTGAGGCGATGGAGATCAAGGCCAAGCTCATCCAGCGCGGCGCCTGGTCGCAATATCTGGAAGTCGGCATCGGCCCCGACGCCGAGATCTTCACCAAATGCCAGCCGATGGCGTCCGTCGGCTTCGGCGCCGATGTCGGGCTGCATCCTGTCTCCACCTGGAACAACCCCGAGCCGGAGATCGCCATGATCGCCGCCAGCACCGGCAAGATCGTCGGCGCGACCATCGGCAACGACGTCAATCTGCGCGACGTCGAGGGACGCTCGGCGCTGCTGCTCGGCAAGGCCAAGGACAACAATGCCTCGGCCTCGCTTGGGCCCTTCATCCGGTTGTTCGACGCAAGCTTTTCCATCGACGATGTCAAGCGCGCCACGGTGGGGCTGAAGGTCGAGGGCGAGGACGGGTTTTCGCTGGAGGGCGCGAGCTCGATGGCCGAGATCAGCCGTTCGCCCGAAGAGCTGGTCGCGGCCGCCATGGGGCCGCACCACCAGTATCCCGACGGCTTGGCGCTTTATCTCGGCACCATGTTCGTGCCGTCGAAGGATCGCGGCGAGAAGGGCAAGGGATTCACCCACAAGATCGGCGACATCGTCACCATCTCGTCGGAGAAATTCGGCGCGCTGGTGAACCGCGTGCTTCTGTCGCCCGATTGCCCGCACTGGACCTACGGCGCCAGCCATCTCATGCGGGACCTCGCCAAGGCCGACCTGATCTGATTTCGGAGCAGCGGGACGAACGGATAGCCGATAAACGTTCGCATCCGGTCCCTGTAAGCCGTTTGTTAGCGGAATCCGGGTGACTGTATCGGAAATTCGCTCCAGGATCGGGGCGCGGTCTGTGGGGGCCGAATCGCATGCTCGGTTTGCCGATGATATCGGTGCGCAATCTCGCCATGCGTTATGGCGGCGTTGTCGCGCTCAGGGATATGAACCTGTCTGTCGGACAGGGGACCATCCATGCTGTCGTCGGTGAAAGCGGCGCCGGAAAGTCGACGCTGGTGAAGGTGCTTGCCGGCGTGCTCCGGCCCAACAGCGGCACCATCCGCGTCGGCGACCAGATCGTCACCGTCGACAGCCCGATCGCTGCACGCAAGCACAGCTTCGGCGTCGTCCACCAGGGGCTCGGCCTGTTTGCCGACCGCTCGGTGCTGGCCAATCTGTTCGTCAATCGCGAGCCGTTGCGCAATGGCTTCGTCTCCAGGCGCGAAATGGAGGCACGCAGCCGCACCTTGCTTCGGCAACTCAAGCTCGACGTCGATGTCCACGCTCCTGTGGGACAACTCGGCATGGGCGAACGGCATTATGTCGAACTCGGCCGCGCAATTCTGGAAGGCCCGAGGCTGCTGATCCTCGATGAACCGAATTCTGCGCTCGACCGGCGCCAGACCGAGCACCTGTTCACCGTACTAAGTGACCTCAAGGCCAAGGGCACGAGCGTGCTCTATGTCTCGCACCGGCTGGAGGACGTGTTTGCGATCGCAGACCAGGTCACCGTGATGCGCAACGGCCGTGACGTGCTGACAAGTGAGCGCTCGGCGTTGAGCGAAGCCGATGTGATCGACGCCATGATCGGCCAGCAGCGCGGCAGCCTGTTCCCGCCTGCACTGCCGGCCAATGCCAGCACGATAAGGCCGCGGATCACGGTGGAGGGTCTGAGCGGCGGCCGGATTTCCGGCGTCAGCTTCACCGCCCGCTCCGGCGAGATCCTCGGCTTGGCCGGGCTTGAGGGGTCGGGCGTTGAAGACCTGTTCGAGATGCTGTTTGGCCTGCGCGAGGCGCAAAGCGGCAGGGTGCGGCTCCCCGACGGCTACGGCTTGCCTGGAAATCCGACCGAAGCGGCGCGGCGCGGCATCGGCCTGGTGCCGGCCAACCGCCTGTGCAACGGCCTGATGCCCGACCGGTCGCTGGCCTTCAACATAGGCAACATCGCTACAGGCGCCCGCAACTGGGGGTCTCGCCGCTACTCGCCCAAGGCCGCGATCGCCGCCGCCGCAAGGCAGATCGATGCGCTGCGCATCAAGGGCCTGCCGGACGCGCCGGTGAATTCGCTGCTGGCCGGCGATCAGCAGAAGATCGTAATCGCCAAATGGCTGGAGACGGCGCCGCAAGTGCTGCTCCTAGACAATCCGGCTGGCGGTATCGAGGCGGCTGCCAAGCGCAAGATCTATGCGCTGATCCGGCAGATGGCGGCCAATGGCTGTATCGTTTTGCTGCGTTCGGTCGAGCCGTCCGAACTGACCAACCTCAGCAACCGCGTCCTTGTCTTCCACCGCGGCCAGGTCGCCGGCGAGCTGTCCGGCGTCGAGATGAAGCGAAGGACAGTGCTGCAACTGACCACCACCGGCGAGATGCCGGAGGCGGAGCGGCCGAAAAAGAAACTCGTGGGAGCCATGGCATGACACGATTGGATCCCATGCTACAGCTTGCCGGTTCGGCTGCCCACCCGAAGCGCAGCCTTCGCCTGCCCGTCGAACTCAGGCCGCTCATCGGGCTCGTTGTCCTGGTGGCGATTACAGGCTTTGCCCGGCCGGATTTCCTCGATGAGGCCAATGTGCTGTCGTTGCTGGAAACCGCTGCGTATCCCGGCATGCTGGCGATCGGCATGGTGTTCGTGCTCGCACTCCGCGAGATCGACCTTTCCGTCGGCTGGATATTCCATCTCGCGGCCCTTCTCACCGCATTCCTTCTGGCCGCCGGCATCGACCCGTGGCTTGCCGCCCTTGCCGGCGTGCTGCTCGGCGCCGGGCTCGGCCTCGTCAACGGCCTGCTGGTGGTGGCGCTGCGACTGCCGGCCATCGTCGTTACGCTGGGCACCTTTGCAATGTTCCGGGGCGTGGCGGCGGTGGCCGTCAAGATGCAAGCGACAGCTCCGGCCAGCCCAGGCGGCGACTTCTTTGAGATCGTTCACGGCAAGCTGTTCGGCCTTGTGCCGACGGCTGTCTTTGTCTTCGTCGCAATGGCGGTGGTGATGCACCTCGTGCTTCACCGCAGCCGCTTCGGCTACCGGATCCAGGCCGTCGGCAGCAATCCGCAGGCGGCGCTCTATGCCGGCATCCCGACAGGTGCTGTGCGGCTGCAGACGCTGGTGCTGATGGGCGTCATCTCGGGGCTGGCGGGCGCGCTGTGGCTTGGCTCTCCCGTTACCGACGTCGACCAAGGCGGCGGTTTCGTGCTGATGGCGATTGCCGCGGCGATCATCGGCGGCACCTCGCTTTCCGGCGGGCGCGGCACCGTCTTCGGTGCGGTGATCGGCATGCTGATCGTCCAGGTCATCTTGAGCGGCGTGACCCTGTTCGGCATCGACGCCGCATGGAGCCCGTTCGTGATCGGCGCGGTGATGGTGCTGGCGCTCGCGCTCGACCGGCTGGCCAAGGTGCTGCGCAACCGCCAGGCCGAGCGCTTCCAGGAAAATCCGCGCGCCTGAGTTTAAGCCCCGCCTGCTTGCCGGGGAATATCTCTATCTCTTGGTTTGACGCAATTCCGGGCGGAAAACCGTTTCACACTTTTCCTGGAATTGCCCTCTAACTGATGCGATCTGATGGGATCGCTGATGGCGCGTTGCATCGCGCCACCATCCATTGGGCGGATAGAGGCTTGCCATCGGCCGCAAAAGAAGATGCTCTGCGCATCCGGGTCGGCGCTGGCAGGAGGAGAGGATCAAGGGCATGGCCCGGATCATCGCCGGACGTGGAGGTCGTTTTTCAACATGGGAGGAAAGCAAATGCTGACGAGGCTACGATTACTCGTGCTTGGCTTGATTGTGGCGCTGGCCGTTCCGGCGGCGGCACAGGCCAAGACGTTCTACTGGATTTCGCATGGCGGCCCGGCCGACCCGGTATGGACCTACTTCCTGGCCGGCGCCAAGCAATGGGCGAAGGACACCGGCAACACCGTCAACACTTCGTTCCACAATGGCGACGTTGCCTCGCAGCAGGAGGCCGTGCGCGCCGCGATCTCGGCAAAGGCCGACGGCATCGTCACCACCAGCCCCGATCCGGGCAGCCTGATCGAAATCGCCAAGGAAGCCAACACCGCCAAGATCCCGATCATCAACTTCAACACGCCCGATCCCAAGGCAAGCTTCGACGCCTATGTCGGCGGCGACAACGTCACCTTCGGCAAGCACTGGGCGCAATATCTGGTCGACAAGGGTCTGGTGAAGAAGGGCGACTTCGTCTGGATGCCGGTCGAAATCCCCGGCGCCACCTACGGCGTCCAGGAAGAGGAAGGCATCAAGAGCGTCTTCGAACCGCTGGGGATCACCTATGAGATCACCGAAGCGACGCTCGACCAGGCCGAAGCCATCAACCGCATGGTCGACTATCTCACCGCGAACAAGGCCAAGGTCAAGGCAATCATCGGCCTCGGCGATCTGGTCACCGGCTCGATCAAGCGGGTGTTCGACCAGGCCGGCATCAAGCCGGGCGAAATCCCGGTCGTCGGCTGGGGCAACTCGCTCGACACCACCCAGGAAGTGCTGACCGGCTACGTCAATGCCGGCCAGTGGCAGGACCCGCAGGCGACCAGCTACGTCGCGCTGTCGCTGGCCAACATGGCGGCGTCAGGCATTCCTCCGGGCTTCAACGTCATCACCGGCGCGCTCTATGAAAAGGACACCGCGCAGGTCTACGACGACATCCTGTCGGGCAAATAACCCAGACCTTCAACAGTCGCGGCCGCAGCCGCGGTCGCGACTGTCTTTCGCCGAGCCCTTCGCGTTGCGCGCTGGGCTCAGCCTTCCCCTTCCTGTCGCAGGTTATCAGTGGAAAACCGTTCGCTCATCCAACGCCTGATCGCGAGGCCGGAATTCGGGCCCTTCGTTCTGCTCATCGTCGAAATCGCGGTGTTCTGGAGCATCAACCACGATTTCCTGTCGCCGCAGAACATCTCCAACACGCTGGCCTTCACCGTCGAGCTCGGGCTGATCGCGCTGGCGATGACGCTGTTGATGACGTCGGGTGAATTCGATCTGTCGGTCGGCTCGCTGTTCGGCTTTTCGCCGGTGCTGATGTGGACGCTGTTCAACAGCGGCCTGACCTCGCTGGAGGTCGGCTTCCTCGCCGCGCTGCTGATCGCGGCCTTCATCGGCCTGGTCAATGGCTGGTTCGTCACGCAGCTGAAAATCCCATCCTTCCTGGTGACGCTCGGCATGCTGCTGGTGGTGCGCGGCACCGCGCTGTTCGTCACCGACGGCTTTCCGCAGCGGACGTGGAGCGCCGAGGGCAGCTGGCTGGCCGAAGCGCTGGTCGGTGATTTCTTCATCGGCCCGTTCCGCATCTACATGTCGCTCTTCTGGTTCATCGCGGCGGCCATCGCACTGGGCTACGTGCTGACGCAAAGCCGGACCGGCAACTGGATCCAGGCAGCCGGCGGCAATCCAGGCGCCGCAAGGGCGCGCGGCGTCAACGTCAGCGGCGTCAAGATCGGCCTGTTCGTGCTGTCGTCGGTGATGGCTTCGCTTGCCGGCGTCATCTCGTCGCTGCGCACGTCGGCCGCCAACCCCAACAGCGGCACCGGCTACGAGCTCGAAGTCATCGCCATGGTGGTGATCGGCGGCACGGCGCTGACCGGGGGGCGCGGCACCATCATCGGCACGGTGCTCGGCATCCTCATCCTGCGCGTCATGCGCAACGGCATCGTGCTGATCGGCGTGCCCGGGCTGGCCTACAACATCTTCATCGGCGCCATCATCCTCGGCATGATGGCGCTGCACTCATGGCTGGAACGCCGGCATCAGGCAGGGACCTAGAACCATGGCTGAACCGCTCATCCGCATGTCCAACATCAAAAAGTCCTACGGGCGCGTGCAGGCGCTCGAAGACGCCAATTTTCATGTCAACGAAAGGGAGATCGTCGGCCTGCTCGGCGACAATGGCGCCGGCAAATCGACGCTGATCAAGGTGTTGTCGGGGGCGGTGCCGCTGACCAGCGGCGACATTTTCATCCGCGGCAAGAAGGTCAATCTGCGCAGCACCAGCGACGCCATCGCGCACGGCATCGAGACGATCTACCAGGATTCGGCACTGGTGACGCAGCTGTCGATCGCGCGCAACCTGTTCCTCGGCCGCGAGCCGATCAAACCGCCGCGCTTTTTGAACCGCATGGACCAGGAGGCGATGAACAATGTCGCCCGCGACCTGTTGAAACAGGTCGGCATCTCCAAGAACATCCCGCCGACGACGCCGATCGGCTCCCTGTCCGGCGGCGAGCGGCAGGCCGTCGCCATCGCGCGCGCCATGCACTTCGACAGCGACCTGATCATCCTCGACGAGCCGACCAACAATCTCGGCGTCGCCGAGACGCAAGGCGTGCTGAGCTTCGTGCGCAACGCGCGCGATTCCGGGCATTCCTGCATCTTCATCGCCCACAACATCCACCATGTCTTCCAGGTGGTTGACCGCATCGTCGTCATGCGCCGGGGCAAGGTGGTGGCCGACGACATCGACCCGAAGAAGACCAGCGTGGCCGAGGTCGAACGCATCATCACCGGGATGTCCGACAAGGAGATCCGCGACGCCATCATCGAAGGCGGGCCATCGCACGGCTGAACCGTCTTCGCGCCGTCTGGCACGGAAACGCATCCGCTCTAACTCGTTGTAGAGCATGACCTTTTGACAAAACGGTTCCCGTTTGTCCGAGAAAACCGGTTCCCACTTTTCGGGATCATGCTCTATGACTACAGCCATGAAAGCCACCGTTGCCGACATAGCCAGGAGCTGCGGCCTGTCGACCGCGACCGTCGACCGGGTTCTGAACAACCGGGCCGGCGCGAGCGCCGCCAACCGCCAACGGGTGATGGAGGCGGCCAAGCAGCTCGGCTATTTGCCGGTGGTCGATCAGGTGACGCTGCCGTCGCGGCCGGCGCATCTTGAATTCTTCCTGCCGATCGGCGCCAACGGTTTCATGATCGACCTCGCCGGGCACATCGAGGACTATGCGGGGCGCCTGCCGCTGGTCGCCTCGTGCCGGATCCACAATCTCGGCGGCATCTCGCCGGCAGCGCTGCAGGCGGCGGTTGAAAATCTGTCGCTGAAGGCCAATGGCGTCGGCGTCATTGCCGTCGATCATCCGCGAACGCGCAACATATTGCGCGATGTGGTCGAGGCAGGCATCCGCCTTGTCACGCTGGTCTCCGACGTTCCAGCCGCCCCGCGTTCGGCCTATGTCGGCATCGACAACCGGGTTGCCGGACGCACGGCGGCGCTGTTGATGGGGCGCTTCCTCAATGGCCGCCAGGGTCATCTGGCGATGGTCGTCGGCTCGCGTTCCTATCGCGGGCACGAGGAGCGCGAGATGGGCTTTCGGTCGGTGCTGACAGAGGAATTCCCCAATCTCACGGTCTCGAGTGCGGTCGAGATCAATGACGAACCGGAGGGCAGCTACACCGCAACGATGCAGGCGCTGCACAACGAGCCGGAACTGCTCGGCATCTATTGCGTCGGCGCCGGGCGCTCAGGTGTGGCGAGAGCGCTGCTCGAGGCCAAGCCAAAGAAGAAGCCGGTCTTCATCTGCCACGACCTGACCAAGGAAACGCGCGGCTATCTCGTCGACGACCTCGCCGATGTCGTCATCGACCAGAATGCGCGGCTGATCGCGGAGCAATCTGTGATCCGCCTGCTCGGCTCGATCGCGTCCGCCGCGCCCTACCTGACGAAGAAGTTCATCGAGCCACGGCTGATCTTCAAGGAAAACGTGCCGGTGCAGTGAAGTCGCGCCGTGGCGGTTTCTCCGATTTGTACGACAAGTCGGGGTAGATGCCGCAAATCTGCACAGCAGCCATGCAACTTTCATTGTTGCCGAATCATTGGGCAACCCGTACTCATCTGGGTGTCGGCCATCTACTCCTCCCAGATGCGATGCCGACGCTGAGCGCGGTGCACCTCCTCCCGCATCTCGTTCGAAATCGAGCCCGCTGCCACCTCCTCCCGGCAGCGGGCTTTTTTCATTCTCAAACGAATCTAAATTAGAGTTGACGGGCAAGTTCGGAGAATAGCCAAAAGCCCCGCCGGATGATGGGGACTCCTCAACTCCGAAAGCTGGAATTCAGCGCGCCCTGAAAGAGCTGATCAGGCCTTCAGCCATGCGCACGAACTGCGTGCTGGGGCCCTGGCAGCCCATGGTCTGCACGCTGACGCGCGCCCCTTCGAACAGCAGCGACAGCGTATCGGCCAGAAGCTCGGCCTGACCGATGCCCGCATCCCGGCACAGCGCAACGAGGCGATCGCGCTGAGCGCTCTTGAGCTCCTTGATCACGCTCCTGGCGGGATGGTCCGGCTCGGTCAATTCGGCGGCGGCATTGGCCATGTCGCAGCCGCGACCGTCAGCCGCCAGGCAAGCAGCGGCCATGCGAATCCAGGCATGCAACTGGGCGAGCTTGTCGCCGGGATGCTCAGCCTCGAATTGGTCCCACATCGCGGCGCCTTTAGCCGCCGACGCGCGCAGGCATTGGACGATCAGTTCGTCCTTCGACTCAAAATGACGGTAGAGCGTCATCTTGTTGGTGCCGGCGGCTTCCGTGATTGCGTCGACACCGACGCCCTTGATGCCATGCTTGTGAAACATGTCCTGCGCCGTCTCCAGGATTCGGTCCCGGGGGCGCACGCGATCGGTAATGCCGTCTGCCATCGCAGTCTCCTTGTCTCCCTAAAAATTCGGTTCACCTCTTGACTAGGGTGTTACCGGTCTGTAACTATCCGAATGTTACTTACTAGTAACACCTATGTGGCCTTCCGTCAATAACAAGGCCGTGAACTGGTCCTGCCAGATCACAAAGGGTGAAAATTGCAGGTCATGCGGCTCCGGCCGGTGAAGAGATGAAAACCGGTTCGCGATCGTCCGATGCGAATCGCTGGAATGGAGACGCTCCAATGTCGCAGCGCAAGGATTTGACCATCGATGAAGCCATCCGGGATCCGATGATCCGGCTGGTGATGAAAGCGGACCGCGTCAATCCGCGCGCCTTCGAAGCGATGCTGAGGACCGTTGCCGATGAGCAGGGCCTCAGCGGTGCGGCGCCGTCTTCGTATTTTTTGCAAGACCCGGGTTCGGTGCGCGGCCGGCGGCTGTCCCGGTCTGCCAATTCTTTTAAAGAGGCCGGTTCTTCTAAAGAGGTTTGCGTGTCGTGGTAAACTTTTTCATCCATCGTCCGATCTTCGCCTCGGCCATCGCCATCATCATGGTGCTCGCCGGGACGATTTGTTATTTCCTTTTGCCGGTTTCGCAGTTTCCCGACATCACGCCGCCGCAGGTCGTGGTCAGCGCCCATTATCCGGGCGCCAGCGCGCAAGTGGTCGCCGATACGGTGACGACGCCGCTGGAGCAGCAGATCAACGGCGTCGAAGGCATGACCTACATGTCGTCGTCGAGCTCCAATGACGGCTCCTCGACCATCACCATCACCTTCGATGTCGGCTATTCCCTGAGCACCGCGGCCGTCGACGTCCAGAACCGCGTCTCGCAAGCCGCCTCGTCGCTGCCGGCGATCGTCAACCAGGGTGGCGTGACGATCAAGAAGCAGAACCCGAATTTCGTCCTCATCGTCAATCTGACCTCGCCCGACAGTTCGGTCGATCCGGTGGCGCTGAGCAACCTCGCCTATCTGCAGGTCGTCGATCCGCTGAAGCGGCTGCCCGGCGTCGGCGACGTGCAGATCTTCGGCGAACGCCGCTATTCGATGCGCGTCTGGCTCGATCCGGACAAGCTCGCCAATCTCGGCATCACCGCTGTCGACGTCCAGAACGCCATCTCGGAACAGAACGTCCAGGTGGCGGCCGGCAAGATCGGCCAGTCGCCGGCGCCCGCCGGCACCGCCTTCGAGATGCAGGTCAACGCCGTCGGCCGCCTGAGCGACCCCAAGGAGTTCGGCGACATCGTCGTGCGCGCCAACACCGGCACCGGCTCGCTGGTGCGGCTGCGCGACGTCGCCCGCATCGAGCTCGGCGCGCTGCAATATTCGTCGTCGGCCTTCTTTGGCAAGGACCCGACGGTGGTGCTGGCCGTCTACCAGATGCCGGGTTCCAACGCCCTCGATCTGCAGCAGCACGTCAAGGACAAGATGCAGGAACTGTCGGCACGGTTCCCCAAGGGCGTCTCCTACGCCATGCACTACGACACCACGCGCTTCGTGTCGGCATCGATGCATGACGTGCTGATCACGCTCGGCGAAGCGCTGGTGCTGGTCGTGGCCGTGGTGTTCATCTTCCTGCAGAGTTGGCGCACGACGATCATCCCGACCATCGCCATTCCGGTGTCGCTGGTGGCGACGATGGTCGTCATGGAAATGATGGGCTTCTCGCTCAACATGCTCTCCCTGCTCGGCATGGTGCTGGCCATCGGCCTCGTCGTCGACGACGCCATCGTGGTGGTCGAAAATGTCGAGCGACAATTGGAGGCGGGTCTCAAACCGCTGGCGGCGACCAAGGCCGCGATGGCCGAGGTCACCGGACCGATCATCGCCACCACCGCAGTGCTGATGGCCGTCTTCGTGCCCGTTGCCTTCATTCCCGGCGTCTCCGGCAAGCTCTACAATCAGTTCGCGCTGACGGTGGCGATTTCGGTCGGCATATCCGCCTTCAACTCGCTGACGCTCAGCCCGGCGCTGAGCGCCGCCTTCCTGCTCCATCGCGGCGAGACGCAGTTCGCCCCGTTCCGCTGGTTCAACACGGGCTTCGACAGACTGTCGCATGCCTATGCGCACGGCGTGCGTATCCTAATCCGGCTGCGCTGGATCATGCTCGGCTTGTTCGCGGCCGGCCTGGTGGCCACCTACTTCGTCTGGCAGAAGTTGCCCTCGACCTTCCTTCCGGTCGAGGACCAGGGTTACTTCTTCGTCGTCATCCAGCTGCCTGACGGCGCCTCGCTGGAACGCACCGATGCGGTGGCGCAGAAAGCGCGCGACATATTGCAGGCAACACCCGGCGTCGAGATTGTCGGCTCGATCAGCGGCCTGAACTTCCTGACCAGTGCGGCGCAGTCGAACTCGGCTGTCGAGTTCGCCATCCTGAAGCCGTGGGAAGAGCGCGGCCCCGACCAGAGCGCGTCCAAGCTCGTCTCCGATGTGCGCGGCAAGCTGATGCAGATTCCGGAAGCCTTCGCGCTGTCCTTCGATCCGCCTTCGATCCCGGGTATCGGCACCACGGGCGGCTTCGAATTCGTCGTCGAGGACCTCACCGGGCGAGGCAGTTCAGCCCTCAACGACGCGACGCAAGCCGTGATCGCCGAGGCGCGCAAGCAGCCGGAAATCAACCCGCAGCAGCTGTTCTCGCCGTTCTCGACCTCGACGCCGCAGTTCAACTACGACCTCGACCGCAGCAAGGCCAAACTGCTCGGCCTCAACCTGCCCGACGTCTTCAACACGCTGCAGATCTATCTCGGCTCGCTCTACGTCAACGACTTCAACCTGTTCGGCCGCACCTTCCGGGTGACCATCCAGGCCGACAAGGATGCACGTGCCGACGCAGGCGACCTTTCGCGGCTCTATGTGCGCAACGCCTCCGGCGGCATGGTGCCGCTGAGCACACTGGGCAAACTGGTGCCGTTCGTCGGCCCGGAAACCGTGCCGCACTACAACAACAACGCCTCGGCCACGATCAATGGCGGCGCAGCCCCCGGCTTCTCGTCGGGCCAGGCGGTTGCCGCGATGGAACGGGCCGCCGCCACCGCTTTGCCCAGGGATTTCGGTTTCGAATGGACCGGCATCACCTTCCAGGAGCTCAAGGCAGGATCGATCGCGTCGGTCGTCTTCGGCCTCGCCATCGTCTTCGTCTTCCTGATCCTGGCGATGCAGTATGAGAGCTGGGCGATGCCGTTCATGGTGCTGCTGGCGGTGCCACTGGCCCTGTTCGGCGCCTTCGCAGCCCTGTTCCTGCGCGGCATGCAGATCGACGTCTACTCGCAGATCGGCTTCGTCATGCTGATCGGCCTCGCCGCCAAGAACGCGATCCTGATCGTCGAGTTTGCAAGGCGGCGGCGCGAGGAAGGCTTGAGCATTGTCGACGCGGCGATGGAAGCCGCGCGGCTGAGGCTGCGGCCGATCCTGATGACGGCCTTCGCCTTCATCCTCGGCGTGCTGCCGCTGATGTTTGCGACGGGTGCGGGTGCGGCAAGCCGGCAGTCGATCGGCACCACCGTGTTTGGCGGCATGGTCGCGGCGACCATCCTGTCGCTGGTGTTCGTGCCGGTCTTCTACGCGGTCATCGAGCAGCTGCGCGAAGGCCGCGTGCGCAGCGAACCGAACGCCGCTCATGACCAGGACAATAATGAACCGACTGCCGAACCAGCGCCGATGCGCCTGGCCGAAGCAGCCGAATGGAATTGGAGATCAAAATGCGTAAATGGAAAATAGCTTTGGGAACGGCCGTCGCCCTGGGAGCGATCTCGGTGGCAAGCGTCCACTTCCTCGACATGGGCAATCTCAGCCTCAATGCCGGCACGGCGGCAGCGACGGCAGCACCTGCGGCATTCGTCATGCCGGTGCCGGTGACGAGCGTGGTCAAGAAGACGATCCCGATCTACCTTGACTACGCCGCCCGCATCGAGGCGATCCGCAGCGTCACCTTGCAGGCCCGCGTGCCCGGCTATCTGCAGGAGCAGACGGCTAAGGACGGCGCGGATGTGCGCCAGGGTGATCTGCTCTACAAGATCTCGCCTGACGACTTCAAGGCGGCTCTCGACCAGGCCAAGGCCGAAGTGCAGCGCGACCAGGCGAGCCTCGACTATGCGCGCTCCAATCTCGGCCGCGGCTCCGAACTCGCCAAGAGCGGCTATCTGGCCAAGGATGGGTTCGACCAGCGTACGAGCACCTTGCGCCAGGCCGAAGCGTCGCTTGCCGTCAACCAGGCGGCGGTGCGCACGGCCGAGCTCAATTTGAGCTACGCCGAAATCCACGCTCCGTTTGCCGGCCGCGTCGGCCGCAACCAGGCTTCGGTCGGCACGCTGGTCAGCGTCGCCGGCACGGTGCTGAACACGCTGGTGCAGCTCGACCCGATCTACGTCACCTTCAATCCGAGCGAGACGGACCTGGCCGAAATCGAACAGGCCCGCGCCGCCGGCCCGATCGAGGTCGAGGTGCTGCTGCCCGGCGAGACCGAAGCCAGCCAGAAGGGCGAACTCACCTTCATCGACAACACGGTCGACCACTCGACCGGCACGATTACGGCGCGCGCCACCATCGGCAATGCGAAGTTCTCGCTGCTGCCGGGCCAGTATGTCCGCGTGCGGCTGCACATCAAGCAGCTGCCCGACGCGCTGATGGTGCCGCAGGTGGCGCTGGGTTCGAGCCAGCTCGGCAAATATGTCTATGTCGTCGGCAAGGGCAACACGGTCGACCAGCGCATCGTCTCGCTTGGCGCGACCAGCGGCGACCTTGTGGCGGTCCTCAGCGGCGTTGCCGAAGGCGACCAGGTGATAACGGGCAATCTGCAGAAGATCGGACCAGGAATGCCGATCTCGCCGTTGCCCCAGGAGAAACCGGCCAGCTGATAACCCCCATCAGCCCCGGTCCTGCGGCGCCTTCGGCTTCCACGCCGAGGGCGCCGTTTTTTTATGGAGCGCCGCACGCCGTTTTTGGAGTAACCGCAAGGCACAAGAATCCGGAATAGACATATTGTAGGATTGTCGACAATCTGCTTGTCTGTTTCCGGCTCTCACTGGAGTGACGGAATGGCCAAGCTGGACTTCAATCCGATCGCGGATACGACACGCCGAGCCGAGATCGTTGCGCTGTTGCGGCGGGCGATCCTGATCGGCCAGCTGGAACCCGGCCAAAAGCTGAGCGAGCTGAGGATCGCTGAGCAGATGCGGGTCAGCCGCGCGCCTTTGCGCGAAGCTATGCGCGAGCTGGTGCAGGAAGGCATCCTGACCAGCATTCCCTATGCCGGCACCTTCGTCATCGATGTCACCGCCAAGGACATTGACGACGCCTACTCGCTGAACAAGGTGCTCGATGAATTCGCCATGGAGCGGACATGGAAGCTGCGCGACCAGCGCTTCTTCGATGAACTCGACCGCCGCCACGAAGCGGTGAAGCAGGCAACGCGCGCGCGCGACACCACCCGCCAGATCGAAGCCGCGCTGCAATTGCACGGGCTGATCTATGAATGGGCCGACAATTCGGTGCTGCTGGAAACCTGGCAGCGGCTGACCAGCCGGCTGCAGATGTATTTTGCCCTGCACCAGCGGGCCCGCAACGAGCCGGTGCCGGCCGAAGATCTCCACGAGACCTATGTGCGGTTCTTGAAGGGCGCCGACATGCGCGCTGCCCAGCGCCATGCGCGCGAGCATATCGACCTCGATTTCGAAGAGCTGCTTGCCTATGCGCGTGGCCTCGAGCAGCGGAACATCGAAGGGCTGACCCTCCTCAACACCTAGAGACAACGGACAGACAAGTGCAGATCAAATCCATCAAGGCCTATCGCGTCGTGCAGCCCTTCGTGGACGGGCCTTACCGCATGTCCAAGGGGCGTGTGGCCGACTGTTTCGATGCGGTGATCGTCGCCATCACCTCCGACAGCGGCGTGACCGGCTGGGGCGAGATGGCGCCGCTCGGCAATTTCTATTCGGCCGCGTTTCCGGCGGGAACGCGCGCGGGCGTGGTCGAGATCGCGCCGCACCTGATCGGCCAGGACCCGCGTGCTCTCGCCGGCATCGGCCGGCTGATGGATACGGTGTTCAAGGGCCATCCCTACATCAAGTCGGCGCTCGACATGGCCTGCTGGGATCTGGCCGCCCGCGCCGCCGACGTGCCGCTTGTGACCATGCTTGGCGGCCGCGAGAGCGACATGGCGGAGACCTACCGCGTCGTCACCCACGGCACGCTCGACCAGATGGCGGCACTGGCCAAAAGGATCATCGCGGAAGGCTGCCGCCGGCTGCAGGTCAAGGTCGGCGGCAATGTGCATGAAGACATCGAGCGGGTGAGCGCAGTCGCTTCGGCCGTGCCGAAAGGCACGGTGATTTTCTGCGACGCCAATGCCGGCTGGACACCCTACCAGGCGCGGCAGTTCGCCGACGCCACGCGCGGCATCGACTACACGTTCGAGCAGCCCTGCACGTCGATTGAGGAGAACATGTCGGTGCGCCGCATGCTCGACAAGCCGATGGTGCTGGACGAGAGCGTCATCTCGCTCGAGGCGATGCTGGAAATCCACCGCCTGGGCGCCGCCGACGGGCTGACGCTGAAGATCTCGCGGCTTGGCGGCGTAACCAGGACAAGGCAAATCCGCGACGTCGCCGTCGATCTCGGTTTCATGATCACCGTCGAGGATACGGGCGGCGCCGAGATCGACACGGCGGCGATGGCACATCTGTCGCTGTCGACGCCGGAAGAACGCCGGCTGCACGCCATCGCCTTCCATGAGTGGGTGACGGTGCGCACGGCCTCCAACGCGCCACCGGTCACCGGCAGCCACATGGGCATTCCCGACGGGCCCGGCCTCGGCGTCGATGTCGTGCCCGACCTGCTCGGCAAGCCTTTCCTAGAGATCGGCTGAGATCAAGCCCAGCATGAAGCTGTCACCCGACGAATCCTCCGTGGGAGGTTTGGCCCTGCAGCCATTCTCCGATTTGCGGGTTGAAATATTTTTCAAATGGAAATAGGAATGTTCAAAATGATGATTTGACGCTGCGGCGCGTCATGACTGGAGGAAGCGATATGGCCCATCCGCAATTTGCAGCGGAACTTCTGCAGCGCGCTGAAGCCCAAGGGCCTATCACCATCGGACTCGCCGGCGCCGGGCAGATGGGCACCGACATCGTCGTCCAGGTGGCGCTGATGCCGGGCATGCGGATCGGTGCCATTTCCGAGGTGCGGCCGCAAGCGGCGATCGATGCCGCACTGCTCGCCGGCCATGACCGCTCCGGCATCGTCCAGGCTGCGAACGCCTCTGCCATCGACCGCGCCATCGAGGCCGGCAAGATCGCTGTCACCGAAGATCTGCATGCGCTGGCCGCGGCCGGCCGCATTGATGTCATCATCGACGCGACAGGCAATCCCAACATCGGCACGCTGTTTGCGCTCGAAGTGATGAAGAACGGCAAGCACATCGTTATGCTCAATGTCGAGGCGGACATTACGATCGGCCGCTTCCTCAAGGAGGAAGCGCGCAAGGCCGGCGTGGTCTACACCGGTGCGGCCGGCGACGAACCCGCCTGCACGCTGGAGATCATCGGCTTCGCCAAGAGCCTCGGCTTCAACATCATCGCCGCCGGCAAGGGCAAAAACAACCCGCTCAAGATCGACGCCATGCCCGCCGACTACGAGAAGGAAGCGGCCGAGCGCAACATGAATGCGCGCATGCTGGTCGAGTTCGTCGACGGTTCCAAGACGGCGATCGAGATGGTGGCTATCGCCAACGCCACCGGGCTGGTGCCCGACGTGCCGGGCATGCACGGCCCGACGGCGACGCTGGAGGAACTGGCCAGCGTGCTTTGCCCGCGCGAGGATGGCGGCGTGCTGCATCGCAAGGGCGTGGTCGACTATTCCATCGGCAAGGGCGTGGCGCCCGGCGTGTTCTGCATCATCGAAACGAGGCATCCGCGCGTGCTGGAGCGCATGGTCGACCTCAAGGTCGGCAAGGGCCCCTATTTCACGATCTACCGTCCCTATCACCTGACAAGCCTTGAAGTGCCACTGTCGGCGGCGCGCGCCGTGGTCTACAAACGCGCCGACATGGAGCCGCTCGACCACCCGGTGGCCGAAGCGGTGGCGGTGGCCAAGAGCGATCTCGGCGCGGGCCAATCGCTCGGCATGATCGGCGAGAACGACTATCGCGGCTTCGCCATGACCTGGGAGGACGCCCGCGCCAAGGGCGCGCTGCCGCTCGGGATTGCCGAACGCGCCAAGGTGGTCAAGCCGGTCAAGACCGGCGACTTCCTCACCTATGAAAATTGTGTACCCGACGATTCGATGGTGATAACGCAGATCCGCCGCCGTCTCGACCAGTCGGACGGACAGTTTGTGACCAACGCCGCCTGAACCTTCGGGATCTCCCTGTGATGGACGATGTCGTTATCGGGATCGATGCCTCGACGACGGCGGTGAAGGCAATCGCCTTCACCCGCGACGGCGCGGAGCTGTTCCAGGCGCGCGAGGCCTATCCGCTGGCCAATCCGAAGCCCGGCCATTTCGAGCAGGATGCCGAACATTGGTGGGCAGCCCTCATCAGTGCGCTGAAGCAGGTCGCCGACAAGGTCGGCGCCGCGCGCGTGGCGGCAATTGCCATAGCCCATCAGCGCGAGACCTTCACCCTGATCGATCAGGCCGGCACGCCGCTCATCCCGGCGATCCTGTGGCTTGACGAGCGCGCCCGGCCTCAAGTCGCCAAGCTGTCGGCCGAGCTTGGCCGCGAGACGATCCGCGACTGGAGCGGCAAGCCGCCGGATCCGACGCCGGCGCTCTATGCCATCGCCTGGCTGGCGGAACACCAGCCGCAGGTGCTGGCCAACGCCGCCGCCCTGGTCGATGTTCATGGCTTCTTCGTTCACCGGCTGACCGCACGGCTGGTAACCAGCACGGCAAGTGCCGACCCGCTCGGCTTGCTCGATGTCGCGACAGGCGAATGGCACGCTGAGCTTGTGGCGGCTGCAGGGCTGCAGCCACGGCAGTTGCCGGCGCTGATCGGCCCAGGCGAAATCTGCGGCGGCCTTGCCGAAAGCATTGCCCAGCTGACTGGCCTCAAAGCGGGCACGCCAATTGTCGCCGGCGCCGGCGATGGCCAGGCCATGGGTCTCGGCATGGGCGTCTATGGTGCCCGCAAGAGCTATCTCTCGCTCGGCTCCGGCGTCGTCAGCGGCTGCTATTCCGGCACGGTCACCACATCGGACGCGTTTCGCACGCTGGTCTCGCCCACCGGTTCGGGCTTCATGCTGGAAACCGTGCTGCGCTCGGGCATGCAACTGGTCGACTGGATCGTGCGCACCACCGGCGCGTCTTCCGCGGCAGAACTGGAGAAGGGTGCGGTCGATGTTGCGGCCGGCAGCGACGGTCTTTTGGTCATGCCCTATTGGGCCGGCGTCATGAGCCCCTATTGGGATGGCGCGGCGCGCGGCGCCGTTGTTGGCCTGTCGCTCGACCATGAGCCCAGGCATCTCTTCCGCGCCACGCTGGAAGGCATCGCTTTGGAGCAGGCCATCGCCAGCGAGGCGATGGAGGCCGAAAGCGGCGGCAAGCCGGGAGAGATGATTGCCGCCGGCGGCGGCACCAATTCGGCGCTGCTGATGAAGATCATGGCCAGCGTGCTGGAGCGGCCGCTGTTCGTGTCGCCGGTCAACGAGGCGGCGGCCCTTGGCGCGGCGATGCTGGCGGCTTCGGCGATCGGCTGGTTCGCCTCGGCGGAAGACGCCGCCAAGGCAATGGCGGCGGCGCCGGCCAGGCGTGTCGATCCTGACATGACGCTGGTGCCGGCTTACCGGGCGCGCAAGGCGATCTACCGCGACCTCTATCACGCGACACGCGACATCCACGCGCGGCTCGGTGCGATCTGAGTTCAAGCGCAGCTTGCCTGCGTGAGGCTCCCATGCCCAACCTGCCCAGCTTGCCGATTTTGCGTCCTGCCCGGCCAATGCTAGACTCATCGGGCTAATGAAAGCAGTATTTCACCTTGCCGCCCTGCCCTGGATTGTCGCGCTTGCGGCAGCTCCAATGACGGCGCGTGCGCAGGACGAGCCGCCCTTCGAGGTCACGCTCGACATGGACAATGACGGCAGGATGGATCGGGCCGCGATCGCGGCGGATTCCGACAGCGGGCTGGCGGATCTCTCGATCTATCTGGCTGCCGGCGAAGGAAAGCTCGATCCTTCGCGCACGCCTGACTTCGTCAAGAAGGCGCTGACGCAGGACCGTATTCTCGGGCTCGAAAGCAAGGGCAAGGGATCGCTTGTCGTCACCTCGTGCTTCGGCTGCGGCGCCAACAAATCATGGGATACAACGCTGACCATCGTCTGGCGCGGCGGTAAATTCCTTGTCGCCGGCTACAGTCGCGACTGGGACTGGAATGTGCAGAAAGCCGACGGCTCGGTCGAGACGACGCTGGGCGGCTGCGACATCAATTTTCTCACCGGCAGAGGCGTTGCCTCAAAGGACCTGGACGACGGCAAACCGGTCGCGGGAAAATTCGTGCCGATCGCACTGGCCGACTGGTCGGACGACAGTCGTCCGGAGCCCTGCGAATTCTGACCGACGCCGGACAGCGCTCAACGATTGAGCAGGCCTTTGGCCGCATCCTCATCGGTGATCAGCACCGAAATCCTGGTGTTGGCCAGCGCCGCGCGCATCACAGCGACCTTCTCCTGACCACCTGAAACCAGTATGATGCTCGGAATATCGGACAAATCCTGCAGCGGATAGGCGCAGACGCGGCGGTTGACCTCATGGTCGACCGGGTGGCCCTCGGCGTCGATGAAATGGCACAAGAGGTCTCCGACCGCGCCGGCGGCCTGCAGTTCCTCAAGTTCGCTCGGCTTGATGAAGCCGTAATTGGCGATCGGGCTGTCCTTGGAAAACGAGCCGACGCTGAGCACGGCGATGTTGGCGCGGCGCGCGCGGAAGACGACATCCTGGACGCTGCGCTGGCTCATGAAGGCATCGCGCTGTTCCGGCTTGTCGGCATAGACCGGCACCGGCAGCAGGAAACATTCAGCGCCGATCTTTTCGGCGAACTCCCAGGCGCTTTCGGTCGGGTTGAGCGGCTGCGCATGGGTGAGGCCGCCGAGCATCGAGACGACCGTCGTCCTGGCGATCGGCCGCCTCGGCAATTCGTTGATGGCGAATTTCAGCGTGCGGCCCCAGCCCAGCGCAATGACGTCGCCGGCATTCACATTGTCGGCGAGATAGGCGGCAGCCGCGTGGCCGATCATCAGCGGCGCGTTGCTGCGATCAGCGGCTGATGGCACCACGACCGCCTGGCTGAGCCCGAAACGCTGCTTCAGGCCCTCCTCGAGCTGCACGCATTCGACGACACTGTCGCGAATGCGGAACTGCACGATGCCCTCCTCTCGCGCAGCGGAGAGAATGCGGTGCACCTTGATGCGGCCGACGCCGAGGATCTCGGAAATGCGCTCTTGCGTCAGACCTTCGACATAGTAATGCCAGGCGGCCCGGGCCTTGAGCTCGGCATCGGGGAAGCGCGAGGCCTTCTCGTTTTCGACGGTCGCCATCTTTTGCCCTCCCGCGGCAAATTTCGGAAATCTTTCCGCAAGCGCCGCCCCCTGGCCTTCCCTAGGACAAACCGCCCGGTGGCGCAAACCACCGCCGAATGGCGCAACGGCTCTTGACAATTTTCTAATGAACAGTTTAGCTGAACAAAATTGCATATCAAAGATAAATTGTTCACAGGGAGGTGCCTGGTGAACAAGAGCGGACGGCAGGCCATCGTCGTTTCGCTGACGGAGGAGACGAAGTGGCCGTGAGCAATGATGCAAGCGAGTCGAAGGCTGGCGAGTTGAAAGCCGCGCCCGGCACTCAAGGTGCGACGGCCGCGAAGCTTTCGGCGCTGTTTGCCGGAACCATGGGGCCGCTGATCGGGCTGCTGCTGCTTTGCCTGGCGCTGACGTTGACCACCGACACGTTCCTCACCGTGCGCAACATCCTCAACGTACTCGACCAGATCACCGTGCTCGGCATCATGGCAATCGGCATGACGCTGGTGATCCTGATCGGCGGCATCGATCTCTCGGTCGGCTCGGTGCTGGCGCTGGCCGCCATGGTGATGGGCTTTGTCTCCCACCCCGACTATCTCAATCTCGGCCTTGCGGCCGGCGTCGTTGCAGCACTGGTCGTCGCCGGCCTTTGCGGACTGGTGTCCGGCCTGCTGGTGACCGTCACCCGGCTGCCGCCGTTCATCGCGACGCTGGCGATGATGTCGGTGGCGCGCGGTCTTGCCAATATGATCACAGACGGTTCGCAGATTGTCGGCTTTCCCGACTGGTTCACCAGCCTGTCGATCATCCGCCATTTCGGCTTCCTGTCGGTCACAGTCGGGGTGATGATGGTGCTGGCGATCGTCTTCGCCATCTTCCTCAACTACCGCGCCACCGGCCGCAGCCTTTACGCCATCGGCGGCAGCGCCGAGGTGGCGCGGCTCTCCGGCATTCCGGTGAAGTCACTGACCAACTGGGTCTACGCCATCTGCGCCGTACTTGCGGGTCTTGCCGGCATCGTGCTCGCCGCGCGGCTGGATTCGGTGCAGCCGAGTTCCGGCCTCGGCTATGAGCTCGACACCATCGCGGCGGTGGTGATCGGCGGCGCCAGCCTGTCGGGCGGCATCGGCTCGATCGGCGGCACCGCGGTCGGCGTACTCATCATCGGCGTGCTGCGCAACGGGCTCAATCTGCTCGGCGTCTCGCCCTTCATCCAGCAGGTGGTGATCGGCGTGGTGATCGCGCTGGCGGTCGCCAGCGATACCTGGCGGCGCAGGGCGCGATAGAGAACGGGGCACAATTGAGAATTCGCCCGGAGCGTCCGGGCGATAGACGGATCGGTCGATCCGAAACTGGGATGTTCCAAGGGGCGCGATGCGCTGGCGGGACAGTTTGACTATCAACGGAGGAAACACATGCTGACCAAACGTTCACTGCTGCTCGCCGCTGCCGCCATCATTCCTATGCTCGGGCTGACCGACATGGCCTCGGCCAAGGAGGCCAAGAAACTCGGCCTCGCCGTGGCCAATTTGCAGGCCGACTTCTTCAACCAGATCAAGCAGTCGGTCGAAGCCTACGGCAAGGAGAAGGGCATCGAGATCGTCACCGTCGACGCCAAGGGCGATTCAGCGACCCAGGTCAGCCAGGTCCAGGATCTGATCACGCAGAACATCGACGCGCTGATCTACATTCCGGCCGGCGCCACAGCCGCCACCGTGCCGACCAAGACCGCCAAGGCTGCCGGCATTCCGGTGGTCAATGTCGACCGCAACGCCGACGGCGCGCCCGGCGACACCTTCATCGCCACCAACAGTGTCGCCTCGGCGCAGGCGGTGTGCGACTACATCGCCAAGCAGGCCGGCGGCAAAGGCGAACTGATCATCATCCACGGCCAGAAGGGCACCACGCCGGAAGTCGATCGCTCGAAGGGCTGCGGCGAAGCGCTCAAGGCCTATCCCGATATCAAGGTGGTCGGCGAATTGTGGAGCGAAGGCTGGCACCAGGACGAAGGCTTCAAGCTGACGCAGGACCTGCTGCAGTCGCATCCCGATGTCTCCATCGTCATCGGCCAGGCCGATGCGCTGGCGCTGGGCGCGGCACAGGCGGTCAAGGTCGCCAATCCCGGCCACAAGGTCTGGGTCGCCGGCTTCGATGGCGACGTGGCCGCACTCAAGGCGCTGAAGGACGGCGTGTTCGACGTCACCGCGACGCAGCAGACGCAAGGCATGGGCCGGCTCGCCGTCGATGCGGCGATCAAGCTGGTGGCCGGCGAAAGCGTTCCGGCCGAACAGCTGCAGGATGCGACGCTGACCACCAAGGACAATGTCGAGCAGTTCATCGCCAAGCATCCGTAACGACCGGCACCGCTTAAGAGAGCGCCACGATGTCTCCTGATCCTCGCCACAGCGAAAGCCCGCACAACGGGCTCTTCGTCAACGGCCTTTGCAAGAGCTACGGACCGGTCCAGGTCCTGGCCGATGCAAGCTTTGAGGTGCGGCCGGGCGAGGTTGTGGCGCTGCTCGGCGAAAACGGCGCCGGCAAGTCGACGGTGTCCAATATCATCGCCGGCTCGACCCGGCCCGACGCGGGCACCATCATCTGGCGGGGGAAGCCCTATTCCCCCGCCTCGCCTGCCGCGGCAATCGATGCCGGTGTGGGCATGATCCATCAGGAACTGAAGCTGCTGCCGGATCTGTCGGTGGCGGAAAACGTCTATGTCGGGCGCCTGCCGATGCGCGGCGGTCGCATCGACCGCGCAGCGATGAACGCCAAGGCCTCGGCGCAGTTGAAGCGGCTTGGCCTCGACGTCTCGCCCGAGCGCAAGGTGGGCACACTGCGCATCGCCGCCCAGCAACAGGTCGAGATCGCCAAGGCGTTGACGCTCAATGCCGAATTGCTGATCTTCGACGAACCCACCGCAGCGCTCGGCGGCGAGGAAACGGAGCTTTTGTTCCAGCAGATCCGCAAGCTCAAGGCGGAGGGCATGTCCTTCATCTACATCAGCCATCGTCTCGACGAGATCGCGCAGATTGCCGACCGCGTGGTTGTGATGCGCGACGGACGCATCGTCGCCCGCCACGAGCGCGCCGATATTCCCGTGCGCACAGTGGTGGAGCAGATGGTCGGCCGCTCGGTCGAGCGGATGTTCCCGCATCTGTCGCCACCGCGCGAGGAGACGCTGCTCGAGGTCGACAACCTGTCTTCGCCGGAGAAAAGTTTCAACAACGTTTCCTTCTCGGTCAAAGCAGGCGAGATCCTCGGCATTGCCGGGTTGATCGGCGCCGGCCGCACCGAACTGGTGCGGGCGATCGCCGGCGCCGATCCGATCTCGTCGGGCTCGGTGCGCGTTGCCGGCAAACCGGTGCATCTCAGCGGGCCGGCGGCAGCCATCAAGGCCGGCGTCGTGCTGGTGCCGGAAGACCGCAAGGCGCAAGGCGTCGTGCTCGACCAGACCATCGGCGAGAATTTGGCGTTCGGCAATTTCGACCATGTCGCGCCGAAGGGCTGGGTGTTTCCGAAAGCGGTGCAGAAATTCGCCGAAGCCGGCATCGCAAGGCTCGGGGTCAAGGGCAAACCTGGCCAGGCGGTCAGCAAGCTTTCCGGCGGCAACCAGCAGAAGGTGATCATCGCCAAATGGGTGTCACGCCCGCCGAAGGTGTTCATCCTCGATGAGCCGACGCGCGGTATCGATGTCGGTGCGCGCGCAGCGATCTACGACGTCATCGCCGACCTCGCCCGTTCCGGCATGGCGGTGGTGGTGGTGAGCTCCGACCTCGAGGAGGTGCTGGGTCTGTCGCACCGGGTGCTGGTGCTGAGCCGCGGCCGCCAGCGCGGCATTCTCGGCCGCAGCGAGGCCAGCAATGTCGCGGTGATGGAACTCGCCACGAGCTGAGGACAGGAGTCGGAACAAAGCGCAGCAGGTGGTATCCTCCCAAGGACCGGACCGCGCGGGGCGCCAGCAAAGACTGGCGCCCCTTCATTTCAGGAGGGGGAACAACATGAAACTATTCGATCTCAGCGGCGACGTAGCGCTGGTAACAGGCGCCGGCAGCGGCATCGGGCAAGCGATCGCCATTGGATTGGCCGAAGCCGGCGCCGATGTCGTCTGTTTCGGCCACACCTCCAAGGGCGGGCTGGACGAGACGGCGCACAAGATTTCGGCACTTGGCCGCAAGGCGCTGGTGCTGACCGGCACGGTGACGTCGGAGGCCGATCTCGCGTCAGCGATCGAGCGCACCGAGAACGAACTCGGCGCGTTGACCATCGCCGTCAACAATGCCGGCATCGCCGGGGCCGAGCCGGCCGAGACGCTGCCGCTGGAGACGTGGCAGAAAATCTACGACGTCAATGTCAGCGGCGTGTTCCTGTCCTGCCAGGCCGAAGCGCGCGCCATGCTTTCACGACGCAAGGGCTCGATCATCAACATCGCCTCCATGTCGGGTTCGATCGTCAATCGCGGCCTGACCCAGGCGCATTACAATTCGTCGAAGGCGGCCGTCATCCATATGTCGAAGAGCCTCGCCATGGAATGGGCCGATCGCGGCCTGCGCGTCAATGTGGTGAGCCCCGGCTACACGCTGACGCCGATGAACAAACGGCCTGAGGTCGCGGAACAGATCAAGATATTCGAGCGCGACACACCAATGGGCCGCATGGCGACGCCGGAAGAGATGGTCGGGCCGACCGTGTTCCTGGCCAGCCGCGCCGCGAGTTACGTCACCGGCATCGACCTGATCGTCGATGGCGGCTTTGTCTGCTGGTAGGAGAAGAAAAGTGCAGAAGCGTTTTGAAGGCAAGACTGCTGTGATCACCGGAGCCAGCGGCGGCATCGGCGCGGCGATGGCGAAGCGCTTTGCCGAAGAAGGTGCCGCGGTCGTGGTCAGCGCCATCGATACCCGCGTCGAGGACGTCGCCGCCAGCCTGAAAGCCGCGGGCGCCAAGGTCGCGTCGATGCGCATGGACGTTACCAGGAAGGATGAGGTCACCGCGCTGTACGACCTCGCCGAGAAGGAATTCGGCCGCGTCGACATTTCGGTGCAGAATGCCGGCGTCATCACCATCGCCCGCATCGAGGCGATGACCGAGGCCGAGTGGGACAAGGTGATGGCGGTCAACACCAAGGGCGTGTTCCTGTGCTGTCAGGAAGCGATCGCCCGCATCCGCAAGCATGGCGATGGCGGCCGGCTGATCAACACGGCGTCGGGCCAGGCGCGGCAGGGTTTCATCTACACGCCGCACTATGCGGCGTCGAAGTTCGGCGTCGTCGGCATCACCCAGAGCCTGGCCAAGGAAGTAGCCAAGGAAAAGATCACCGTCAACGCGATTTGCCCCGGCATTATCGACACTGACATGTGGGCTTACAACGACGCCGCCTGGGGCAAGCTGATGGGTGACTACAAGCCCGGCGAGCTGATGGCCGAATGGGTGAAGAACATCCCGATGGGACGCGCCGGCAGCGGCGAGGACGTGTCCGGCCTGGTCAGCTTTCTCGCCAGCGACGACGCCACCTACATCACCGGCCAAACCATCAATGTCGATGGCGGCCTGATCATGTCGTGAACGTCAGCTCTGGCGGTTGGCAATCGACCAGTCTGAAATTCCGCAGTGCACAGGGCATCAGCCGTTGCGCCGCATGAACGTTGGTATATATAATTTCATCCCATGAAACGGCCTTGGCGGGGACGGGGCTCGCCGGCCGAGACCATGGGACCTTGATGGCTCGCACGTCTGAGAGCGCCGCTGGAGCGGCGATCGATCTGTTGACGATTGCTCGCGCAGCAATCCATCCGATGCCATGACGCGGGCCCGCCCGGCATCACATAAACACCAAGTCGAGCAACCATTTCGCCTGCGCAAGTTGCGGCTGCGGCACTGGCTTGGTGCGAACGAGCTTGCGTAACGACCCGCCTTTCCAACACAATCAAGAAAAGACGCAAGAAGGGAACGATCAAGAAATTTCCACATGGTTTGACAGGAGAACAAGCATGTCATTTCGCAGTGTGATTTCGAACCTATCAATGGGAGCCTTTGCGCTTGCCACCGCAAGTTCGCTTACATCGCCGGTCCAGGCAGCAGCACCCGAATCCAACGACCCGATCAAGATCGCGCTGTTCGACTGGACCAGCGTCAATCTCAACGCCAAGATCCTTGGCGGTATCCTCGAAAAGCTCGGCTATACCGTCGAATATCCGACAGCCGACTACCTCTCCAGCCTGACCACCGGTCTCACCAATGGCGACCTCGATGTCGGCCTGGAGTTCTGGGACACGACGGCCGGCGAGGCGATGAAGGCCTCCGACGCCACCGGCCAGACCGAGCGGCTGGGCAAGCTCGGGCCGAAGGCCAAGGAAGAGTGGTGGTTTCCCGAATATATGAAGGAGAAATGCCCGGGCCTGCCCAATTGGGAGGCGCTGAAGGACCCGAAATGCGCCGAGGCGTTCTCGACGGCGGAGACGGCGCCGAAGGGCCGCTATCTCGGCGGCCCGGTAACCTGGGAAGGCTTTGACGACGAGCGCGTCGAGGCGCTGAAGCTGCCCTTCACCGTCATCCATGCCGGCACCGACGCGGCGATGTTCGCCGAGTTGGACTCGGCCTATCAGCGCAAGGCGCCGATCATGCTGTGGATCTATTCGCCGCATTGGGCGCCGGCCAAGTACAAGGGCGAGTGGGTCGAATTCCCGGAGTATACGCCCGAGTGCTACACCGACCCGAAATGGGGCACCAACCCGGATGCCAAATATGATTGCGGCAAACCGCATGGCGAAATCTGGAAATACTCCTGGTCCGGCATGAAGGACAAATGGCCGGTCGCCTACAAGGTGGCCAAGGCGTACACGATCGATACCGATGAGCTCAACAAGATGAGCGGCGAGATCGACCTCGGCGGCAAGACGCCCGAAGATGTCGCCGCCGCCTGGATCGCCGCCCACGAAGCCGACTGGAAAGCCTGGGCGCAGTGATCGCCTGACTGGAAGCCAGACCCGGCCCTAGCGGCCGGGTCTTATCTCCATTTTCCAGAAGGACCATTGGATGACGGAAGCGACTGAACCGCAGGCAACTGGCACGCCCAAGGATGTGCGGCCGATAAAGCTTGCCTGCCGCAATGTCTGGAAATTGTTCGGGTCGAACGCGGCCAGCTTCATCCGCGAGCGTGACGGCAAGGCCAGCATGGCCGACATCGCCGCGGCCGGACTGGTCGGCGCGGTGCGCGCCGTCGATCTCGAAATCCGCCAGGGCGAGATTTTCATCATTATGGGGCTGTCCGGCTCCGGCAAGTCGACGCTGGTGCGCTGCATGTCGCGGCTGGTCGAGCCGACCCACGGCAAGGTCGAATTCGAAGGCAACGATCTGCTCAAGATTTCCGATTCGGCGCTGATCGAACTGCGGCGCCATCGCATGGGCATGGTGTTCCAGAATTTCGCGCTGCTGCCGCATCTGAACGTGCTGGAGAACATTGCCTTCCCGCTGAGTATCCAGGGCCAGGACCGGCCGACGCGCGAAGCGAGAGCGCGGGAGGTGATCGATCTCGTGGGCTTACGCGGCCGCGAGCATTTCTATCCGCGCGAACTCTCCGGCGGCCAGCAGCAGCGCGTCGGCATCGCCCGCAGCCTCGCGACCAAGCCGGAGATCTGGTTCCTCGACGAGCCGTTCTCGGCGCTTGACCCATTGATCCGCCGCGAGATGCAGGACGAGCTGATGCGGCTGCAGACCATGCTGCACAAGACCATCGTTTTCATCACCCATGATTTCGACGAGGCGATCAGGCTGGCCGACCGCATCGCCATCATGAAGGACGGCGAGGTCATCCAGATCGGCACACCGGAGCAACTGGTGGTCAATCCGGCGACCGACTATGTCGCCGAATTCACCCGGGATGTCGACCGCGCCAAGGTGATTTCGGCGCGCAGCCTGATGCGTGCCCTGGATGGCTCCGAGCATGGCGGCACGGTTTCGCCCGACGCCAGGATCGCCAGCTTCTCGGCCAGCATCGTCGCTTCGGGAAAACCGTTCGCGGTGGTCAACGGCAGCGGCAAGTCGATCGGCGAGGTGACGCCGCAAGCCGTGATCGGACTGCTGGCCGGCATCGACAAGCAAAGAGCCGGCGCATGACGGTGACTGCAAGCGCCAGCCAAACGAGGCCACCGGTTCAGCGCTGGCTGCTGATCTGGGCGCTGGCGCTGGCCGCCGTGCTGGTGGTATTCCTGCTGCAGGAGAGGCTGCCATGGGCGGTCGACTATCCGGCCGATGCGGTCGTTCCCGTCGCCGACTGGGTCAGTGCGCTGATGCGCTGGATCAAGTCGAACTTGTCCTGGCTGACCCGCTCGATCACCGCGGTGCTCGGCGTTCCCCTCGATTTCGCGCTCGACCTGCTGGCCAAGAATTTCAAGATCGGTCACGGTGCCGATGCCTATGTCCTGCCGCGCCTGTCCTGGATCGGCGTCTGCGTAGCCGCCTTCATCGCCGGGCACGCCGTGGGCGGTAGAAAACTCGGCATGCTGGTCGGCGGCTGCTTCCTCTACACCGCGCTGTTCGGCCAGTGGACCAGCGCCATGCTGACACTGGCACTGATTTCCATCGCGGTGCCGTTCTGCATCGTCACCGGCCTGTTCGCCGGCATCTGGGCGTGGCGCAAGCCATGGGCCGAGCGGCTGATCATCTCCCCTGCCCTCGATTTGATGCAGACCATCCCGACCTTCGCCTATCTCATCCCGATGCTGCTCCTGTTCGGCAACAGCCCGGTCTCGGCGATGATCGCCACCGCCATCTTCGCCACGCCGCCCATGGTGCGGGCAACGATGCTGGGTCTGTCGCGGGTGCCCTCCGAGATCGACGATTTCTCAGAGATGGCCGGCTGCACGGCGCGGCAGAAATTGTGGCGCGTGCAGCTGCCGTCGGCGCGGCCGACACTGATGATCGGCGTCAACCAGGTGATCATGCTGGCGCTGAACATGGTGATCATCGCCTCGATGATCGGCGCCGGCGGCCTCGGCTATGATGTGCTGCTGGCGCTGCGTGCGCTGAAGGTCGGCGAAGCGATGGAAGCCGGGCTCGCCATTGTGGCGCTCGCAATCGCGCTCGACCGGCTGAGCCAGGCGATCGCGCATAAGCAGGCAAAAGGCCACGTTCAACGGCAGGCGAACCAGAGCGTTTGGCGGCGCTATCCCAATCTGTCGCTGGCCATCGCCATCCTGGTCGTGACGACGCTGCTCGGCCTGTTCGTACCGGCCTTCGCAGCGGTGCCGAAGGAGATCACCTTCACCACCGCGCCACTGTGGAAGGCGGCGGTGAGCTGGGTGACGATCAACTTCTTCGACGTGATCGAAGCGTTTCGCGTGGCGCTCATCCTCAATGTACTGAACCCGCTGCGCGCCTTCTGCGAAGGCTTTCCGTGGCTCGGCGCGGTGGCCCTGCTCGGCCTCGCCGGCTATCAGCTCAGTGGCCTGCGTTTGGCCGCCCTTGTCGCGGCGCTGACCGCCTTCTGCGCCGTCACCGGCCTTTGGGAAAAGACTATGGCCACAGTCTATCTCTGCGGCATCTCGGCCTTCATCGCCTGCCTGATCGGCATTCCGATCGGTCTCGCGGCCGCCCGCAGCGACCGCTTCGAAAAGATCGTCACGCCCATCATCGACACGCTGCAGGTGCTGCCGTCCTTCTGCTTCATCATTCCCGTGGTGATGCTGTTCCGGGTCGGCGACGTCACCGCCATGATCGCAACGGTCGCGTTCGCCGTGGTGCCAGCGATCCGCTACACCAATCACGGCATCCGGCAAGTGCCGCCGGCGCTGATCGAGGCGGCGAAGGTTTCCGGCTGCACGCCGCGCCAGACCTTCTTTCGCGTGCAATTGCCGCTGGCGCTTCCCGAAATCATGCTGGGCGTCAACCAGACGATCCTGATGGCGCTGGCGATGATCATCATCTGCGCCATGGTCGGCACACGCGACCTCGGCCAGGAAGTCTTCATCGCGCTGTCCAAGGCCGATTCCGGACGCGGCATTGTCGCGGGTCTCGCCATCGCTTTCATCGGCATCGTCGCAGACCGGCTGTTCAATGCCTGGACGGCGAAGGCGCGGGCAAGACTAGGATAATTGTTGAATGTCCAATCCCGGCGAACCGCCTTTTGCCGTACTCGTCTTCGACATGGCCAAGACCGGCGAGCCGGACGGGGAGCACGTAGTTTCGGGGTTTGAGACGCTGGAGGCGGCGACGTCCTACGCCATTGCGCGGGTTCGCGCCTCGGTGGAGGAGTTGCGCAAGCCCGGCATCGCCACTGCTGAGCTTCGCCAGCTCTGGCACCTCTATGGCGAAGACTGTTCGGTGCTGAACGCCGGAGGGCGCGGCAGCGATCTACTCGACGATTTCATTGCGACGCCGTCGATGCCGGCCGAATGCAACTGGCAAGTTCTCGCGCCAAGGCTGCGCCGCTTCCGCGCCTCGCTGCTGATCTCCAACGGCAACAACGAATCCGTCTGGGCGGGCGGCTTCTTTCGCTCGACCTACAGGCTGACGCGAGACGGCCTCCTCGAGCGCTTTGGCGACGACGCCATTGCCGCCTTCAAGGCCAAGGGGATCGAGCCGGCGGAGCCGACGAAGCTCATGGTCGCCAATTACTTCGAGCTTCCCGACCCGCCCTACCCGCCGCCAGGCGTGACGCTGCGATCCTGGAAGGTCGAGGTCGGTTTTGTCTGCCATGACGTGAAGTTCGGCGGCGACGCCGCCGGAATCTTCGCCTGGCCGCAAGAGCCCACCGACTGGGCGCTCAGAACCATGCAGTTCCTGCTGATGGCCGACATGATGGCCATGCGCGGCGATGGCCCCGACTGGGCCAACGACTGCGAGATACTAACCGCCAAGGTGACCGAGACGGAGGCGCCTCCCGACTATCCGCTGGATTGAAGTGATGATCATCACCTGCCCCGTGGCCGGCACACGCGATCTCGGCCAGGAAGTGTTGGTCGCACTGTCCAAAGTCGCGGCATTGTCGCGGGCTGGCAACAACCTGCCATCGACATCATCGCGGTCGGTCTTCGACCCCTGAGCCGCGAAAGCTCAAGCACGGCTCGGATAGACGGTTTCGCCTCTTCTGGAGTTCGCCTCTTCTGGAAATGGCAGGCCGCGCTCCAGCTCTTGACTTTGACGCATTTTCGCGCGGAAAGCTGCTTCATCCTCGACCAGCCTGAGCTTGCTGCCGAATGCCCGATCAGCGCAAACCGCCTTTTACTGTCGTCGTCTTCGACATGGCCAAAACCGGCGAGCATGTGGTTTCGGGGTTTGAGACGTTGGATGCGGCTACGTCCTACGCGATTGCTCGGGTTCGCGCCTCGGTGGAAGAGCTGCGCAAGCCTGGCATCGCAGCAGCCGAGCTCCGGCGGCACTGGCATATCCATGGTGAGGATTGCACGGTGCTGAACGCCAATGTGCGCGGCAGCGATCTGCTTGACGATTTCATCGCGACGCCGGGGACACCGGCCGAATGCGACTGGCGGGCGCTGGCGCCACGACTGCGCCGTTTCTACGCCGCTGTGAACGTCTTCAACAACGATGGCAAATCTATCCGGGTCAGCGGCTTTTTCCGCGCGACCTACCGGTTATGGCACGCTGGCCTGCTCGCACGATTTGGCGACGACGCCATCGCCTCCTTCAAAGCCAAAGGCATCACGCCGGCAGTGCCGACGAGAGTCTCGGTCGACCATCACTTCGAGCAGCCCGATCCGCCGCGCCCGCCGCTCAGCGATATCAGGCCGTTGCTGTCGTGGAAGGTCGAGATCGATTTCGGATGCACCGATGTGAGGTTCGGCGCCAAAACCGACGGCGTCTTCGCCTGGCCCGAGGAGCCGACCGGCCGGGCACTCAACGACATGACACATCTGCTGATGGCTGACAGGCTGTCTATGTACGGCACCGGCCCGGAGGGTGCCTATTATAGCGAATTGGTGTGGGTCAAGGTGACGGAGACCGATGCGGCTCCCGACTACCCTCTGAATTGAAACTGGGCCGGTGCCGGCGCATTGTTTTGCATCACGCCGACCTATTCCGCCGCCACGCCCTTCACCTGGAGATAGCTTTCCATCGAGTCGTCCAGCGCCTGCAGCCAGGGCGTATGGTGCAATGGCGCCATGGTGCCGGTCATCAGCGAGCGGTAGGCGTGGTCGCGAAAGCTCATAATGTCTTCCGCCTTGTGGTGCTCCCATTCCATGAAGGTCTGGTTGACCGCCTCGACGTCGAAGCCGGGATAGTCGGTCTGGTCCATCAGTTCCTTGGTGTAGTCGCCCTGGAACCAGATCATCTGCTCGGCGTCTTCCAGCGTCTCTTCGCGTGCCCGCCACTTGGCGCCGTGCTCGGCCATCGCCTGTCCCGACGGCAGCTTGATGCGGCCCATGATGACGTCACGGGCGAACCAGGCCTGGGCGTCGAACATGTTGAAAGTGTAGAACTGGTCCTGCATGCCGATATAGGACAGTTTCGGGTTCTTCTCCCACACGACGCCCTCATAGAGCCCGTCCGGCCACATGCGGTTGGCGGTCTTCAGCTTCAGCTCTTCCGTGAGGAACGGGAAGGAATGCAGATAGCCGGTGCACAGGATGATGGCGTCGACATCTTTTGTGGTGCCGTCCTTGAAGTGCGCCGTCTTGCCGACGACCTTCTGCAGCAGCGGCACTTCCTTCCAGTTCTCCGGCCATTTGAACCCCATCGGCTTGGAGCGGTAGCTGGAGGTGATCGATCTGGCGCCGTATTTGTAGCATTGCGAGCCGATGTCCTCGGCAGAATAGGAGCGGCCGATGATCAGTATGTCCTTGCCCTTGAACTCCATGGCGTCGCGAAAATCATGGCTGTGCAGGATACGGCCGTTGAAGGTCGAAAAGCCTTCGAAATAGGGAACGTTGGGAACCGAGAAATGCCCGGAAGCGACGACGACATTGTCGAACTCTTCGGAGTAGGTGACGTCGTTGGTGCGGTCATGCGCGGTGACAGTGAATTTCCTGCTCTCGTCCGAGAAGGTGACCATGCGCACCGGGCTGTTGAAGCGCACCCATTTGCGCAGGCCTGATTTCTCGACGCGACCCTTGATGTAATCCCACAAAACGGCGCGCGGCGGGTAGGATCCGATCGGGCGGCCGAAATGCTCCTCGAACGTATAGTCGGCGAATTCCAGGCATTCCTTCGGTCCGTTCGACCAGAGGTAGCGGTACATCGAGCCGTGGACGGGGTCGCCATGCTCGTCGAGGCCGGTGCGCCAGGTGTAGTTCCACAGGCCGCCCCAGTCCGACTGCTTTTCGAAGCAGACGATTTCGGGGATCTCGGCGCCCTTGTCGGCAGCCGACTTGAAGGCCCTGAGCTGGGCCAGACCGGATGGCCCCGCTCCAATGACGGCAACGCGCGTTTTCATGGCAGGCCTCCCGGTGTCATTCGATTTTTGGAATTGCTCTTACGAAACAAATTTCACTCACAGGACAGTAATTGCCTCTTGGATGCTGTCAACAGGCCTTGTGGAGAAACCGCGTTTCGCCCCAGCGGATTTCCGGAAAAACGGATGACGGCGTAAATCCTGTTCGGACACCATTCGACTTAAGGGGCTTGCTGCGCGGTTGCGTTTCTGTATCGGCACCGAATATGTTCACCTGGAGTGAAATAATCATGGGGATTCGGAGGCGAGATGGCGAAGACAAGTTCCGATTCCAAGACTGCTTCGACAAGGGCAAAGCCACCGGCAAAGGCCTCCGTGGACGGAAAAACCATCCGCGCCCCGCTGACGCAGAATCCGCACGCCATTCGCGACACGCGCGAAAAAGTGCTGGAGGTGGCGATCGGGCGCGAGGTGCGCGCCTTCCGCAAGAAGCTCGGCATCACCGTCGCCGATCTCGCCGTCGCCACCGATATTTCGCTGGGCATGCTGTCGAAGATCGAGAACGGCATCACCTCGCCGTCGCTGACCACACTGCAGGCGCTGTCGAGGGCGCTCGGCGTTCCCGTCACCGCCTTCTTCCGCCGATTCGAGGAAGAGCGCAGCGCCGTCTTCGTCAAGGCCGGCGAAGGGCTAGATGTCGAACGCCGCGGCACCCGCGCCGGCCATCAATACAATCTGCTCGGCCATATCGGCTCCAACACCAGCGGCGTCGTCGTCGAGCCCTATCTGATTACGCTGACCGAGGACTCGGATGTGTTCCCGACCTTCCAGCATGAGGGCATGGAATTCCTCTATATGCTGGAGGGCGAGGTGGTGTACCGGCACGGCAGCAACCTCTATCCGATGAAGCCGGGCGACAGCCTGTTCTTCGACGCCGACGCGCCGCACGGGCCGGAGCAACTGACGAAACTTCCGATGCGGTATCTGTCGATTATTTGCTATCCGCAGAGCGCGGGGTAGTCGGACCGCCGCAGCCCGCTCACCCGGATTGCCCCGAGGGGAGAGGAGTCTGGCGTCAGCGCTGGCGATCTCTTCTCCGCTCGGGGAGAAGGTGGCCGCGCAGCGGCCGGATGAGGGGGCCTTTAGTCCGGCCCGAACCCCGGTGACGTCGCACTGCCATCATCCAGCTTCGACAGCCATTCCACCAATGTCGGCCGATACCGCGTCAGGCCCTTGTAGGTGGCCAGCTCTTCCGGCAAATCCCGGATCACCCGGTGCAGTCGCCTTGCCCATTTCGGCTGTGTCACCAGTTCGTCCATCTTGATCAGATAGCAGCGGATCGGGAAGACGATGCCGTTCGAGCGCGGCAGGCGCCAGAAGCTTTGCAGTTCGACGCGCAGATGCACCTTGTCGCCGACATTTTCGGGCGTCACCGTCGCGCGGTCCGGGCCCCATTTGTGGTAATTCTCCGGACTGGTGTCGAGGCGCGGGTTGATGGTCATCGTCCAGTTGAGACGCCGCGCCGGCTTGCCCTGCTGGATGTTGGTGAGGAACTTCAGCGCCCTGACGAAAATCCCCTTCTCATGCGCCAGCGGCACCGGCGCGTGCCATTCGAAGAAATTCATGCCGATGTCGAAATCGAGCGACCAGTCGGCCTGAGTGGTGACCATGCCGGCGTCCATCCAAAGATTGCCGTCGCGCTGATCGAGAATGCAGAAATCACCCTGGCTCTGGCGGGTGATGTACTCCATCGGCCCGTAAGGCAGTGTCGAGGTGTCGCCGAAGGTGAAGGTGTCGTCGATGCCGAGCGGCCGGTTGATCCAGCGCCAGCGGTCGCCGTCGCGGGTCAGGGTGAAATGCTCGGGATAGCCAAGTGCCTGTTGCTCCATCAAAAGTTCGAGCAGGTCCCAGCCGGCCAGCGTCATATGCGGCAGCGACTGGCAGCGCAGCGGATCGTCGGCCAGCACCAGTGCACGGTCCTGCATCTCGGCGACATAGTGCTCGTCGACGTCGATCAGGTTTTCCAGAACGCTGCCCTTGGGGCCAACCACATGCGGCTCGATGTTGACCGCATACATGTAGGCGTCTTCGTGGAACGGGAACGGAAACCGCCTGATGTGTTCCGGGCTGTTCCTGAAGGTGAAATCGTCGCGAAACGTTTCCTTGCGAAAGGTGATGCCCAAGCTGGCCTCCTATCTTTCCAGGACCAGCGACTTGCCTTCGAAGCGCGACACGCACGGCATGATCTTGCAGCCGGAACGATGGTCTTCCTCGCTGAGCCAGTGGTCGTTGTGGATGAACTTGCCGTCATACGAGACGACGTTGGTCTCGCACTGGCCGCAGACACCGCCGCGGCAGAGATAGGGCGGATCGACGCCGGCGGCCTCGATCGCTTCGAGCAGGCTCTGCTGCTCGCCGACGCGGATGGTCTTGCCGCTAACGGCAAGTGTGACGTCGAACGGCAGGCCGGGCTGGGGTGCCGCGAAATGCTCGTAGTGCACGGTCTCCGCCGGCCAGCCGAGAGCCGCAGCGCGCTCGCGCACCCAGTTGATCATGCCGGCCGGGCCGCAGACATAGAGATGGGTGCCGAGCGGCTGCGAGGACAAGAGACGGTCGAGTTCGATGCGCTCGTCGCGGTCGTCGTGATAGAGCCGGACGCGACGGCCATAGCGCTCCTGCAGCACATCGGCATAGGTGCCGAGCGAGGCGGTGCGGCAGGTGTAGTGCAGCTCGAAATTGCCGCCGGACCCGGCGAGCTGCGCGGTCTGCGCCATGAACGGCGTGATCCCGATGCCGCCGGCAAGCATCAGATGCTTCTTTGCCCTGAGGTCGAGCGAGAACAGATTGACGGGGTAGCTGACCACCATCTCCAGGCCAGGCTTGACGCTCCGGTGCATGAACAACGAGCCGCCGCGGCCGACATCGTCGCGGCGCACCGAGATGGTGTATTCGCGGGTGTCGAGCGGCGATCCCATCAGCGAATAGGGATTGAGCCTTGTGCGGTCGCCATCGCGCATCTCGACCACGACATGGGCGCCGCCGGAAAAGGTCGGCAAAAGCTCACCGTCACGGCGGCGGAAATGGAAGCGCGTCACCAGTTCGTTGACCGGGACGACGTCGCTGACGACGACATCGAGCTTGGTGGTGCCGGTGCTCATGGGAAGACCTCCTCTATGGGAGGGATCTCCGAGCGATCCTCGGCATTTATGCAGACGCCCTGGAATGCTGCCAGCCGTCGCGAATAATGATCGCGCACCAGAAGCAGCAGGCCGCAATGCGCGCAGGTGGCCGGCTGCGTCGTCACATTTTCGGTGATGCCTTTGCAATGCACGCACTGCATGCGCCGCGCCAATGAGCCGCGATGCTCGGTCTGCATGGAGGTATGATCGATGCCGGCTTCGAGCGCCACCTGCATGGCCTGGCCGATCAGCCCTTCGGTGCCGGCGAGATAGAGGCGCAGGCACATATGCGCGTTGGCAAGCGTCTGCTTCAGCCGGGGCAGCAGGCTGGCGAAGGTTGGCGCGACATGAAATTGCGCGGACTTCAGTGCCTCAAGAGCGGCAACGTGCTTGCCGTCGGCCCCGGGAATGAAGACGATTTCGGCGCCGTCGAAGAAGCCGGGGGGCGCCGTCCTTGCCATATCGACGATCGCCAGCGCGCCTTCCGCATCCGCCACGAAAAGATGATGCTTGCCGGGCTGCGGGGACAGGGTTCCGTAAATGGGCCGGCTGATGATCGTTTTGGCTGCCATTCTCTACTTCGTACCTCGAAACCCCTCGCTGTCGATTGTGCCTCAGCCTTTCGCCGTGCGCTTGGTCTTTTTGGGATCGTCGAAGGGCAGAGGCTGCGCCGTCGCCCTGATCGAACCGCTCTTGTTGCGGATCTCGAGCTTGGTGTCCTTGACCGCGCAGTCGACGTCGAGGCGGGCGATGCCCATCGATTTCTCGACCAGCGGCGAATACATGGCGCAGGTGACCACGCCCACCTTTTTGCCGTCGCGATAGACCGGCGCGCCCTCATCCGCGGGTTGCTTGCCGTCGAGCAGCACGCCGTAGATCTTGAAGCGCTCCTTGCCCTTGAGGCGGTAATGCTCTTCGGCGCCGCGAAAGCCGGTCTTGCCGGGGCTGACGGTGAAGTCGAGGCCGAGCTCCCACAGCGTGTCGCCGGGGCCTTCGTTCTCGAACGGATATTTCTGCGAGTTGTCATAGGGATAAAACAGCAAATAACTTTCGACGCGCAGCATATCGAGCGTGGTGAAGCGGCACGGAATGATGCCGGCGCTCTTGCCCTCGTCGAGGATCCTGTCCCAGATCGTGCCGGCGTCCTGGCCGCGGCAGAATATCTCGTAGCCGCGCTCGCCGGTATAGCCGGTGCGCGAGATCATGACGGGAAAGCCGAACAGCTGCGTCTGCATATGATGGAAATAGTTGAGGTCGCGAATGCCCGGCACATGCTTTGAGAGATAGTCGACCGCGGTCGGTCCCTGCAGCGACAGGTCGTGCAGATTGTCGTCGAAGCGCAGCGATACGTCGCGGCCGACGGAAGCGCGCTGCAATTCCTCATGGCCGGTGCCGGAGCCGTGCACCACCATCCAGGCGTTCGGCCCGGTGCGGTAGAGGATGCAGTCGTCGGTGAATTTTCCGGCCTCGTTCAGCATGCAGGCATAGGCCGACTTGCCGGGATAGATCTTCTCCACGTCGCGCGTCGTTGCCAGGTCGATGAGGTGTGAGGCGTGCGGCCCGGTGATGTGAACCTTCTTCAGGCCCGACACATCCATCAGCCCGGCCCTGGTGCGGATGGCGGTGTATTCCTCGTCGGCGTCCTTGTCGTAGGTCCAGGCGGTGCCCATGCCGCTCCAGTCTTCGAGCTTCGAGCCTAACGCGCGATGGCGATCCGCCAGGGTCGAAAATCTCCAGGATGCCGTCATCCGCAAATCCTCCGTTCGAAAATTCTATTGTGTTCCCGGCTCCCTGCGCGAGGCGGGAGCATTTGGTCGAATATTGATCGCAAACGTCCTGATGCCGCAATACCCGGAAGCAAATAATTTCATTGTCAGGCAAAATTCGCGGCTGGGGACAAACGGTTAACCCAACGTAAAATCGGCTTGACAATTGCTGGATTCGGCCCGAATTTATGAAAAAAATTTCACTCTGTTGAAAGAGGCAGCGGGCGGCCAATTCGGGGTCGGGCGCTGGAAAAGGGGAAACCGATGTCAGACCTGCAGCAGCGCATCGAAACGCTGTACCGTTCCGACCTGCGCGGGTCCGCGCTCCTGATCATCTGCCTTTGGGCGACGATCCTCTTCGTGCTCGTCATGACATGGCCCTACATCCCGGACACCGGGATCAAGATCGTCGTCGCCATCGCTGCCGCCGCCGTGCTGATCTTCAATACGGCCGCCATCCTGGCGATGGTCAATCACTACAAGGAAGACAAGGACTTCATCTACGGTCTCGACATCAAGAACGCCGACGCGGCCCGCAGCCGCAAGTCCTGAAAACAGAACGTCCTGAGGGGTAGAAGACATGTCGCGCTACACGCCGCCGGAACAAGGCAAGGCCGGGCAGATTTTCGATATCGTGGTCGTCGTGGTCGCCATTTTCGTGGCGCTGTGGCTGCCATTGAAACTCGGCCTGGCGGGTGCGGCGAAATCCATCGACGCGCTCGATGCCAAAACCTGGGAAGCGTTGGGACAGAACCCGACCATGGCCTCGATCTGGGAAAAGCTCGGCTATACGCCGGAGACCGCGCACGACATCATCCAGAACCGCTTCCACTACATCATCGACTGGCCGACGCTGATCATCATGGCGGCGGTGCTGATCGGCTATTTCGTCTTCCTGTTCCGCGCCTCCGACCGCGAATATCGCGACGTCATCAACGAAAAGTTCGACGACAAGTAACGCCAGAGATTTTGGGGAAGCACGCTCATGTGGGTCGCACTCTCTTACGCATCGTGGGGCATCTCGGTCGTGCTTGCGCTGTGGATGCTCTACGACTGGTTCAAGATCGACACGACCTATTCCGAGGAGGTGCTGACTTCCTCGCGCGAAGGCGAGCTTGAAGCCGCTTCCGAAAAACACCGGATCTGAGTGGGGATTGAACAATGACGATCACGCTTGAACCGGCAATACACGGCGACAGAGTTTCACTGCTGCGCGTGCTCGGCCCCGCCCATGTCTGGGCGCTTGGCGTCGGCATCGTGCTGGTCGGCGAATTCACCGGCTGGAATTTCTCGGCCGACAAGGGCGGCGCACTGGCGGCGCTGATCGTCTGCTGGGTGGTCGGGCTCTTGTACACTTCGGTCGCCATGATCGACTCCGAGGTGACATCGACGGTTGCCGCCGCCGGCGGCCAATACGCGCAGGCTAAGCACATTGTCGGGCCGCTGATGGCCTTCAACGTCGCGCTGTTCCTGGTCTTTGCCTACACCATGCTGGAGGTTTCGGACGCCATCCTGCTCGGCGACACCATCGTCGCCAAGGCCGGCGTCGAAGGGCTCACCCACAACTCCTTCATTGCCGCCACCATCGTCGTGCTGGCATGGCTGAACTATCGCGGCGTGCTGATGACGCTCAACGTCAACTTCGTCATCACGGCGATAGCCTATGTCTCGATCGTTATCCTGTTCTTCTCGGTCAGCCCCTGGACGCAGGGTGCTGTGCTGAAGCTCAACGAACTGGTCACCCCCGGCAATGCGCTGCCCTATGGCTGGATCGGCGTCATCGCGGCCTTCCAGTTCGGCATCTGGTACTATCTCGGCATCGAAGGCACCACGCAGGCCGCCGAGGAAGTGCGCTCGCCGGCGCGTTCGCTGCCTTACGGCACGATGGCCGGCATGATCACGCTTTTGATCGCCGCCGCCATGACCTGGTATGTCTGCGCCTCGCTGATGCCCTGGGAGTACCTCGGTATCACCTATTATCCCTTGTGGGACGCCGGCAAGCTGACCGGCAGCCCGCTGCTGGAAAACCTGTTGTTCGTCGCCACGCTGCTCGCGGCACTGGCGTCGGCCAATGGCTGTATCAACGATGCGGCCCGCGCGTGGTTCTCGCTTGGACGCGACCGCTATCTGCCGACATGGTTCTCGGCCGTGCACCCGAAATACCGCACGCCCTATCGCTCGATCCTGTTCCTGTTGCCGATCGCGCTCGCCTTCGCCTTCATCGCCGACCTCAACCAGGCGATCACCTTCTCAATCCTGTCGGGCGTGCTGCAATACACCTTCATGAGCATAAACATCATGATGTTCCGCAAAAAGTGGCCGCTGGGCACGATCCGCCGCGGCTATACGCACCCGTTCCACCCGATCCCGGCGATCGTGCTGTTTTGCCTCTGCGTGGTGACCTTCTTTGCGATCTTCCTCGGCTACGGCACGCAGCTGATCGCCATGGTCGCCTTCTACTTCCTGATCTCGCTGTGGTTCCACTTCTACCGTTACCGCTATGTGCGCCGCGGCGACCAGTTCACCATGCCGTGGCCGAAGCCGCAGGGCTATTGACAGGAGAGGGCCTGCCGGTCTGGGCGGGCATGGCGTGACGAGGTGTCTGACGTGACGACAGCATTGCTGGCCGGGGCGGTCGCCGTGGCTCTCGTCCTGCACCTCGCCTGGCATACGCGCGCCAGCCGCAAAAAGGCCAAGGCTGATCTTGCAGCCGAGGCAGCCAGCATCCGGACCGTCATCACAGATGCCGTTGATGTCTCCGATGGCACAGCCGGCGTTGTCACCTGGGTCGGCACATGGAACGGACAGCGCGTGCAGCTGCGCACCATCGTCGACACGCTGGCTACGCGAAAGCTGCCGGCGCGATGGTTGAGTGTCACGATCACAGAGCCGGTTGCGGTGCCGGCGACCTTCGACATGATGATGCGGCCGGGCTCGCCGACGACCTTCTCCAATTTCGATCATCTTCAGCATACGCTGCCGAAGGCTCCGGGATTTCCGGCTGAAGCCGTGCTGCGAACCGACCTCAGGGCGGCGCGCTTTCCGCAGAACCTGATCGCCAGCCATCTCGACATCTTTGCCGAAGGCCGCGCCAAGGAACTCTTGATCACCCCGAACGGCGTGCGCATCGTCTGGCTGCTGGCCGAGGCCGAGCGGGCGCGCTACGGCGTGTTCCGGCAGGCCGCATTCGGCGGCGCAAGGCTGGATCCAACGCTGGTCGAGAGACTGCTGACCTCGGCCTCAGTGCTGCGCGATGCCATCAACCGACAGGAAAGGCAGGTCGCATGAGCGCACCCGCACCGACAAACCCGTATCTGGTGCTCGGCGCTGCCATCGTCTTACCGGCCAGCGGCCACGTCATTTTGGGCGTGCCCGTGCGCGGCCTGCAGTTCCTGTTCTTCATGGTGATCCTCGCCTGGGTGACGGCCAAGATCGCGCCGGCCGATGCCAGCTTCGTCGGCCGCCACGCCGGCGGCTTCCTGATCTATGCGCTGTCGATCCTCGATGCCTACAGAATAGCCCGCATCCGCACCGCCACATGGATTCACAGCGCCCGCGACGGCGGCGATAGTTCACAAGGCCGCATCGAGCCGGATACGTAACTACAGGAATATTTTTTTCATACGATTGAATTCGCACGACGCATTCGATACATCATCGTCTAGTGGTAACGTCGGGAGGCTGACATGTGTGGAATCGTCGGACTTTTTCTGAAAGACAAGTCGCTTGAGCCGCAGCTCGGCTCGATGCTGTCGCAGATGCTGATATCGCTCAGCGATCGCGGCCCCGACAGCGCCGGCATTGCCATCTATGGCGCGCCTTCCAGGAATGAAGCCAAGATCACCATCCAGTCCGCGAAGCCCGAGCGCGATTTCCGCGGCCTCGACGCCGAACTCGCGAAGGCCATCGGCGCGCCGGTGAGCATAGCGGTGAAGTCCACCCATGCAGTGTTGAGAACCGCGCCCGACAAGGTCGATGCCGCGCGCGAAGCGCTGCAGTCAATCCGCCCCGACGTGCGCATCATGGGCGCCGGCGAAGCGGTGGAAATCTACAAGGAAGTCGGTCTGCCGGAAGCGGTCGTCGACCGTTTCGACGTCCGCTCGATGACCGGCACGCATGGCATCGGCCATACCCGCATGGCGACGGAATCGGCCGTCACCACGATGGGCGCGCATCCGTTCTCGACCGGCGCCGACCAGTGCCTGGTGCACAATGGCTCGCTGTCCAACCACAATAATGTGCGGCGTGAGCTGGTGCGGGAGGGCATGAAATTCGAGACCGAGAACGACACCGAGGTCGCCGCCGCCTATCTCTCGTCGCAGATGGCGCATGGCAAGAACCTCGGCGAGGCGCTGGAAGGCACGCTGTCCGATCTCGACGGCTTCTTCACCTTCGTCGTCGGCACCAAGAACGGTTTCGGCGTGGTGCGCGATCCGATCGCCTGCAAGCCCGCCGTCATGGCCGAGACCGACCAGTATGTCGCCTTCGGCTCGGAATATCGGGCGCTGACCAAGCTGCCCGGCATAGACAATGCGAGGGTCTGGGAGCCGGAACCCGCAACCGTCTATTTCTGGGAGCATTGAGCTCATGCCGGCAACCAAACTTTCGAAGGCGGCGCAAGACCAGGCGTCCCGGGTCTTCGATCTTGATGTGTCGTCGCTGCGCGAGCTCAACCAGGCGCTTCACAATCTGACGCCCGGCTCCAACGAAACGGCGTGGGAAGTGCTGCACCCGAAGGGCAGCCATTCGGTTGCCGTCGGCGTCGATCAGCCTGTCAGCATCGATGTGCGCGGCAGCGTCGGCTACTACTGCGCCGGGATGAATGACGGCGCTGCCATCACCGTGCACGGCTCGGCCGGACCTGGCGTCGGCGAAAACATGATGTCGGGCTCGATCGTCATCAAGGGCGACGCCAGCCAGTATGCCGGCGCCACCGGCAAGGGCGGGCTGCTCGTCATCGAGGGCAACGCCTCGTCGCGCTGCGGCATCTCGATGAAGGGCATCGACATCGTCGTGCACGGCAATATCGGCCACATGTCGGCCTTCATGGCGCAGTCCGGCAATCTGGTGGTGCTGGGCGATGCCGGCGGCGCACTTGGCGATTCCATCTACGAAGCGCGGCTGTTCGTGCGCGGCAAGGTCGAAAGCCTGGGCGCCGACTGCATCGCCAAGGAGATGCGGCCCGAGCATATCGAACTGCTGCAGGGACTGCTCGACCGCGCCGGCGTCACCGGCGTCAAGCCGTCGGAATTCAAGCGCTACGGCTCGGCGCGCACGCTCTACAATTTCAATATCGACAACGCCGACGCGTATTGAGGCAGCATGACCTACAAGAACCCGCCGACGACGCCGCGCAAATCCGCGACCTTCGACGACTACACGCTTTCCGAAATCCGCCGCGCCGCGGCGACCGGCATCTATGACATCAGGGGCGCCGGGGCCAAGCGCAAGCTGCCGCATTTCGACGATCTGCTGTTCCTCGGCGCCTCGATCTCGCGCTATCCGCTGGAAGGCTATCGCGAGCGGTGCGACACGTCGGTGGTGCTGGGCTCGCGCTATGCCAAGAAGCCGATCGAGCTGAAAATCCCGATCACCGTTGCCGGCATGAGCTTCGGGTCGCTGTCCGGCCCGGCCAAGGAAGCGCTCGGCCGTGGCGCCACACTCTCAGGCACGTCGACCACCACCGGCGACGGCGGCATGACGGAGGAAGAGCGCGGCCATTCCAAGCAACTGGTCTACCAGTACCTGCCGTCGCGCTACGGCATGAACCCCAGGGATTTGCGCCGCGCCGACGCCATCGAAGTGGTCGTTGGCCAGGGCGCCAAGCCGGGCGGTGGCGGCATGCTGCTTGGCCAGAAAATCTCCGACCGCGTTGCCGAAATGCGCACGCTGCCGAAAGGCATCGACCAGCGTTCGGCCTCGCGCCATCCCGACTGGACCGGGCCGGACGATCTCGAGATCAAGATCCTCGAACTGCGCGAGATCACCGACTGGGAAAAGCCGATCTACGTCAAGGTCGGTGGCGCCCGCCCCTATTATGACACTGCACTTGCGGTGAAGGCCGGCGCCGATGTCGTCGTCGTCGACGGCATGCAGGGCGGCACGGCGGCGACGCAGGAAGTATTCATCGAAAATGTCGGCCAGCCGACGCTTGCCTGCATCAGGCCGGCAGTGCAGGCGCTGCAGGATCTCGGCATGCACCGCAAGGTGCAGCTGATCGTCTCCGGAGGCATCCGCAACGGCGCCGACGTCGCCAAGGCGCTGGCGCTCGGCGTCGACGCGGTGTCGATCGGCACGGCAGCGCTGGTCGCACTCGGCGACAATGATCCGCGCTGGGAAGCGGAGTACAATGCGCTCGGCACCACCGCCGGGGCCTATGACGACTGGCACGAGGGTCGCGACCCCGCGGGCATCACCACGCAGGACCCCGAACTGATGAAGCGGGTTGATCCGGTCGCCGCCGGACGGCGGCTGGCGAACTACCTCAAGGTGATGACGCTGGAGGCGCAGACCATTGCGCGTGCCTGCGGCAAGAACAGCCTGCACAATCTCGAGCCCGAGGATCTCGTAGCCCTCACCATCGAAGCCGCCGCCATGGCCGGCGTGCCGCTGGCCGGCACCAACTGGATACCGGGGAAAAACGGCTTCTAAAAAACACATCAAAATAAGCGAGGAACTATAATGGGGAACGATCTCGCCGCATTCGCCAAAGAGAACGGCGTCAAATATTTCATGATTTCCTACACCGACCTATTCGGCGGCCAGCGCGCCAAGCTGGTGCCGGCGCAGGCGATCGCCGACATGCAGAAGGACGGCGCCGGCTTCGCCGGTTTCGCCACCTGGCTCGACCTCACGCCGGCGCATCCTGATATGCTGGCGGTGCCGGATCCGGATTCGGTGATCCAGCTGCCGTGGAAGCCCGAGGTCGCCTGGGTCGCCGCCAACTGCATCATGGACGACAAGGAGGTCGAGCAGGCGCCGCGCAACACGCTGCGCCGGCTGATTGCGGAAGCCGCCACTGACGGCATGCATGTCAAGACCGGCGTCGAGGCTGAGTTCTTCCTGATCTCGCCGGACGGCAGCGTCATCTCCGACAAATACGACACGGCTTCAAAACCCTGCTACGACCAGCAAGCGGTGATGCGCCGCTACGATGTCATCGCCGAGATCTGCGATCATATGCTGGCGCTGGGCTGGAGCCCCTACCAGAACGACCATGAGGACGCCAACGGCCAGTTCGAGATGAACTGGGCCTTCGACGATGTGCTGGCGACCGCCGACAAGCACTCGTTCTTCAAGTTCATGGTCAAGTCGGTGGCGGAAAAGCACGGCCTGCGCGCGACCTTCATGCCTAAGCCCTTCCAGGGCCTGACCGGCAATGGCTGCCACGCCCATATTTCGGTGTGGGACAAGGCCGGCAAGGTCAACGTCTTTGCCGACAATGCGATGGAGCTCGGCCTGTCGGCCAAGGGCAAGAATTTCCTTGGCGGCATCATGAAACATGCCTCGGCGCTGGCCGCCATCACCAACCCGACGGTGAACTCCTACAAACGCATCAACGCGCCGCGCACCATTTCGGGCGCCACCTGGGCTCCGAACACGGTGACCTGGACCGGAAACAACCGCACCCACATGGTGCGCGTGCCCGGCCCCGGCCGCTTCGAGCTGCGGTTGCCGGACGGCGCCGCAAACCCTTATCTGCTGCAGGCCGTCATCATTGCCGCCGGTCTCGACGGCATCCGCTCCAAGGCCGATCCCGGCAAGCGCTACGACATCGACATGTACCAGAACGGCCACACGGTGAAAGGCGCGCCGAAGCTGCCGCTCAATCTGCTCGACGCGCTTCGCGAATACGACAAGGACAAATCGCTCAAGGCGGCGCTGGGTGAGGAATTCTCGTCGGCTTATCTAAAGCTGAAGCACCAGGAATGGAATTCCTATGCTTCGCACTTCACGCAATGGGAGCGCGACCACACGTTGGACATATAATCGTCCCAGCTGTGCGAGCGACCTCGGAATGACCTGATGAAATATTCGATCTTCTCGCTCGCCCGTGCTGCCCTTTCCGGCCACAAGAACTGGCAGCGCACCTGGCGCGATGCGGCGCCCAAGGACCACTACGATGTTGTGATCATCGGCGGCGGCGGCCATGGGCTCGCCACCGCCTGGTTCCTCGCCAGCGAGTTCGGCATCAGAAACGTCGCCGTGCTGGAAAAGGGCTGGATCGGCTCCGGCAATGCCGGCCGCAACACCACCATCATCCGTTCCAATTACGGCCTGCCCGGCAATACCGGCTTCTACGAGCTTTCGATGAAGCTTTGGGAGCGGATGGAGCAGGACCTCAACTATAACGCCATGGTCAGCCAGCGCGGCGTCCTCAACCTCTATCATTCCGATGCGCAGCGCGACGCTTATGCGCGGCGCGGCAACACCATGCGCATCAATGGCATCGATGCCGAACTGCTCGACCAGGCGGCGCTGAAGAAGATGCTGCCGTTCCTGAATTTCGACCATGCGCGCTTTCCCGTGCAGGGCGGCCTCCTGCAGCGCCGCGGCGGCACCGCGCGGCATGACGCGGTGGTCTGGGGCTATGCCCATGCGGCGAGCGAACTCGGCGTCGACATCATCCAGAACTGCGAGGTCACCGGCTTTGTCCGGGACGGCAACGGCAAGGTGACTGGCGTCGAGACGTCGCGCGGCAAGATCGGCGCCGGCAAGGTCGGCATGGCAGTCGCCGGGTCATCGTCGCGTGTCGCAGCGATGGCGGGCATGCGCCTGCCGATCGAAAGCCATGTGCTGCAGGCTTTCGTCTCGGAGGCGATCAAGCCGCTCATTCCTGGCGTCATGACCTTCGGCGCCGGGCATTTCTATGTCAGCCAGTCCGACAAGGGCGGGCTGGTCTTCGGCGGCGACATCGACGGCTATAATTCCTACGCCCAGCGCGGCAATCTGCCTGTCATGGAAGATGTCTGCGAAGGCGGCATGGCGCTGATCCCGATGATCGGCCGCGTGCGGCTTCTGCGCCAGTGGGGCGGCATCATGGACATGTCGATGGATGGCTCGCCGATCATCGACAAGACGCCGGTCGAGGGGCTCTACCTCAACGCCGGCTGGTGTTATGGCGGCTTCAAGGCGACGCCCGGTTCCGGCTTCGTCTTTGCCCATCTTCTGGCGCGTGACGAAACGCACAAGGAGGCGGCGCTGTTTCGGCTCGACCGCTTCCGGACTGGCGCCATGATCGACGAAAAGGGCCAGGGCGCCCAACCGAACCTGCACTGAGGCTGGCGAGATGCGTATTGTCTGTCCCTTCTGCGGCGAACGCGAACTCGGCGAGTTCAGCTATCTCGGCGACGCCAAGCCGGCGCGGCCGGCGGCGGGTGCCGGCGAGGATGCTGTCTACGACTACGTCTATCTGCGCGACAACATCGCCGGCGTGATGGCAGAGAACTGGTATCACGGCGGTGGCTGCCGGGCCTGGCTGAAGGTCACCCGCAACACGCTGACGCACGAGATCTCCGCGGTGGAACCGGCGGCGGGGGCTGGTGCGAGCCAGGTGGAGACATGAGCTATTCTGTCGAGACCACAGCCGTCGCGAAAAGCGCCAGCCCCCTACCTCCCCCTTGTGGGGAGGTAGGACCGCAGGTCCGGGTGGGGGTCGGTGCCGCACCCCCACCCCGCTGCTGCGCAGCGACCCTCCCCACAAGGGGGAGGGTAAGGGACGGCGCCATCCTTCGCCGTGACACCATATGGATCAGAGGCTGGACATCGTGACCTCTCATCGTCTCTCATCCGGCGGTCTCATCGACCGTTCCACCCCCCTCACCTTCCGCTTCGACGGCACGACATTTTCCGGCTTCCAGGGCGACACGCTGGCGTCGGCGCTGGTCGCCAATGGCGTCAAGCTGGTCGGCCGCTCGTTCAAATACCATCGTCCGCGCGGCATTCTGACTGCGGGCTCGGAAGAACCCAACGCGCTGGTCGAACTGCGCACCGGCGCACGGCGCGAGGCCAACACCAAGGCCACGACGGCCGAACTCTATGAAGGCCTCGAAGCGGCCAGCCAGAACCGCTGGCCGTCGCTGCGCCACGATGTGATGTCGGTGAACCAGCTGTTCGCACCGATCTTCGTCGCCGGCTTCTACTACAAAACCTTCATGTGGCCGGCAAAATTCTGGGAAATGGTCTACGAGCCGGCGATCCGACGCGCCGCGGGTCTGGGTCGCGCGGCGGTCACCCCCGATCCGGATCACTACGACAAGGCCTGGGCGCATTGCGATGTGGTGATCGCCGGCTCTGGTCCGGCCGGTCTCGCCGCCGCACTCGCTGCAGGCCGCAGCGGTGCGCGCGTCATCCTGTGCGAAGAAGATTTTGCGCCCGGCGGCCGTCTGTTGTCGGATGGCGGCACGATCGACGGTCTGCCGGCCGCGGAGTGGCTGTCGCGCACACTGGCCGAGCTCAGCTCGATGCCGGATGTCCGCATCATGACCCGCACGACCCTGTTCGGCGTCTATGACGGCGGTACCTATGGCGCGATCGAGCGGGTCAACGATCATCTGCCGGTGCCGCCCGAGCATCAGGTGCGCCAGCGCCTGTGGCGCATCGTGGCCAAGCGCTGCGTCGTCGCCGCCGGCGCGATTGAGCGTCCCATCGTCTTTGCCGGCAATGACACGCCCGGCGTGATGATGGCGTCCGCCATCCGCACCTACGTCACACGTTATGCGGCGACGCCGGCAAAGCGGATCGCGCTGTTCACCAACAATGAGGATGGCTGGCGCACGGTCGAGACGGCACTCGGCGCCGGGCTGCAGATCGCGGCGGTGATCGACGCGCGGCCTGACGTCTCGCCTGCCCATCGTTCTCTCGCTTCCATGAACGGCTTCACCGTGCTGCATGGTTCGGTCAGCGGCGTCGACGGCGGCAAGGACGGCGTAAGAAAAATAGCGGTGTCGCTGACCGGCGGCGCGCGCGCCGAGGTCGAGGCCGACGGGCTTGCCGTTTCCGGCGGCTGGAATCCGGCGGTCGGGCTCACCTCTTACCATCGCGGCCGGCCGAAATGGCGAGACGACATCGCCGCCTTCGTGCCGGACGGCGCGCCGCCCGGTATGGTCGCCGCAGGTGCGGCTAATGGTGACTTCGGGCTAGGCGCCTGCCTGCGCGCAGGTTTCGAGGCCGGCGCCGCAGCGGCGCATGACGCCAGCCGGATCGGCAATGCGGGATCGGCACCGGTCGCCGACGACGAGGCGTTCTCGCTGACCCCGCTCTGGCACGTCGCCGGCAAAGGCAAGGCTTTCGTCGACCAGCAGCATGATGTCACCGCATCCGACATCGAGCTGGCGCAGCGCGAAGGCTTTGAATCGGTCGAGCATCTGAAGCGCTACACCACGCTCGGCATGGCGACCGACCAGGGCAAGACGTCCAATGTCGCCGGCCTCGCCATCATGGCGGCGGTGTCGGGCAAATCCATTCCCGAGACCGGCACGACCATCTATCGCCCGCCCTACGTGCCGGTCGCCATCGGCGCTTTTGCCGGCCACCATCGCGACGAAAATTTCCATGCGACGCGGCTGACGCCGTCGCATCACTGGGCGGCCGAACAGGGCGCGATCTTTGTCGACACCGGCCTGTGGAAGCGCGCGCAATGGTATCCGCGCGCCGGCGAGAAGGACTGGCTGGAATCCGTGACCCGCGAAGTCAAGGCGGTGCGCGGCGGCGTCGGCTTCTGCGATGTCTCGACGCTGGGCAAGATCGATGTGCACGGCCCCGATGCCGGCGCCTTCCTCGACCGCGTCTACATCAACACCTTCTCAAACCTTGCCGTGGGAAAAGCCCGCTACGGGCTGATGCTGCGCGAGGACGGCCTCGTCTATGATGACGGCACGACCTCGCGGCTGGCCGATGACCATTATTTCCTCACCACGACCACGGCGAAGGCCGGGCTGGTGATGCAGCATCTCGAATTCTGCCGGCAGGTGCTATTCCCCGAACTCGACGTGCAACTGACCTCGGTCTCCGACCAGTGGGCGCAATTCTCGATTGCCGGGCCAAGGACGCGAGACCTGTTGAAGGAAATCGTCGACCCTGCCGAGGACCTTTCGAACGAAGGTTTTCCCTTCATGGGCGTGCGCGAAGTCGCTTTGCGCGGCGGCATCAAGGCGCGGCTGTTCCGCATCTCCTTCTCCGGCGAGATGGCGTTCGAGATTTCGGTGCCGGCGCGTTACGGTGAAGCGATGGCACGCAATTTGATGCTGGCGGGAAAACCGTTCGGCGTGACGCCGTATGGCACAGAAGCCCTCGGCGTCATGCGCGTTGAAAAGGGCCATGTCGCTGGGCCGGAACTGAGCGGCACGACGACCGCCGCCGATCTCGGCCTTGGCAAGATGATGTCGACCAAGAAGGATTTCATCGGTCGCGTCATGGCCGGCCGCGAGGCGCTGGTGGCGCCGGACCGGCAGGTCGTGGTCGGGATCAAGCCGGTCGACAAGGCGCGCCGCCTGCGCTCCGGCGCGCACATCATCCCGAAGGGCCAGACGCCCGGGCCTGATAACGACCAGGGCTACGTCACCTCGGTCTGCTTCTCGCCGGCGCTCGACCAGTGGATCGGTCTCGGCCTTGTCGAGCGCGGCCGCGAACGCATCGGCGAGATCGTCCACGCGCATGATCCGCTGCGCGGTGAAGACTATGATGTCGAACTCTGCAATCCCGTCTTCTACGATCCCGATGGAGGGCGCCAGCGTGGCTGATTTTTCCTGGGATGTTCGTAGCCCGCTCGAGCGCGCGCTCGCTCCTGGCGCTTACGGCGTGCAAGGCGATGCCGGTGTGTCGCTGACCGAGATCCGTAATTTCGACCTCGTCCAGGTGATGGCACGGCGCGGCAAGGCGGGTGATTTGGCCGAGGCGGCGAACGCTCGTTTCGGCGTCGCGGCTCCGGAAACGCCGAAGGCGGTTGGCACCGCGGATGCGACGCTGATCTGGTCGGGACCGGATCAGTTTTTTGTCCTGTCGAAGGGTGGCAGGACTGAGGTGCTCGCTCAGACCTTTGCATCTTCCGCCTCACTATCCGACCAATCGCATGCCCGCGTGCTGATCAGCGTCTGCGGCCCCAAGGCGCGCGCCATGCTGGCGAAACTGTCGTCGATTGATTTGCATCCCGATGCGTTTCCGGTTGGCGCTGCTGCCGCGACTTCGATGGATCACACCAGCGTCACGCTCTGGCGTGGTGGTGACAAGGCGGATGGGCAGGCGGTGTTCAACCTCCTGGTGTTTGCGACGTTTGCCGAAAGTCTGTGGCACACGATGTTGGATTCGGCTGCGGAGTATGGTGTGGCTGTCGAGCATTCCGAGGAGCTTTAGCTCGATAGTTTCAGATGTTGGCGCCGCCCTCATTGCCCTGCCGGGCATTTCTCCCCGTATAGTGACGGGGAGAAAGAAGCTGGCCGCAGCCTCGGCGCTCATCCTGCAACGTTGGCGATTGGCGAAGCCGGCGACGACCGCTTCGCCCGTTTACGGGGAGAAGATGGCGGCAGCCAGATGAGGGGCGGCGCTGGCGTTCGGAAGATGGGTTTGATTGGAAGGGTCTAACCTGCAGCGACCGCGTCGAGAACGCCACCTCCACCTTGCCAAACCCAACCGCGCTGCTATTCTTGCTGCTAAAATAATTTTACACACAGGCAAACTTGTTTCTGTAACCGCAAGGCTGAGATGAGCCAGTCGCCCTACCCTTCAGTGACAGCCGGGCCGCCGCGGCCGAGCCTCATCCTGCGGCCCGGCCAGATCGCGCTGCCGCCGGGCATGGAGCGCCATACTATCCTGGGGAATGGCGCGGTGCTGATCGAGGTCGAGGCCGGCGATACGTTCACCGTGCGCAATGTCGAGGGCGGGCAGGCTTGCGAGTTGCTGGCCTGGGACAGGACCGGCGCCACCGATCCTTCCATCCTCGGCGAAAAGTCCAACAGCAATGCCGCCGGGATCAAGGCGCTTCTGGCCGAGGGCGATGACAGCCTGGCTTCCGTCCGTCGTGGCCTTGAGCGCCGCCAGGTGCAGCTCGACGAGCCCAAGGCGGTGCGTGTGTTCGGCGGCGCAACGCCTGCCGGCACCGAGCAGGCATTCACGGTCAGGCGCGACGGCGCGATGCTGATTGCCGCACCCGGCGGGCCGATGCTCGTCGACAGCCATGATACGGCAACGCCGCTCACCGTCATGGTGCGCCGCGCCACCGTGCGCCTGAAGTCAAAGTCGCAGCTGGCCGATCCGCTTGCCGATCCGGTGCTCGATCTGCGCGTCCATTCGGCGACAGCCGAATCCTATTTCGTCAAGGCGGGCGACTACCTGCAGATCATCGATGTCGACGGCCGCCAGTGCACCGATTTCCAGTGCTTCTCGGCGCGCAAGCTGGACAAGGGGCTGGACCATCCGCTCGACGTAACGACCACGCGCACGCTGATGGGGTCGAGCTACCCGATGCCCGGCCTTCACTCGAAATATTACGACCAGGACATGGAGCCCCTGGTCGAGGTTATCCAGGACACATGCGGCCGGCATGACGCGTTCGCGCTGGCGTGTGCGGCCAAATATTACGACGACATCGGCTATCCCGGCCACACCAACTGCTCGGAGAATTTCAACCGCGAGCTGGCCGACAAGGGTGTGACCCCACGTGCCGGCTGGATGGCGATCAACTTCTTCTTCAACACGGAGATCGACGCCCATGGCGTGATGGTGTCGGATGAGCCGTGGTCGCGCGCCGGCGACTATGTCCTGCTCAGGGCGCTCACCGACATTGTCTGCGTCTCCTCCGCCTGTCCCGACGACACGACACCGGCCAATGGCTGGAACCCGACCGACATCCATGTGCGAACCTATTCCGGCCAACACAAATTCTCGCGAGCGATCGCCAGACGCATGACGCCCGATTCGGAACCGAAAATGACCCGCGAGACCGCCTTCCATTCAAGCTTCGCCAAGCACACCCGCAACTTCGTGGAATACCGGGGTTATTGGCTGGCCAATTCTTTCGCCAAAGAGGGGCCGATCGCCGAGTACTGGGCCTGCCGGCAGGACGCGGTGATCATGGACCTGTCGCCGCTGCGCAAGTTCGAGGTCACCGGTCCCGATTCCGAAGCGCTGCTGCAATACACGCTGACCCGCGACGTCAAGAAGCTCGGCGTCGGCCAGGTCGTCTATTCCGCCATGTGCTACGAGCATGGCGGAATGATCGACGACGGCACGCTGCTGCGGCTCGGCAAGGACAATTTCCGCTGGGTCGCCGGCGATGACCTGTCCGGCGAATGGCTGCGCGACACCGCCAGAAAACTCGGCCTCAACGTGCTGGTGCGCTCGTCCACCGACCAGATGCACAATGTCGCTGTCCAAGGGCCGAAGAGCCGTGACATTGTGCGAGAGGTGGTCTGGACCTCGCCGCTGCAACCGTCGATCGACGAACTCGAATGGTTCCGCTTCGCTGTCGCGCGCATCGGCGGCGGCAATGGCATTCCGGTCGTGGTGTCGCGCACCGGTTATACCGGCGAGCTCGGCTACGAAATCTGGTGCCACCCACGCGACGCCGAAAAAGTGTTCGATGCCATCTGGGAGGCCGGCCAGCCGCACGGGCTGAAGCCGATGGGCCTGCAGGCACTCGACATGGTGCGCATCGAAGCCGGGCTGATCTTCGCCGGTTACGAATTCTCCGACCAGACCGACCCGTTCGAGGCGGGCATTGGTTTCACCGTGCCGTTGAAGACCAAGACCGACGATTTCATAGGCCGCGAGGCGCTGATAAGGCGCAAGGAACATCCGCAGCACAAGCTCGTCGGCCTCGACATCGACAGCAATGTCGCGGTCGGCCATGGCGACTGTGTCCATATCGGCCGCGCCCAGATCGGTGTCGTCACCTCGGGCATGCGCTCGCCGGTGCTGAACAAGAACATCGCTCTGGCGAGGCTTGACGTCACCCATGCGGCCACCGGCACAGAGGTCGAGATCGGCAAACTCGACGGGCAGGCCAAGCGGCTGCCGGCGCGCGTCGTGGCCTTCGCCCACTACGATCCGCAAAAGACCAGGCCGCGATCCTGAGGGTTGCACCCCCGGCCCTTCGCAGGCTCAGGGCGTTCGAAGCTCGAAAGCAATTGGCTTTCCGTCCGCTACCGCGGACCGCTTCTCACCCCACAAGGGGAGAAGGACAAAGCGAGCGTTTCGCAACCGTGATGTGCACGGCGCCACAAATCACTTGACGTGAAAGCGCGCCGGATCAATCTTCACTGTTAAGAAAAAAATACGACTGAGTGGAAACACTGGAGTCGTGCGGTCATGTACCGGGGAACAAGCTTCGCGAAGCCGAGGCATCACCGGCCGGGAACACAAAATGGGGAATTCAGACAGATGAGCACGATTACCACTGCCCTGGAGCAGCCCGCTGAAGGCAAGCTGCTCCGCAACATCGACTGGCGCGGCGCCTTCTGGGTGGCGAGCGGCGTTCCTGCCCTTGTCCTGTTTTCGATCGGCGGCATTGCCGGAACGACGGGAACGCTGGCCTTCGGGATCTGGATCGCTTCCATGATCATGGGCTTCCTGCAATCCTTCACCTATGCCGAGATCGCCGGCCTGTTCCCGAACAAGTCGGGCGGCGCCTCGATCTACGGCGCCACCGCCTGGCTGCGTTATTCCAAGTTCATCGCGCCGCTGTCGGTGTGGTGCAACTGGTTCGCCTGGTCGCCGGTGCTGTCGCTGGGCTGCTCGATCGCCGCCGCCTATATCCTCAACGCGCTGGCGCCGGTGCCGCTGTTCACCGAGGCCTCGCCGGATGTCGTCGCCTATATCGCGGCGCACGCCGGAACGGTGCCTGCCGACGCCATCGCCGCGGTGACCACGGCGGCCACGCCGGCGATCCGCAACTGGACGCTGTTCAGCCACACGCTGGGTCCTGTCTCCTTCACCCTCAATGCCACTTTCTTCATCGGCGCGGTGCTGATGCTGATCATCTTCTCGATCCAGCATCGCGGCATTCTCGGCACCGCCAATGTGCAGAAGTATATCGGCCTGCTGGTCATCATCCCGATGCTGATCGTCGGTGTCGTGCCGATCGTCACCGGCCAGATCAACTGGGCGAACTTTTCGCCGCTGGTGCCGCTGGCGGCGGCTTACGCGCCGGAGCCCGGCTCGTGGAACATTGCTGGCTGGACGCTGGTGCTGGGCGGCATGTTCATCGCCGCATGGTCGACCTATGGTTTTGAGACCGCCGTCTGCTACACATCGGAGTTCAAGAACCCGGGCACCGACACGTTCAAGGCGATTTTCTATTCCGGCCTGCTCTGCATGCTTCTGTTCATCCTGGTGCCCTTCACCTTCCAGGGCGTGCTGGGCCTCAACGGCATGCTGGCGACGCCGATCGTCGACGGCTCGGGTGTCGCCGATGCACTGGCCGGCATGGTCGGGGGTGGCGCATTGATCCACAGCCTCTTGGTGATGCTGATGATCCTGGCGCTGGTGCTGTGCATCATGACGGCAATGGCCGGCTCGTCGCGCACGCTCTACCAGGGCTCGGTCGATGGCTGGCTGCCGCGCTATCTCAGCCACGTCAACGAGCATGGCGCGCCGACGCGCGCCATGTGGACCGATCTCGTCTTCAACCTGATCGTGCTGGCCATCGCCTCGGCCGACGCGACGAGCTTCTTCTTCATCCTCGCCGTGTCGAACTGCGGCTACATCATCTTCAACTTCCTCAACCTCAATGCCGGCTGGATCCACCGCATCGACAACGGCCACATCAACCGGCCGTGGAAGGCGCCGAGCTGGCTGCTCGGCCTCGGCGCCATCTTCGCCTATGTAAACGCCATCTTCATGGGCGCCGGCGCCAAGGTGTGGAACCCGATGGCGCTCTGGGCCGGCCTGATCACAGCCGCCTTGATCATCCCGGTGTTCTGCTACCGGCACTACGTCCAAGACAAGGGCAGGTTCCCCGACCACATGCTGGCCGACCTCGGCATGGCGGGCGCAGACCTCTCGGTCAAAAAGGCAGGCATGCTGCCCTACCTGACGCTGGTCGCCGGCCTGGTGGTGATGCTGCTCGCCAACTGGTACTTCGTCATCTGAAAGTGATGGCTGAAAAGAATGGGCGCGCTTCGGCGCGCCCGTTTCTTTTTGTGGCAGGACGTCAGCCGGCCTTGCGAGTGGCCGCTTCGGAGCCTTCGAAGAACCGGTTCGGCGGACGCTTCAGGCCGAGATTCTCGCGCAAGGTGGTGCCCTCATACTCGCGCCGGAAGAGCTTTCGCCGCTGCAGCTCGGGCACCACCTTCTCGGCGAAGTCATCGAGCCCGGCAGGCAGATAGGGGAACATGACGTTGAAGCCGTCTGACCCCTCGGCAACCAACCATTCCTCCATCGCGTCGGCGATGGTTTTAGGCGTGCCGACGAAGGCAAGGCCGGAATAGCCGCCGAGCCGCTGCGCCAGCTGGCGGACGGTCAAATTCTCCCGGCGCGCCAGCTCGATGACGCGCTCGCGGCCGCTCTTCGAGGCATTGGTCTCGGGGATTTCGGGCAAGGGCGCGTCGGGGTCGAAGGCCGACGCGTCATGGCCGAGCGCGATCGACAGCGAGGCAATGCCGCTCTCGTAATAGACCAGGCTGTCGAGCTTGGCGCGTTTGGCCTGTGCTTCCTCGACACTGTCGCCGACGATGACGAAGGCGCCGGGCAGGATCTTGATGTCGTCGCGCGAACGGCCGAGCTTCTCGGCCCGGCTTTTGACATCGGCAAAGAAGCGCTGCCCAGCCGCCAGATCGGAATGGGCGGCGAAGATCACCTCCGCCGTTTCGGCTGCCAGCTGCCGCCCGGCCTCAGATGCGCCGGCCTGGACGATGACCGGCCAGCCCTGCACCGGCCGCGCAATGTTGAGCGGGCCGCGCACCGAGAGATGCTCACCCTTATGGTCGAGCACATGCAGCTTCGCGGGATCGAAATAGAGCCCGCTCTCGGCGTCGCGGATGAAGGCGTCGTCGGCAAAGCTGTCCCAGAGGCCGGTCACCACATCGTAGAATTCCCGCGCATTGTGATAGCGCTCGTCGTGCTCGACATGCTCGTCGAGGCCGAAGTTCAGCGCGGCGTCGGGATTGGATGTGGTGACGATGTTCCAGCCGGCGCGGCCGCCGCTGATATGGTCGAGCGAGGCGAAGCGACGGGCAATGTGATAGGGCGCGTCGAAGGTCGTCGATGCGGTGGCGACAAGGCCGATATGATCAGTGACGGCGGCGAGCGCCGACAGCAGCGTGAACGGCTCGAACGAGGTCACCGTGTGGCTGCGCCGTAGCGCCTCGATCGGCATGTTGAGAACGGCCAGATGGTCGGCCATGAAGAAGGCGTCGAACTTCGCCGCCTCAAGCGTCTGCGCGAAGCGCTTCAGATGGGCGAAGTTGAAGTTGGCATCGGGATATGAGCCGGGATAGCGCCAGGCCCCGGTGTGAAGACTGACCGGACGCATGAAGGCGCCGAGCCGCAATTGCTTATTGTCTACCATGGGATGATCACCTGATGCGAATGAGCGTTGCCGCTCCGATATGTAAGCAGGATCGGACGGCTTTGCCGTCCTGGAAAGGAATTCTGTTTTGCAAAACCGGCGCCGCGAAGCATTTTCATACAGGTGGCCGTTCAACCTATTTTGATGAACCCGCCTGGTGTTGAGATACTTGCCTGGGTGCTCGGTGCCACCGGCAAGGAGAAAGCCAGAACGCCGCACGTCAAGCGTACGGCGTTCCAGCATTTTCCAAGGAAGATCCTGTGCCCCAGCAGCGCCTACTCGGCGGCCAGGGCCAGTGGCGGCCTGTCATTGTCCTGCACGGCCTCATCAGCCGGCTTCCTGCCTTTCTTCGGCTCGCGGCCGAAGAACAGCGCGTAGCCTGCCGGCAGCACCAGGATGGTGAGTACGGTGGCGACGAGGATGCCGCCCATCATGGCGTAGGCGAGCGGTCCCCAGAACACCGCACGCGAGATCGGGATCAGCGCCAGCACCGCCGTCATCGCCGTCAGCACGATCGGCCGGAAACGGCGCACGGCCGAGCCGATGATGGCCTCCGATCGGTCCATCCCCCTGGCGATGTCCTGATCGATCTGGTCGACCAGGATGATCGAGTTGCGCATGATGATGCCGAGCAGCGCGATGACACCGAGGATGGCGACGAAGCCGAACGGCGCGCCGCTGATCAACAGCGCCGCCGCCGCACCGATGATGCCGAGCGGACCGGTGGCCAGCACGAGCATCGCCTTGCCGAAATGCTGCAGCTGGATCATCAGGAGCACGACGATGACGGCCAGCATGATCGGCGCCTTGGCGGCAATCGAGGCCTGGCTTTCGGCGGAATCTTCCGCACCGCCCTGGATCTCGATCTTGTAGCCGGGCGCCAGGCCGGCGCGCATGCCCTGCATGTCATTGTAGAGCTTGGTGACGACGTCGTTCGACTGCACGCCATCCGGCAGCGTGGCGCGCACCGAGATGGTCGGCAGGCGATCGCGCCGCCATTCGACGCCCTGCTCGAGCACCGGCACCACCTTGGCCACCTGCGACAGCGGCACGAAGCCGCCGAAATCGGTCGGGATATAGACCGAGTCGACCGAGGACAGCAGGCTGCGGCTGGCGTCCGGTTCGCGGGCGACGATGGAAACCGTCTCCTCGCCATCACGGAAGTCATCGAGCGGCGCGCCGGACATCGCTGCCTGCAGCATCTGGCGGATGCGCTGCGAGGTGACGCCAAGCGCACGGGCGCGGTCCTGGTCGATGACCAGCTTCATCGCCGGTACCGGCTCCAGCCAGTCGTCATGGAGGGCGCCGAGCAGCGGATTTTCGGCGAATTTCGCCTTCACCTGGTCGGCGATGCGGCGCACCTCCTGGCGGTCCGGACCCATGATGCGCATCTGCACCGGCCAGCCGGTCGGCGGGCCGAGGAACAGACGGTCGACCTTGGAGCGGATCGAAGGGAAATCCTGCGCCAGGACTGAGCGCAGCTTGAGGATCAGCCGCTCACGCGCCGGCTCGTCATTGGCCATCACCAGAAGCTGCGCATAGTTCGGATTGCGCAATTGCTGGTCGAGCGGCAGGAAGAAGCGCGGCGCGCCTTCGCCGATATAGGTGGCGATGAAGCGCTTGTCCTTGTTGTCCATCATCCGGGCTTCCAGCGCCTTGGCCTGCGTCTCGACTTCCTTGATCGAGGTTCCCTCAGGCAACCAGAGATCGACGAGGATTTCCGGCCGCGAGGATTGCGGGAAGAAGTTTTGTGGGATGAACTGGAACGCCCACAGGCTGGTGGCGAAGGTGACCAGCGTCATCACCAGAACGATGATGCGGTGGCGCACCGCCCAGCCGACCGTGGCGCGCAGCCGCCGGTAGAAGCCGGTGTCGAAGGCGTCATGATGGTTGCCGGCATGCTTGCGCTGCTTGAGGATCATGTAGCCCAGCCACGGCGTGAAATAGACGGCGACGAACCACGACACGACGAGCGCGATGCCGACGACATAGAACAGCGTGCGCACATATTCGCCTGCGGTCGAGGCGGCGAAGCCAACCGGGATGAAGCCGGCGATAGTGATCAGCGTGCCGCTCAGCATCGGGAAGGCGGTCGAGGAATAGGCGAAGCTCGCCGCCTCGATCTTGACCAGCCCCTCCTCCAGCTTGCGCTCCATCATCTCGACGACGATCATGGCGTCGTCGACCAACAGCCCGAGCGCGATGATCAGGGCGCCGAGCGAAATGCGCTGCAGATCGATGCCGAGCTCGTACATGATGGCGAAGGTGGCGGCCAGCACCAGCGGAATGGCAATGGCGATGACCAGGCCGGAACGCCAGCCGATCGACAGCAGCGAGACAGCAAGCACGATCAGCAGCGCCTCGCCGAGCGCCTCCATGAACTCGTTGACGGCGTCCTTGACAACCTCGGGCTGGTTGGAGATCTGGTCAACCGCAACGCCGTAGGGCAGCGCTTCCTCAAAGCGCTTGTAGGTCGCCTCGACATCCGTGCCGACGTCCCTGACGTTAAAACCCTTGGCCATGACGACGCCGACCTGGACGCTTTCGTGGCCGTTGAAGCGGTACTTGCGCTGATAGGGATCTTCGAGACCGGAACTCACGGTGGCGATGTCGCCAAGACGTGTCACCTGACCACCGGCGCGCAGGCGCAATTCCCTGATGTCGGCAGCCCTGGTGACATCGCCCTCGACCGAGATGCGCACCGAGCGCAGGCCGGTGTCGACGGAGCCCGCCGGATCGACATTGTTCTGGCCCTTGATGGCGTTCTGCAGGTCGGTCAGCGTCAGGCCGCGTTCGGCCAGGGCCTTGGACGAGACGTCGATATAAAGCTTCTCCGGCTGGTCGCCGATGATGACGGCCTTCTCGACGCCCGGCGTCGTCAGCAGCATGTCGCGAGCCTGGGTGGCGAATTTCTTCAGCTCCGGATAGCTGTAGCCGTCGCCGCCGATCGAGTGCAGGGTGATGAAGGTGTCGCCGAACTCGTCGTTGAAATAGGGCCCGAGCAGGCCTTGCGGCAGGTCGCCGGAGATGTCGCCAACCTTCTTGCGCACCTGGTAGAAGGCGTCCTTCACCTCCTCTGCATTGGTGTCGCCCTTGATCTGGACGGTGATGATGGCGCTGCCGGCGCGGGTGTAGGAACGGACGAAGTCGAGGTGCGGCGTTTCCTGCAGCTTGCGCTCGATCTTGTTGACGACCTGGTCTTCCATCTCCTGGATCGAGGAGCCCGGCCAGATCGCCTGGACGACCATGACGCGGAAAGTGAAATCGGGGTCTTCCTTCTGGCCCATGCGCATTAGGCCGAGCGCGCCGGCAATGATGATCAGACCGAACAGGAAGCGCGCGATCGAGGGATGGCCGATGGCCCAGCGCGAAAGATTGAAAGGCTGCTTTTCAGTGCTGTCGGTGGTGGTCATCGGCGTCAGTCCAATTCGTTGATCGTGCGCGCATACGCTTTGCATGCAGCTAGGATATTCCGATGCTGGCTTCCGGGCGGCGAGGCTTTCCGAGCGGAGAGACACTCATCGCGGTGGGACGCGCGGATCGATGCGGGGGAACTCGATCTTGGCGTCTCGACCATCGGGCGCTCGCCGCCCGGAAACCCTGAATTCGCTTGCCCAGCCCTTTCGCCGAAGCGACGATCAAGCCGGCTTCATGCCTGCGGTCAGCGCAGGGCCTTTGCGGCATCGCCTTCCGCAGAGGCGGCCTGGACCGCATCGCCGGTCAGCTTGACCTTGAGATTCTCGGTCATGAACTGGGTGCCGGCGGCAACGACGACATCCCCCGGCTTGAGCCCGTCGGCGACGCTGACGCCGTCGGCGGTGAACTCCGCAACCTTGACCAGGCGCTCGTGCACCGTCTCGCCGGCGCGGTCGACGGTCCAGACAATCTTGCGACCATCCTTTTCCGCAAGCGCGCTGAGCGGGATCGACACCATCTCCTGCTTCTTGGCCACCGAGGCCTCGATGTTGGCGGTCATGCCGAGCAGCACGCGCGGGTCGTCGGGCAGCGAGACGCGGACGGCAAAGGTGCGCGACTGCTGGTCGGCGCTGCCGGCGACTTCACGCACTTTGCCGGAGAGCGCCAGCGCGTCATCGGACCAGAAGCTGGCCTTGACGTCCTTTCCCGGCTTGAAGGCGGCGATGTCCATTTCGGGAACCGCGATCAGCACTTCCTTTTCGCCGTCGACGGCAACGGTCATCACAGGCGTTCCGGCGCCGACCACCTGGCCGACATCGGCCGAGACCGCCGTGACGATGCCGTTCTCGCTCGCCTTGAGATCGGTGTAGACGACCTGGTTCTGCGCCTGGGCAAGGGTAGAGCGGGCGGCATCGCGCGTCGCTACCGCCTGGTTGTAGCTCAGCGTCGCCTGTTCGAGCTGCGACTTGGAGGTGAAGTTCTTGGCAAAAAGCTGTTCGGCGCGCTTGCGGGACAGATCGACCGTCTCGACCTGCCGCTCGGCGGCGTCGAGGCTGGCCTTGGCGCTCTTGACCGACAACTCATAGTCCGTGGGATCGATACGGGCTAGCACATCGCCTGTCGTCACATGCTGGCCGATGTCGACCAGACGCTCAGTGACCTTGCCCGAGATGCGAAAGCCGAGGTTCATTTCGGTACGGGCTCGCACCGAGCCGGAATAGGTGAGTTCGCGACTCTTTTCGGCCTGGCCGATCTCGACCACCTTGACCGGACGGATGATGTCCTGGACCTCGGTCTTCTCCTGGCTGCAGGCGGCGAGCCCGAGCGTGGCGACGATCAGGCCGGCGACCGGCAGCTTGCGGATGATGGAACTGGACAAAGACACTTTCGTACTCCCGACTGGAGATGAACGGTCGACGCCGGCGCCCGGCGGGCGGCGGCTATTACTTCAGAGCCTTGATCGCGTAATCGATGAGATCGTCGGGCATCGCCCGATTGGTCTTGGCAAGGCACTGCGCCACCATTTGCGGGTGGCACAGAATGACGGTGGCGGCGCCGAAGCAGCGCGATGCGATGACCGGATCCTGGTCGGCAAACTCGCCGGCCTCGATGCCCTCGCGGATGACCTCGGCAAACAGGTCGTGAATGCTGTCGATATGCTTGTCGATGACGCCCCAGTCGCGCTCGAGCGCGACGATGACCATTTCGTGGACCTTCTGGTCGTCGAGCATGACTTCCAGCGTCATCTTGTACTGCGCATGCACGTAGCGGCGCAGCCGCTCCTCGGCGCTGATCGGCAACCGGGAAATCTCGTAGGCCATGTTGTAGCTGGCGAGGAGCATGCGGCCGCAGACGGCCTGGTGGATTTCGACCTTGGAGGCGAAGAAACGGTAGATGTTGGCCGGCGACATGCCGAGTTCGCGGGCGATGTCGGCGACATTGGTCTTGCCGTAACCATAGTGCCGGAACAGGCGTTCGGCACAGTCGAGAATGCGGGTGACATTCTCCTGGCGGGTGGAGTCGGCCATTATGCTGGCGGCTTCGGACATGGCTCTCTGTCGATTTATGAGTGACGAATTTAAACTTTCGTCAGTCGTAAATCGAAAAGAGGGAAGTGTCAATGCGAATTCGACGTACGCGTATAATTTGGTGACAGATGGTGACAGAGGGTGTGCGCGAACTCGACCTTGCGCGTGCCGTTGCACTCTGGAACTAAGATCCCTTCGCCATTTCCCGCAGCTGAAACTTCTGGATCTTCCCCGTCGATGTCTTCGGGATCTCGGCAAAAATCACCGCCTTCGGCACCTTGAAGCGGGCGAGCAGCGCGCGGCAGTGTTCGATGATCTCGGCCTCGCTTGCCACCTTGCCGGGCTTCAGCTCGACATAGGCGACCGGCACCTCGCCCCATTTGTCGTCTGCCTTGGCGACGACGCCGCAGGACGCCACGGACGGGTGTTTGTAGAGGGCTTCCTCGACCTCGATCGATGAAATGTTCTCGCCGCCGGAGATGATGATGTCCTTGGAGCGGTCCTTGAGCTGGATGTAGCCGTCGGGATGCATGACGCCGAGGTCGCCGGAGTGGAACCAGCCGCCGGCGAAAGCCTCGTCGGTCGCCTTCCTGTTCTTCAGATAGCCCTTCATGACAATGTTGCCGCGGAACATGACCTCGCCGATGGTCTCGCCGTCGGCCGGCGTCTTCTGCATCGTCTCCGCGTCCATCACCGTCAGGCCTTCGAGTGCGGCATAGCGCACGCCCTGCCTGGCCTTTCTGGCGCTGCGTTCGCCCTTGTCGAGACCGTCCCAGGCGGTGTGCCATTCGTTGACGACCGCCGGGCCATAGGTCTCGGTCAGGCCGTAGAGATGGGTGACGGCAAAGCCGGCATCGGCCATGCCTGACAGCACGGCTTCCGGCGGCGGCGCGGCAGCGGTGTTGAAGGTAACGGTCTGCGGGAAGTGGCGCTTGTCCTCATCGCTGGCGTTGATGAGCACCGACATGACGACCGGCGCACCGCAAAGATGTGTGACGCCGTGGTCGGCGATGGCATCGTAGATCGGCTTCGGCCGCACCCAGCGCAGGCAGACATGGGTGCCGGCCTGGACGGCCATTGTCCATGGGAAGCACCAACCATTGCAGTGGAACATCGGCAGCGTCCACAGATAGACGGCGTGCTTGGCCATGCCGGCATGGATGGTGTTGGTGTAAGCCATCAGGGCAGCGCCGCGATGGTGGTAGACGACGCCCTTCGGATTGCCTGTCGTGCCGGAGGTGTAGTTGAGCGAGATGGCGTCCCATTCGTCGTCGGGCATCGACCAGGCGTAGCCCTGGTCACCGCCGGCGACGAACGCCTCATAGTCGATCGCGCCGATGCGCTCGCCCTTGGGATAGGGTGCATCGGCGGCATAGTCGGGATCGTCATAGTCGATGACCAGCGGCTTCACCTTGGCCAGTGCCAGTGCCTGTTTGACGACAGCAGCGAATTCGCGGTCGACGATGAGCACCTTGGTCTCGGCATGGTCGAGCTGGAACGCGATGACGGCGGCATCGAGCCTTGTGTTGAGCGAATGCAGCACCGCTTTGGCCATCGGCACGCCGAAATGCGCCTCCAGCATGGGGGGCGTGTTGGACAGCATGACGGTCACCGTATCACCCTTGCCGATGCCGCGCTTCGACAGAGCCGAGGCGAGCTTCAGCGAGCGCTGCCAGAAGGTGCGATAGGTGATGCGCTGGCTGCCATGGATGATGGCGACATGATCGGGATAGGTGCTTGCCGCCCGCTCCAGATAGGTGAGCGGCGTCAGCGGCTGATGGTTGGCGGCGTTCTTGCCGAGATCCTGCTCGTAGGGACTGCCCATCCCGTGCTCCCCGAATTTTCATTGTTGAGAACTTCTAACCACAGCTTCCCGCCACGTCACCATCGGCGATTCCCGACCGGGCACATTTGGCGCAATGATCGTCCAGATTCGATGGGCAAAGAGGTATCGTGTACCCACGCCAGTTTGACTTTTGTCGAGAGCCGTGAATAATGTCAGCCGAGGAGACGGCATGGCGATCCGACCGGCAGAACAGCTTATCCACAAGGCCGCATGGCTCTATTATGCCCATGGCCTGCGCCAGGACCAGGTCGCCAGCCAGCTTAACATCTCCCGCGCCTCGGTCGCGATGTATTTGCGCAAGGCGCGCGAGACCGGCATCGTCAACATCTCGACCTCGACGCAGCTGTTCACCGACGACGTGCTTGCGCGCCAGCTCGAGGACGCGCTCAAGCTTGATGCGGTGTGGATCGCGCCGGAGAATGCCTATGTCGTCGACCCTTCGACGGACGTTGCGGTGCTGGCGGCGGGCGTCTTTCTCGAACTGGTCAAGAAGGGCGACCGGATCGGCGTCGCCTGGGGCCGCACCGTCTACACCATCGCCGACGTCATGTCCTATGCCGACCTGCAGGACGTCACCGTTGTGCAGCTCTGCGGCAATCTCGGCGCGCCCTACTCCTACCGTCCCGACCAGTGCACGATGGAGATCGCCCGGCGGCTCAACGCCAAGGGCCTCAATTTCTACGCGCCGCTGGTGCTGACGACGGAATTGCTGGCGCATGGGCTGCGCGCCGAACCGGTGATCCGCGAACAACTGGCCGATATTGCCAACTGCGATCTGGCGCTCTATTCGGTCGGCACCGTCGATGGCGACAGCCATGTCGTCAAATGCGGCGCGCTCAGCCCCGGCGAGATGGGGCTGTTGCGCGAAGCGGGCGCCGCCGGCGTCGTTGCCGGCCAGATCATCGATGCCACCGGCAAGGCGCTCGACTGCAGCTACAACCGCCGCGTCATCTCGGCCTCGCTGTCGTCACTGCGCCAGATCGAAAAGCGGCTGATGGTGGTGCAGGAAGACAGCAAGTTCGAACCGCTGCTCGCCGCGCTCGCCGGCGGACTCTGCACGCATCTCGTCGTCGGCGCCAGCATGGCGCGGCGGCTGCTCGACCATGCCGGAGCCAGTGCGGGGGCAAAAAAGGCTTCCTGACCAACGAAATCCCAGCAGCAGGCGCATTGTCATCAAGGCGTCGCGGCACTCCTGTTCACAGCAACATCAAAGACAGCAAAGCGGACATAGCGACATGAAGAACCTTTGGAATGACGGCGACGCGGAAAGACTGGTTGCCGACTATGCGAAAAAGGGCGTTGCCCGCGACCTCGCGCTGCGCGTCTACACGACCCGGCTGCTCGGCGGCGAGCCGCGGCTGGTGCTGCATGGCGGCGGCAACACCTCCTGCAAGACCAAGGCCACCGATCTCGTCGGCGACGAATGGGATGTGCTGTGCGTCAAGGGCAGCGGCTGGGACATGGGTGTGATCGAGCCGCAAGGCCTGCCGGCGGTCAAGCTCGGCGCGCTGCTGAAGGCGCGTGCGCTGGCCAGCCTCGCCGACGAGGACATGGTGGCGCTGCAGCGGGCGAACCTCATCGACCCCGCCTCCCCCAATCCATCGGTCGAGACGCTGCTGCACGCCTTCCTGCCGCATAAATTCGTCGACCACACGCATTCGACCGCGATCCTCGCCATCGTCGACCAGGCGGACAGCAAGCCGCTGATCAAGACCGTGTTCGGCGACAAGATGGGGTACGTGCCCTACATCAAGCCGGGCTTCGACCTCGCCAAGGTGGCCGCCGATGTCTACGACGCCGACCCCAGCGTCGAAGGCCTGATCCTCGACAAGCATGGCATCTTCACCTTCGGCGACGCTGCGAAGCAGGCCTATGACCGCATGATCCATTATGTGAACGTGGCCGAAGACTATGTGGCGAAGAACGGCAAGCCGAAGGCAGCGAAAGCCGCACTGCCGGCCAAGCTCGCAACGCCGGCAGCGATCGCGCCGATGCTGCGTGGCGCGGTGGCGGTGGCGCGTGGCGAAGGCCGCTTCGACCGCATGATCAGCGACTTCCGCACCTCGGATGCCATTGTCGATTTCATCAATTCGGCCGGCATTGCAGACTATGCCGGACGCGGCGTGTCGACGCCCGACCTGTCGATCCGCATCAAGACCGGACCGATGGCGGTTCCGGCGCCAGACGCCGACAAGATTGGCGACTACAAGGCCGTCATCAAGAGCCATGTCGACGCCTTCGCCAACGACTATCGCGCCTATTTCGAAACCAACGATGCGCTGGACGACGTCCAGCGCACCATGCTCGACCCGATGCCGCGGCTGACGCTGGTGCCGGGCCTCGGCATGTTCGGCCATGGCCGCACGCTGAAGGATGCGAAGATCGCATCTGATGTCGGCGAGATGTGGATCGAGGCGGTGCGCGGCGCCGAGGCCGTCGGCAGCTTCCATCCTCTATCGAAGGCCGACCTCTTCCCGCTGGAGTACTGGTCGCTTGAGCAGGCCAAGCTCGCCTCCAACAAGCCGAAGCCGCTGACCGGCCAGGTGGTGCTGATCACTGGCGGCGCCGGCGCGATCGGTGCTGCGACGGCAAAACTGTTCGCCGCCAATGGCGCGCATGCCGTCGTCGTCGATCTCGATGCGGCCAGGGCGGCCGAGGCGGCAAAGGCAGCCGGCAACAATTCGATCGGCGTCGGCGCCGACATCACCAACCCGGCCGAGCTGCGCGCCGCCTTCGACAAAGCTGTCGCTGTCTATGGCGGCGTCGACATTCTGGTCTCCAACGCCGGTGCCGCCTGGGAAGGCCGCATCGGCGAGCTCGACGATGCCCTGCTGCGCAAGAGTTTCGAGCTCAACTTCTTCGCCCACCAGTCGGCGGCGCAGAACGCGGTGCGCATCATGCTGGAACAGGGCACCGGCGGTGTGTTGTTGTTCAACACCTCCAAGCAGGCGGTCAACCCGGGTCCGAAATTCGGCGCCTATGGTGTGCCGAAGGCGGCGACGCTATTCCTGTCCCGGCAATATGCGCTCGACTACGGCGCGCACGGCATCCGCTCCAATGCGGTCAACGCCGACCGCATCCGCTCCGGCCTGTTGACCGACGCCATGATCGCCAGCCGTTCCGGCGCGCGCGGCGTGTCGGAGAAGGAATACATGTCGGGCAATCTGCTCGGACAGGAGGTGACGGCAGAAGACGTGGCGCAGGCCTTCCTGCACCAAGCATTGGCCGAACGCACCACCGCCGATGTGACGACGGTCGACGGTGGCAACATCGCCGCAGCGCTGCGCTAGACATAGACCTGGAGCGGTTCATCGTTCACCAAAACGACGAACCGCTCTCCCACCTGAAGGACTCCAGGCGGAGAACTGCTTTTGCAGGTCGTGCTGAAAAACTGCTCGAACTGGTCAAAATCCACTCCAATCCTTGGCCTATTGCTCGACCACTTTAGGGCGCGCCTTGTGTTTCGCATGCGAGCTCCGACCCTGATCCTTGGTGGAGTTGTCGATGGCTGCGAAGAGACTTCGTGTCGGCGTGCTGTTCGGCGGGCGCTCCGCCGAGCATGAGGTTTCGCTGCTTTCGGCAACCATGTCATGCGTACTCTGGATCGGCGAAATACGACTCCGTTCCCACCTTCGTCACCCGCGAAGGCCAATGGCTGCTGAGCGATTTCAAGGACGGCGCGCTGGCGACACCGTCTGATGGGACGCAGCTTTGCCTGCCGCCGGGCGGGCATGGCGGATGCTGGCGATCCCGCCAAGGGCGCCGCATGACCTGCCTGCCATCGAATATGGTGTTCCGGTGCTGCACGCCTGCATGGCGAGGACGGCGCGGTGGCTGGTGCGCGTCGGGCGGTCATGATGCAGGGGCAGATTCCTAACAGATATTGTTAGATCTTGTTGGCTGCATTATAATGTGGGTATGAAAAACGAACCTATGCGCACCCTCACCATATCCCTTACCGCGCAGCAGATAGCTCGCCTGCAAAGCGCTATCGAAGGTGGCGGTTATGCTTCCAACAGCGAGATTGTCCGCGACGCCCTGCGCTTATGGGAGCAGCGCGAGGAATTGCGCACGCTCGAACTCCAGCACTTGAAGCGGGCCTATGCCGACGGGATGGGCAGCGGTAAGCCAGTGGCTGTCGACCACACCGAGTTCATTCGCAGCCTGAAGGCAGAACGCCGCGCCCGTGGCTAGCCATCGGCTCACACCGCGCGCTTCGCAGGATTTGCGAGACATCTGGCACACCATCGCCGCCGACAATGAAAAGGCAGCAGACAGACTGTTGATGCGCATTTTCGAAAGACTGGAGCTGGCGGCGCAGCACCCCAAGATGGGCAGCGCACGGCCCGAGTTAAGCGCAACGGCCCGCGTGCTCGTCGAAGACCGCTATATCATCATCTACGAGCCGCAGCCCGATGGTGTTATCGCTGTGGCGATTGTCCCCGGGATGCGCGATCCAGACCATTGGTTGTAGGCCGGCAGGCTTACCATCAATATGAAAAGAGCGGCCCATAGCCGCCCTTCGCATCTATCAGACGACCGATCCTACTTCGCGTTCGGGTTCGGCATCCAGGCCGGCATGGCGACATCGGCATGGGCGAATTGCGGCAGCTTGGCCGACAGGTCCTCCATGTTCTTGATGTCCTTGTCGATCAGGTCCTTCTGGGTGATCAGCGTCGGCGGCACGACGACGTTGTGGCCGGGATCTTCACCGGCGAGCAGCTGCGCCAGCGCGCGCACCGAGACCTGGCCGACGACGGCAGGGTTGGTGGCGGCGGTGGCGGCCCAGGCGCTGTCGGTCTCGCGCATGGCCGCGATGTCCGAGGTAGAGATGTCGGCGGAGTAGATCTTGATCTTCTTGTTCAGCCCCGCCTCGTCGACGGCGATCTTCACACCCTTGGCGAACTCGTCATAGGGCGCGAACATCACATTGATGTCGGGATGCGCCTGCAGCACCGAGCGCGCCTGGTTGGCGACCGAGTTGGCGATCGGGTTGTCGAGCGTGCCGAACATCGCGACTTCCTTGATGCCGGCATGTTTCTTCTTCACGTCGACCCAGGTCTCGTTGCGGCGGTCGAGCGGCGCGATGCCAGCGACATAGACATAGCCGGCGTTCCAGCTCTCGCCATTGTCCTTGACCGCCTGCTCGAGCGCCAGGCGCGCAAGGTCCTTGTCGGACTGTTCGATCTGCGGGATCTTGGGGTTTTCGACATTGACGTCGAAGGCGACGACCTTGATGCCGGCATCGACCGCGCGCTGGGCGGCGTCCTTCATCGATTCCGTCAGGCCGTGCTGGATGATGATGCCCTGCACGCCGAGTGCGATGGCCTGGTCGACCATGTCGGATTGAAGGGCGGCGTCCTGGCGGCTGTCGAGCACGCGCAGATCGATGCCGAGCGCCTTGGACTGGGACTCGACGCCCGAGAGATAGGCCTGGAAGAAATCGCCGGTCGAGAGATAGCGCACCAGCGCGATCTTGACGCCGGGCTTGTCGAACGGCGCCGGCTTGTCGGCGGCAAAGGCCGGGACCTGCATCAGCATTGTTGCGCCGGCCAATCCGAGCGCGACCTTCCCCAAAAGTCGTCTTGTGATGTTCACGTTCTTTCCTCCGTTTGTTGAACCCAAAACTGTCCCGGCAGCCATTCTATCTCCTGCCCCGGCCGGAAAGGGCGAAGGTAAAGACAAGGGCGACGACGAGAACCACGCCCTTGACGAAATCCTGCGTGTAGTAAGGCGCGTTCATCATCGTCAGGCCTTGCAGCAGGATGCCGACGAACAGCGCGCCGATGGCGGTGCCGAAGGCGTTCGGCTTGGCGGCGCCGAGCACCGCGTAGCCGATCAGCGCCGCGGCAACCGCATCGAGCAGCAGATTATTACCCGACGCGATGTCACCGCGTCCAAGCCGTGCGGCCAGCAAAATCCCGCCGATCGAGGCAAAAACTCCTGAAATGACGTAGGCCCAGATCTTGTATGCCTTGACAGGCGCGCCGGCGAGTTCGGCGGCCCGTTCATTGCTGCCCACGGCATACATCATGCGGCCGAAGCGTGTGTATTCGAGGAAGAACCAGATCAGCACGGCGAGCACGATCAGCACGACCACCGAGACCGGAATGAGGTTCGGGATGAAGAAGTCGAAGCGGTGGCGGCCGAGCGCCAGGAAGGCGTCGGAGAATTTGCCGTTGGCGACCGAGCCGTCCGGCATTGTCATACCGGTGGCGATGGAGCGTCCTTCAGTCGGGATGCGCTGCAAGCCGACGAGCAGGAACATCATGCCGAGCGTCGCCAGCAGATCGGGCACGCGCATATAGACGATCAGCCAGCCATTGATGAGGCCGACAAGGGCGCCGATGAGCAGGCAGATGAGGACAGCGACGACAACGTTCTGCTCCAGCACCACCATGACATAGGCAGCCGCCATCATGGCCGATGTGGCAACCGAGCCGATCGAGAGATCGAAGCCGCCGACAACCAGTGTGGCGGTGACGCCCAGCGCCAGCACGCCGGTGATGGCGACCGACTGGAAAATGAAGACGGCACTTTGCGGCGAGACGAACCCGTCGGCGGCGATGGCGAAATACGCGATCAGCCCGAACAGAAGCACGATGAACCCGTAGCGGATAGCGTAATCGCGCAGCGTCATTCAGCGCCCGCCGTCAATACCCAACTCAAACCCGTGCACTCCATTCCAACCCTCAGTTCTTCAATCATCGTGGCTCAGGCCGCACTGTGCAACGGCCCGCCCGCGACTTCGGCCAGCAGACGGTCGAGATCGACATCGGCGTTGCGGTGTTCGCCGACGATGGTCTGCTCGGACATCACCAATATGCGATCGGCCGTCTCCAGTGCCTCGTCGAGTTCGGTGACGAACAGCAGCGTGGCGCGGCCATTGGCGCTTGCCCTCAGCTTGGCGGCGATGTCGCGCCTGGCGGAGATATCGACGCCCTGGAACGGTTCGTCGAGAATGAACAATCGGGCGTCCTGCGCCATCCAGCGGGCCACCATCACCTTCTGCTGGTTGCCGCCCGACAGAGTGGTCATCTCGTCCTTCTCCGAGCGGCAGACGATGCCGAGATCCTCGATCTGCCGGCGGGCAATAGTGCGTTCAAGGCCGCGTTTGAGAACTGAAAAGCGCGACATGCGCTTGTGGAAGGGCAGGCTGATGTTTTCCTGGATGTTGAAGCCGCCGACGATGCCGTTTTCGCCACGGTCCTTGGCGACCAGAAACACGCCGGCGGCGATGGCTTCGCCGGTCGACGCGGGCGCATAGGGCTTGCCATATAAAGTCATCGTACCGGACAGCGGCTTGCGCAAGCCGAACAGCGTCTCGGCGAGCGCGGTCTTGCCGACGCCGACGAGGCCGGTGATGGCAACGACCTCGCCGTCGCCGAGCGTCAGCGAGAATGGCCGGGCACCAGGGGCGATGCGCAAGGCATCGACGGTCAGGATCGGCTTGGCAGAACTCCTGGCTTCGATGCGGTCAAGATGGATCTTGCGGCCGAGCATGGCGTTAACGGCGCCCTCATAGTCGAGAGGCTCGCTGTCGAAGACGCCTGAGATGACGCCATCGCGCATCGAGACGATGCGGTCGGCAAGCCGCCTGATATCCGACATGCGGTGCGAGATGTAGAGGATGGCGACGCCTTGCTCGCGCAGCCGGTCGAGCAGGGCGAACAGCCGGTCGGCCTCGGCGCTGGACAGTGAGGAGGTCGGCTCGTCGAGGATCAGCACTTTCGGCTGGTGCGCCATGGCGCGCGCGATGGCCACCATCTGGCGATCGGCCAGCGACAGATCGCTGATGCGGGCCTTGAGGTCGATGGCGAGCCCCATGCGGTCGGCCACCGCTTTGGCTTCGCGGCGCACCCGGCCGGGGTTGAACAGCAGCGGCGCGCCCTTGCCGCTCAACCTATCCAGCGTCAGATTGGTGGCGACATCGAGATCGGCGACGACGCCGTCATTGATGTTTTGATGCACGGTGACGACGCCTGCGCGGATCGCCTCGGCCGGCGTGTTCGGCGCGAAATCATGACCGGCCAGGTGCATGGTGCCGCCGGCATGGTCGTAGACGCCGCTGATAATTTTCACGAGGGTGGACTTACCGGCGCCATTGGCGCCCATCAGCACGGTGATCTCACCGGCATGCAGTTCGAGCGAGACGCCGCCAAGCACCTCGATATAGCCGAAGGACTTCCTCAGCCCGTCCACGCGGAACACGGCATCATTGCCCATTCGTTTCCTCCCTGACCATGACGCTATGGGCTACGTCATCAATTGTCAACTCGATTGACAATTGCCAGTCAGCTTCCTAGCTTGGCCTCACCGCCATCGCTCCACTATGATTGAGCGAGCAAGCGGGAGGGTGAGGAATGACTGCGAAATTGCCGTTCGAAGCACTGTCGGTGGAGACGCTTGCATCGCGCCTCGGCACGAACGAAGCGCTGTGCGCAAAAATCGGCCCCGATACCGGTGCCTGGAAGGTGCGCGAGGTCGGCGACGGCAATCTGAACCTCGTCTTCATCGTCGAGGGCGTGTCGGGTGCGGCCGTGGTCAAGCAGGCCCTGCCCTATGTTCGCCTCGTCGGCGACAGCTGGCCGTTGCCGCTCAAACGCTCCTTCTTCGAGTATCACGCGCTGACGCGGCAAGAGGCGCGCGCGCCGGGTTCGGTGCCGGCGATCCTCCATTTCGACGAAGCCCAGGCGCTGATCATCATGGAATATCTGGCGCCGCCGCACATCATCCTGCGCCGTGCCCTGATCGGCGGCCGCGAGTTGCCAAATATTGCCCGCGACATCGGCCTGTTCATGGCCCGCACTTTGTTCCGCGGCTCCGATCTCTCCATGCCGACCAAGGACCGCAAGGCCGACCTGGCGCTGTTCGCCGACAATGTCGAGCTCTGCGGCATCACGGAAGACCTGGTGTTTTCCGATCCCTATTTCGACGCCAAGCTGAACCGGCACACCTCGCCGCAGCTCGACGGCCTGGTTGCCGAACTGCGTGCCGACCGCGACCTCAAGGTCGAAGCGCAGCGGCTGAAGCATATCTTCGCCGCCAACGCCGAGACGCTGCTGCATGGCGACCTGCATTCGGGCTCGATCATGGTCACCGACACCGAGACGCGGATGATCGATCCGGAGTTCGCCTTCTACGGTCCGATGGCCTTCGACGTCGGCATGCTGCTCGCCAATTTCTGGATGTCCTACTTCTCGCAGCGCGGCCATGAACAGAAGGGCAAGCGTGACGCCATGCGTGCCTATCTGCTCGGGGTGACCAACGACACCTGGACGGTGTTCCGCGCCGAGTTCTCGCATCTATGGCGCACCGAGCGCACCGGCATGCTTTACCAGAAGAGCCTGTTCGAGGATCAGGGCGACATTCTCGCCTCGGAGCAGGCGCTCGACCATGTGCTGCACCAGATCTGGACCGACCTCTTGGGCTTTGCCGGCATCGAGGTGCACCGGCGCATCCTCGGCCTCGCCCACAATGCCGATTTCGAGACCATCGAGGACGAGGATCTGCGGGCCTCCTGCGAGGCCAAGGCGCTGAAATTCGGCCGTCACATCGCCGTCAACCGGCGCCAGATTCACGGCATGGACGAGGTTAATAATCTGGCCGCTTTGATCGAACGGGAGAGCAGGATTTGAACGTCGGCGAGCGCCACTACCGCACCATCTGGCTGAGCGACGACCAGCGTTCGGTCGAGATCATCGACCAGCGCTGGCTGCCGCACGAGTTCCGGGTCGAGACGATCGGGAGCGTTGCCGGCATCGCCACCGCGATCCGCGACATGTGGGTTCGTGGCGCGCCTCTGATCGGCGTCACCGCGGCCTACGGCGTCGCCATCCAGATGGCGGACGATCCGTCTGACGAAGCGCTCGACGCGGTCTGGGAGACGCTGCACAAGACGCGGCCGACTGCGATCAATCTACGCTGGGCGCTGGACGAGATGCGGCGGTTCCTCAGGCCGATCGTATTGGGACAGCGCGCGGAGGCGGCCTATAAGCGCGCTGCCGAAATCGCCGACGAGGATGTCGATCTCAATCGCGCCATCGGCGAGAACGGGCTTGCCATCATCAAGGAGATCGCGGCACGCAAGAAGCCGGGCGAGCCGGTCAACATCCTCACCCACTGCAACGCCGGTTGGCTGGCGACGGTCGATTACGGCACCGCCACGTCGCCGATCTATCTCGCCGTCGAGGCCGGCATTCCGGTCCATGTCTATGTCGACGAGACGCGCCCGCGCAACCAGGGCGCCCAGCTGACCGCCTGGGAGATGGCCGGCCACGGCGTGCCGCACACGCTGATCGTCGACAATGCCGGCGGCCATCTGATGCAGCGTGGCGCGGTCGACATGGTGATCGTGGGCACCGACCGCACCACGGCCAATGGCGACGTCTGCAACAAGATCGGCACCTATCTCAAGGCGCTCGCCGCCTCCGATAATGAGGTGCCCTTCTACGTCGCTCTGCCCTCGCCGACCATCGACTGGACGGTGGGTGATGGCCTGACCGAAATCCCGATCGAGGAACGCTCCGGTGACGAGGTGTCGCTGGTCTGGGGCAAGACGGCGGACGGCAAGATTGCGCAGGTGCGGGTTTCGCCCGAAGCGACGCCGGCGGCCAATCCGGCGTTCGATGTGACGCCGGCACGGCTCGTGACGGGGCTGATCACCGAGCGCGGTGTGGCCAAGGCTTCGCGCGAAGGGTTGAAGGCGATGTTCCCCGAACGCGGATAATCTCCCCCCTTGAGGGGGAGATGTCGCCAAAGGCGACAGAGGGGGTCGGCGCGTCCTGACGCGACCTCCCAGCACCGACAGATGATGCTAGCGCTCCAGTCGAACCGCCCCCCTCTGGCCTGCCGGCCATCTCCCCCTCATGGGGGGAGATTAGCGCCTCACCGGCTGGCTACCGAATTTCGGCCATGCAACAAGAATTGCGGCCTCGATGGCCGCTGACGGTTGCGGTTCTGGCGAAATCCGGCCAGAAGCATCTAGGCCGGCAACCGGCCGGCCCGCGACGTTGCGCTTGAAACCAGATACGGGAGACTATTGGGTGGCTCGCATAACACTGAGACAATTGCTCGACCACGCCGCCGAATACGGCTACGGCGTACCCGCCTTCAACATGAACAATATGGAACAGGGCCTCGCCATCATGGAGGCGGCCGAGGAGACCAAGTCGCCGGTCATCCTGCAGGCCAGCCGCGGCGCCCGCGCCTACGCCAATGATGTGGTGCTGGCCAAGCTGATCGACGCGCTGGTCGAAATCCACCCCGACATTCCGGTCTGCATGCATCTCGACCACGGCAACAACGAAGCCACCTGCGTCACCGCCATCCAGTACGGCTTCACCTCTGTCATGATGGACGGCTCGCTGAAAGAGGACGGCAAGACGCCGGCCGACTATGCCTACAATTCCGGCATCACCCGGCGCGTCGTCGACATGGCGCATTGGGGCGGCGTGTCGGTGGAAGGCGAGATCGGTGTGCTCGGTTCGCTTGAGAGCGGCGGCGGCGAGCAGGAGGACGGCCACGGCGTCGAAGGCGCCATCAGCCACGACCAGCTCTTGACCGATCCGGAACAGGCGGTCGAGTTCGTCAAGGACACCCATGTCGATGCGCTGGCTGTCGCCATGGGCACCAGCCACGGCGCCTACAAATTCTCACGCAAGCCGGACGGCGCGGTGCTGGCGATGAACGTCATCGAGGAAATCCACCGCCGCCTGCCCAACATGCATCTGGTCATGCACGGCTCGTCCTCGGTGCCCGAGGACCTGCAGGAAATCATCAATAGATATGGCGGCCAGATGAAGCCGACCTGGGGCGTGCCGGTGGAAGAGATCCAGCGCGGCATCAAGCACGGCGTGCGCAAGATCAACATCGACACCGACAACCGCATGGCGCTGACCGGCGCCATCCGCAAGGTGCTGACCGAAAACCCGAGCGAGTTCGATCCGCGCAAATACCTGACGCCGGCCATGGCCGCGATGCGCAAGCTGTGCAAGGAGCGCTTCGAGCAGTTCGGCACCGCCGGCAATGCCCAGAAGATCAAGCCGCTGCCGGTGGCCGAGATGGCCAAGCGCTACAAGTCGGGGAGCCTTGATCCGAAGTTTGGGTGAAGTCCCCTGGCGCCTCTTCCTTCTCCCCTTGTGGGGAAGAAAGAAGAGCTATTGACATAAAAAAGGCCGGGCGCGAAAGCGGCCCGGCCAAAAGAAGGTCAAGAACCTTCAGAGGGGAACACCGCTCGGTGGAATGGGAGGAAACCGCCGAACGATAATTCCTATATGCGCGTATTCGCGGCAGATGGCGACGAACGGCTTTCTAAAACAACGCGAGATTCGGAAATTTCGTTCTCGTTTTGAAAGATTTCAGCCGGTGAGGCGTCGGTTTCCAGAAGATCGGCATAGTGCCGGCGCGCCACGTCGGGATGCGAGCGCAGGCGGCTCTTCAGCACATTGGTACCGACATTGCGAAACAGCGGATTGTCGGGATCGCTGGCCGGACCCCGCGCCTCGGCCGCCAGTTCCTCGGGCAGGTTGAGCAGCGGGATCGTGGCGTCGAGCCGGGCGCTGAAGAAGAAGGGCACCGAAATCCGCTCGACACCGGCCGGTGGCGTTACCACGCGGTGGACCGTTGCTCTCAGATACCCGTTGGAGGCCAGCTCGAGCAGTTCGCCGATGTTGACCACCAGCGTGTCGGGCAGCGGATCGACGTCGACCCAGGCACCGTCATATTCGACCTGCAGGCCCTTGCTCTCGTCCTGCAGCAGAAGCGTCAGGAAACCGCCATCCTTGTGCGCGCCGACGCCCTGGTCATTGCCGGTGGCGTCGCGACCGGGGTAGCGCACGATCTTCATGCGGTGGTTGGGCTCGGCCCGGTAGATCGGATCGAAGGCATCCTCGGTCTGGTCGAGCGACAAAGCGAAGGCCCTGAGCAGCCGGATCGCTACCGCTGTCGCCTTGGTCTGCCATGCCAGCAGAGCCGGCTTCAGCTCGGGCAGTGCCCCCGGCCACTGGTTCGGCCCTTGCAGCCGCGTCCAGGCGGGCACGCCGGGGCCTTGTTCGATGGCCGGGCGTTCGACGCCGATGTCGAGCTGTTCGCGCCAGTCGGCCTTGCCTTTGGTCAGCTCGCCGCCGGCGCGCGTGTAGCCGCGGAACTGCGAGGACTTCACCATTTCGATCGCCAGTTTGTCGGCTTCCGGCAAGGCAAAGAACCGGCGCGAGGCGTCGAGCACTTCTGCGGTATCCGCAGCCGATATGCCGTGGCCGGTCAAATAGAAGAAGCCGACATCGCGCGCGGCCGTGCGCAGGTCCAAGAGAAACGTTCGCCGCTCGGAAGCGCCCTGTTCGAGACGGCCGAGATCAAGCACGGGTACGATCCTGGGCATGGTCAAGCTCCTTGTTCCGCTGTCACGGTGGCACGCAGGCCGGTCCGATCAAAGCAACGCGCAATCCAATCTCGGCGCCGATAGAGAAAGCCGGCGCTGCGTTTGGCAGCCTGCCGGCAAATAACGTTCGTGGCGCTCATCCGCGCCGGTCCAGCCTGGCGACCAGCCGGTCGCCGACCCACTGGATGCCGCAAACGAGGATGATCAGCACAATGACCACGGCGACCATGACGCTGGTCTCAAAACGCTGGTAGCCGTAGCGGATGGCGAGGTCGCCAAGCCCGCCGGCACCGATGGCGCCGGCCATGGCCGAGGCGCCGATCAGCGTTACCAGCGTCACCGTGAAACCGGCGACGATGCCGGGCAATGCTTCGGGCACCAGCACCTCGCGAATGATCGTCCAGCGGTTGCCGCCCATGGCGCGCGCCGCCTCGATCAGGCCGCGATCGACCTCGCGCAGCGACACTTCGGCGATGCGGGCATAGTAGGGCGTCGCCGCAATCGACAACGGCACGATCGCCGCCCAGGTGCCGATCGAGGTGCCGACGATCAGCCGCGTCACCGGGATCAGCGCCACCAGAAGGATGATGAAAGGCACCGAGCGGAAGCCGTTGATGACGGCGCCGAGCGCGCGGTTCACCCACAGGCTTTCGGCAATGCCGCCGCGCTCGGTGGCAATCAATGCCAGGCCGAGCGGCAGTCCGAAGACGAGCGAGATGAGACCGGACGCGGCTGTCATCAGGACCGTCTCCCAGATCGAACGCAGCAGAAGTTCAAACAGAACCGGCGACATGGCCAAGCACCTCCACCCGCGCGTCGCGGGCCTTCAGGAATGCGATTACTTTCGACAGATGTTTCGGATCGTTGCCCGCGACCGCAAGGAACAGCGTGCCGACCGGCTGCTGTTGGACATGGTCGATGCCACCATGGACGAGGCGGAAAGGCCCCGGCACCGCCACCGCAAGATCGGACAGCAGCGGACCGCGCGCGGCCTCACCTGCGACGTCGACCCTGAGGATGAGCTCGGCGCCGCCTCCGGGAGCAAGCCGGCCGGCAATCTCGGCCGGCAGTTGCGGGCGGATGCCGCCGAGCAGGCTCCTGGTGATTTCGGAACGCGGCTCGGCAAAGACCGACCACACCGGGCCTTGCTCGACGATGCGCCCGGCATCGATCACCGCGACGCGGTCGGCGATCGAGCGGATCACCTCCATCTCGTGGGTGATGAGCAGGATGGTCAGGCCGAGCTGCCGGTTGATGTCTTTCAGCAAGGCCAGGATGGAGCGCGTCGTCTCCGGATCGAGCGCTGAGGTCGCCTCGTCGGACAGCAGCAGCGCTGGCCGCGCGGCCAGCGCCCTGGCGATGCCGACGCGCTGCTTCTGGCCGCCCGACAGCGAGGACGGATAGGCCTTCGCCTTCTCCGACAGGCCGACGAGGTGGAGCAATTCGGCGGCGCGCGCCAGCCGTTCGGCCTTTGGGCGGCCCTCGATCTTTAGCGGCAGCGCGACATTGTCCTCCACGGTCTTGGCCGACAGCAGATTGAAGTGCTGGAAGATCATGCCGATGCGACGCCGCAGCGGCTGCAATTCACGCTCGCCGAGCCGGCCGATCTCGCGGCCCTCGATGAAGACGTCGCCGGAGTCCGGCCGCTCCAGCCCGTTGAGGCAGCGGATCAGCGTCGACTTGCCGGCTCCGCTGCGGCCGATGATGCCGAGGATCTCGCCCTTCTTCACCGTCAGCGAGACGCCGTCGAGCGCAGGCGTCGCGCCAAAGCGGCGCTTGAGGTCGACGAGGCGTACGACATCTTCTTGCCCGGCCGATATATTGACCGGACCGGATGCCTCGGCCGTGACGTGCTGGTTCATCTCACTGTCCGTTTCAACGCTCGACAAATGCGACAGCGGCCCGCTCAACAGCGGGCCGCCTGCTCCTGACAACCAGGCGCCAATCAATAGGCGCTGATCCCGGTGCCCTTGTAGACCTTGTCGAACTCGGCCTTGACCGCCTCGTTCTGGTAGGACGCGACCAGCGTCTTCACCCACGCCTCGTTCTCGTTGCCGGATTTCACGGCGATGAAGTTGCGGTAGGGGTTGTCGGCCACTGGCTCCTGGGCGATGCGGTTGTCCGGGCCGAGACCGCTCTTCAGCGCCCAGTCGGTGTTGACGACAGCCGCGTCGAGATCCTCGACCGAGCGGCCGACAATGCCGGCGTCCAGTTCCTTGATGACGACCTTCTTAGGGTTCTCGGCAATGTCGGCGGTGGTCGCCAGGATGCCGGTGCCGTCCTTCAGCTTGATCACGCCTTCGTTCTGCAGAACGCGCAACGCGCGGCCCTCATTCGAGGGGTCGTTGGGCAAGCCGATGACGGCGCCTTCGGGCAGGTCGGCAACCTTGGTGTATTTCTTGGAGTAGAGGCCGATCGGCCAGACGCCGGTGTAGCCGACGCGCACGATGTGGTACCCTTGGGTCTTGATCTGGTTGTCGAGATAGGGCTGGTGCTGGAAGGCGTTGGCGTCGATCTCGCCGCGCTCGAGCGCCTCGTTGGGCTGGGTGTAGTCGTTGAACACCACGGTCTCGACGGTCAGGCCTTTTTCGGCGGCCTGGGCGACGACGACGCGCCAGACATCCTCATCCTCGCCGCTGATGATGCCGACCTTGATAGACTTCTTGTCCTCGGCGAAGGACGGCGTCGGCTGAGCCAGACCGGCAAGCGTGACGGCCGAGGCAAAAAGTGCCGCAAGGGCAGCTCGCCGGCTGATGGCTGAAAAAAGAAGAGAGCTGGAAGCGTTTCCGCGTTCGGACATTGTCGATCCCTCGTAATCCTGAAGTCATTGCGGCGAGGTGGAATACCAAGCCTTGACGACATCATCGGCAATGCTGCTTGCCGGATCAAAGAACCGCATTTCTTCTCAAACACGAAGCCGGGAATATTCTCTCAAAGATTTCGCAATTGCGAGAACGGTCACGCCGGACCGGTCAGAATGTCTCGACAAAGGGCCGCAGCTCGACCTCGAAGCTCCAGGCGCTGCGATGCTGGCGATGGGTCGCGAGATAGGTCTGCGCGATCGCATCGGGCGACAGCTGGCTGTCCGGTCGCTCGGGCTTCGTCCCGGCCGGCTCGATCTGGCCGTCGATAATGAAATGCGCGACATGGATATTCCTAGGGAAGAGTTCGCGCGCCATCGACTGAGCCAGACCGCGCAGGCCGAATTTCGGCATGGCAAAGCCGGCGGAGTTGGGAAAGCCCTTGATGCTGGCGGAGGCGCCGGTGAAAAGAATCGAACCGGAGCCGCGCGCAAGCAGCCGCCGCGCCGCTTGCTGGCCGACCAGGAAGCCGCCATAGGCGCCGACAAGCAAGGCTTGTTTGACCGCATCGGGATCGACCTCCGCGATCGGGCCGCGCGTGCGGCCGCTGGCATTGAAGACGGCAAGGGCCAGCGGGCCTTGCTTGTCGGCGGCGTCAAACAGGCCGGCGACGGAGGCCGGATCGGCGACGTCGGTTTCGACGGCCAGCGCGCCGGTTTCCCCGACCAGCGCCGCGAGTTTGGCCGTGTTGCGGGCGGCCAGCACCACACGATAGCCTTCCGTGGTGAGAAGGCGTGCCAAAGAGGCGCTCAGGCCCGCACCCGCGCCGGCGATCACTGCGACTTCGGATGCCATGTCGTTTCTCCTTGGCGATGACGTGTTCGTCTCATAGCTGGCGTCTTGAGCGGCGAGACGCAAGAACGGCGTTGCTCGATTTTCGCTGTTCGGTGAAAAACTCTGCCGGCAGGTTCGGAGCAATCGACCGCGGCCAGGGTCTTGCCTGGCGAGACAATCCGTCCGACAGGTGATTGCGTTGGAATCGCAAACGGTGTCGCAAGGGAGTCGACCGTGGAACCAATCTGGGCCGTCGGCCTGATGACCGGCACCGTGCTTGACGGCAATATCGACGTGGCGCTGATCAAGACCGATGGCGAGCGGATCGCCGATTTCGGCACCTATACGCTGGCCCCCTACCCCGCAGCGATCCGTGCCTTGCTGGAGGAGACGCTGCGTCAGGCCCGGGTGTGGAATTTCGACGGGCCGGAGCCGGCGATCTTTGCCGAAGCCGAGGAGGCGCTGACGCGGGCGCAGTCGGCGGCGGTGAAGGACCTTGTCGAAAGCTACGGCCTGACCATGGGCGATATCGGCGTGGTCGGCTTTCACGGCCAAACCGTGCTGCATCGTGCCCCGCAACCCGGGCGGCGCGGCGATACGCGCCAGTTGGGCGATGGCGCGCTGATGCATTCCATTTTGGGCGCCAAGGTCGCCTATGATTTCCGCTCGGACGATGTGCGCGCCGGCGGCCAGGGCGCACCACTGGCGGCTGCCTACCACGCGGCGCTTTTGAGGGAAGCCGACGCCAGCGGGGACACCGCTGTGCTCAATCTCGGCGGTGTCGGCAACGTCACTTGGTGGGACGGCAAGGACAACATCGTCGCCTTCGACACTGGCCCGGCCAACGCGCCGCTCAACGATTTCATCAAGGCAAACGGCCTCGGCGAGATGGACCGCGACGGCGCACTGGGCGCGGCCGGCACCGTCGATGAAGTGCGGCTGGCCAAATTGCTCCAGCATCCGTATCTGACCAAGCCCTATCCGAAATCGCTCGACCGTTTCGACTTCGGCGCCGCCATGGCCGACGGCCTCGGCGCAGAGGATGGGGCGGCGACGCTGACGGCCTTCACCGTCTCGGCCGTCGGCAAGGCGCTCGATTTGTTGCCGCGCCGGCCGAAGCGCCTGGCGGTCAGTGGCGGCGGCCGCCGCAACCCGACGATGATGGCGATGCTGGCGAGGCGCGCCAACGTCGAGGTGGTGCAGGCCGAGACACTGGGCTGGAAAGGCGATGCGGTGGAGGCCGAATGCTTTGCCTTCCTTGCCGTGCGCGTGCTGCGCGGCCTGCCGATCAGCTTTCCCAGCACCACCGGCGTGCCGCGGCCGATGCAAGGCGGGCGGCTGGCAGGTTAGAGCTTCTTCTGCAGGAAGATGCGGCTGCGGCCGATGGGAAAGTCAGGCAGCTCGCCGAAACGCCGGTAGCCTTGCCGCTCATAGACTTTGGCCGCTGTCGGATTGAACGTGTCGATCCAGGCGGTCTGGCAGCCCCGGGCGACTGCTTCGCGCTCGGCAGCGTCCAGCATGTCGCCGGCCATATGCTGGCCGCGCAGGCGTTCGTCGACCCACAGCCATTGCACATAGAGCCAGCCCCAGGCGGTGTATCCCGAAATGCCGGCGACGACAGCGCCGTGCTCGTCACGAACGAAGACCGCGATCGGCTTGCGGCCGGAGGGGCCGACATCGCCGTCATTGAACGCCGTCAGCCGCTCGGCCAGGAAGGCGAGGTCGTCTGACGAGGGGTCGGCAGTGGTTTCAAGCGTCGTCTTCATCCGGGCGGGGCTCGCATGGCAAGCCAAGCTCTAGCGAAGGACGGGATGAGGACGCAAGCTTTACGGCTTGATGGGCGGAGGCGACCGCCATGACCCCGCTGCTGCCGCAACCAGCATCAGCACGGCGGCGACGATCGCGCAGATGGCAAAGCCGAACGATGAATAAAGCGGCCCGAAGCTGGTGGTGCCGATGAAGACGGCGAGGTAGGTGACCGAACTGTTCAGGCCCATGATGGTGCCACGGCGCGACGGATCGAGCGCGGTAAGGCGCATCACCAGCACGTTCAGGCCGAAATGATTGGCAAGGCCCCAGATGGCGATCATAGCCAGGATCAGCACGAAATTGCTGCTTGCGAGCGCGATCGCGACATAGACGACGGCGACCAGCAGATAGGCGAAAGGCATGACGCGCCGTGCGCCGATGCGGTCGATGACGCCGTCGAGGAAGGCCGCGGCGCCGAAGCCGGCGCCGTAGGCGAGTGCGGCCAGCGCATTGGCGCTGACGGGCTCGCCCAGATCCTGGTGCAGATGATCGCCGAGATAGCCGTAGACGCCGTAAAAAGCGGTCATGAAGGCGGTGCAGGCGATGAGCAGCGGCACGATGCCCGGAATGGCCAGCGCAACGAACGGCGACGGCGCCGGGCCGCTCTTCCTGACGTCGCTGAGCGAGGTCATCGACAAGGCAGCAAGCGCAATGGCGGAAAGCACCGCGACGGCGGCGAAGACGGCGCGCCAGTGCACGAGATCGGCAAGCACGGCCGACAGCGACACGCCGGCCACCATGGAGACCGTCCAGCCGGTCAGCACGACGCCGATCGTGCCGCTTTCGCGGCCGGGCGGCGCAATTGCCGCTGCACTGGCATAGATGGCCGGCATGGCGACGCCGGCGGCGATGCCGGCGACGGCCTGGGCCGCGACCAGCATGATCACCGTCGGCGCCAGCGCGCTGGCGAGAAGCCCGACCGCCAGCAACAGCAGAGCGCCCTGCAGCATGCGGCGGGCGCCGACGCCGTCGATATAGCGGGCGAGGAACAAAGCGCTGGCGGAAGTGCCGAGACCGAAGGCAGCCGACGCGGCCATCACCGCCGGCACGCTGGTGCCGAAGGATGCGGCGACTGCCGGAGCAATTGGACCCAGGACCAGCGAGTTCGAGCCGATGACGGCGATGCAGCCGGTCAGGAGGTAGGCCAGCGCCGGGATCGGCTGATGGAGCGTTGCAGCTTGATGCGCGTTCGTCATCGGGTCATAATGGCCGAACTGGATTCCGCGACAACAAGGAATTTCGATATGGACGAAGAAACAGATGGGGTTCTGCAGAACAAGGTAGCTCCCCGCGAGCTCGACGCAATCGACCGAAAAATATTAGGCGTGCTGGTCGAGGATGCGACGATCAGCTACGCCGAACTTGGCGAACGCGTCTGCCTTTCGCCGCCGGCGGCGCATGAGCGGGTCAAGCGCCTGCGGCGCAGCGGCGCCATCCGCGGCACGGCTGTGATCATCGACCCGAAGGCGGTGAAGAAGCCGCTGCTCACCTTCGTGCATATCGATACCAAGGGCTGGGGCAAGACACCGGAGCTGATGGCCGTCTCCCAATATCCTGAGGTCGAGGAAATCCATTCGGTGGCCGGCGACACCTGCATGCTTCTCAAGGTCCGCACCGAGGACACCAGGGCGCTCGAAGGCCTGCTGGCGCGTCTCTACGAAACGCCCGGCGTCACCTCGACGCGAAGCTATGTCGTGCTGTCGACCTATCTCGAGCGCCCGGTGCAGCCCGAGATCACGGCGCAATGGCCGACGCCCCGGCATATGGCCACGCCGTTGTACTGATCTGCGCTATCTTCGTCTTGCCGGGGCCACAACAATCCTTCACAAACGGCACCCTATATTGATGCCAGGCATTGATTTGGGGTGACGAGAGGCGCGGCTTGGAATTCGAACTGAAAACCATCGAGGCGCTGGCCCCCGATCAGGCGTCGCTAAGCGCCGCCTCGAAGCTCACCAAGCGCTCGAACTGGCCGCGGCTGGAGAAGAACGAGCAGCAGGCGCTGATCTGGGGCGAATGCCAGGGCTCGGGATCCAACCCCTATCGCACCGTCGTCGACACCGGCGACCACGGCTACAAATGCACCTGCCCGTCGCGAAAATTTCCCTGCAAGCACACGCTGGCGCTGATGTGGATCGCCGCCACGGCGCCGGCCAGCTTCACATCAGCCGAAACAACGCCGGAATGGGTCAATGACTGGCTTGGCCGGCGCAGGAAGAGTGCGCCCCCGCCGGTCGACGCAAAGTCTGGCAGGGGCGCGTCTGGCAAGAGCATTGGCGAGGCCTCGCAGGCAGAGGAAAGCACCGTCGATGACGCCGCCGCGACGGAGCGCCGCGAGACGGCGCAGCGCAAGCGGGCGGAAGATACGCGCACCGCGGTGGCAGGCGCGCTGGACGAACTCGACCAGTGGATTGCCGACCAGCTGCGGCTCGGCCTTTCCGCCTTTGCCGACGCCAGCAGCGAGCGCTGCCGCCGCATTGCGGCGCGGCTTGTCGACATGAAGGCGACGGCGCTTGCCGGACGCATCGACGAAATCCCGGCCCGGCTAATGGCGCTGCGCAGCGAGGAACGGCCGGACGCGGCGATCCGCGAACTCGGCAAGCTGGTGCTGCTGGCCAAAGCCTGGCGCTCGGCGCCCGACGATCCCGAGCTGAAGCGACTGGTGTCGGCGTCCGAAACCCGCGACCAGGTTCTGTCCAGTCCCGACGCGAAGCAGGTCGACAGCCATTGGGAGGTCGTAGGCGAGAAGATCGAGACCCGCCGCGACGGTCTCGTCAGCCATTCGACCTGGCTGCTCGATCTGAAAAGCCCGACGCCGCAGTTTGCGCTGCTGCTCGATTTCTTTCCGGCTTCGGCCGGCCGCCGCTCGGCGGCGTTCACGCCCGGTGACCGGTTCCACGCCCGCCTGGTATTCTACCCGTCGCGCCAGCCACTGCGGGCCTTGGTGGCGGAGCGCAAGGGCGACGTCGTGTCGGGCGCCTGGCCGGATTTCGGCCTCGACGCTGTCAAGGACCCGCTCGCGGCGCATGCGGCGCACCAGGACGCAGCGCCCTGGTCGACCGATAGCCCGCTGATGCTGCCTGCCGGCGCGATCCTGCTCGATGAGCGCGGCACCGCCTGGTGGCAAGCGGCGCACGACCCGCAAGGGATCGCCCTGCCTGTTAGCGGGACCGTCGATCAGACCGTGCTTGGCCTCGACCTCGCGGCCACGGCAGCGCTTTGGAACGGCGCGCGGCTCGATCTGCTGGCCGCGCAAAGCGGCTTCGGGAGGCTCGATCTGTCATGAACGAGCTCGAACTAACCGGCCTGGCGACGATGCGCGACTGCTGGATCACCGGCGGAACCGCATTCGATCTGGCGCCAACCGCATGGAAGGAGATCGCGGGTGGCGCAAGCCCAGACGAACGGGAGCGACGTCTGCTGGCGATCGCGGCGCAGGCGCTCGATGTCGGCCTGCGGCCGTCGGCGCCGAAGACGCTGAAGCGGCGCCCGCCGCTGCCGAGGCTTGGCCTGCCGCTGCTGCCGGAGCGGTTGCGGCCGCTGTTGCGGGCGGCCCTGAAGAACGCCGCCGATGCGCGGCGCAAGTCGCGCGTGGCGACGCTCGTCGCCGGCCGTGGCTACGTGCTGCATCCGATGGACTGGATGCCGTCGGCATCAGACCAGAACAGCCCTGACATCTATGCGCCGTGGATCGACTGGCAGGCCAGCGTCGAGGGGCTGAAGATTGCGCCGCAGGAGCAACTGACGGTGCAGAACTGGGATGACTTTTACCCCGCCGCGCGCCGTATCGCGTTGACCGAGATGCGCCGTCGCGATCCGGCCACGGCCCGCAGCCTGATGGAAGCGAAGGCGCCCGGCGAGCCGGCGGAAGTCCGGCTGGCACTGATCGAACTCATGCATTTCGGCCTGACGCCTGAGGACGCGCCGTTCCTGAAAAGCCTGGCCACTGACCGCTCCGGCAAGGTGCAGGAACTGGCGAGCCGGCTGCTGGCGAGGTTGGGCGAGCACGGTCGTGTTGGTGGCGGTGCCGACGATCCCGTTGCCGAACTTGCCGCCTTCATCGCAGAAGGCAAATCCGGCTTTATCCGCCGCCGCACCACCTACACCCCGGCAAAACTCAAATCCCCGGCGCAGGAAAAGCGCCGCGCCGAACTGTTCGAGACCTGCAATCTGGTCGACCTTGCTTCCCGATTTGGGGTCAGCGAACCCGATTTCATTGCAGCCTGGCAGTTCGGTGCCGACAACAATGCCGACATCCAGATCTCACGAATGGTCGCCGCGTCGGGCAGCGACGCTGCAGTAACGCAGATGGCCGACACGCTGATCGCCGAGGGTGGCAAGCCGGCACTGTTCGTGCTGCACCTGACACCGCGCCTGGATAGCCGCAGGAAGCGTGTCCTGGTCAGATTGATCCTGAAAGATACGCCGCAGTATGTTAGCACGCTCACCCTTGCCGAGGGCTTCGAAGCCAACTGGCTGGATTGGCCCGACCTGACGAACGGCCAGAGCTTGGCGGTGTTGCGTTCGGCTGTCGCCGGCAATGATGACGCGATGAAGCGAACCGTCGACGACCTGTTGGAAACTTTGGGCTTTCTGGCCACTGCGGCGACAGCGGAAAAATTGATCGAGCATGTCGTTGCGGCCGGCATGCTGCCGGCGGCAGCCTCGCTCGTTTTCCTGCGCCTCAACGCGGCAATGACGGGAACCAAAACATGACAATCCGGAGAACAGCACCATGAACGCAGCCATCCGCCTCCCTGTCGAGCAGGCCTATGCCGCTGAACTGCAGGCGCTGGCGCGCAATGACGAACGCCAGAAGCCGGCCGGATGGAGCCTGTCGCCGAAGGCCGTGCTGACATATCTGCTCGGCGGCAAGGCAAGCGACGGCACCGTGATATCGCCGAAATATGTTGGTCGCCGCCGGCTGATGGAAACCGCGGTGGCGACACTCGCTACCGACCGCGCGCTGCTGTTGCTCGGCGTTCCCGGCACCGCCAAGTCCTGGGTGTCGGAACATCTCGCCGCCGCCATCATGGGCAACTCGACGCTGATCGTGCAGTGCACGGCCGGCACCGACGAGAACCAGATCCGCTACGGCTGGAACTATGCGCAGCTTTTGGCCAAAGGGCCGAGCCAGGAGGCGCTGGTGCCGACGCCGCTCTACCGCGCCATGGAGAGCGGCAAGCTATGCCGGCTAGAGGAACTGACGCGCATGGGCTCGGACGTGCAGGACACGCTGATCACCGTGCTGTCGGAAAAGATGATGCCGATCCCGGAACTCAACACGTCGCTCTATGCCCAGCGCGGCTTCAACATCATCGCCACCGCAAACAACCGCGACAAGGGCGTCAACGAGCTGTCCTCGGCGCTCAAGCGCCGCTTCAGTGTGGTGGTGCTGCCGCTGCCCGAGGACATGGCCGAAGAGGTGGCGATCGTCTCCAAGCGGGTCGACGAGATGGCCGGCGGGCTCGACCTGCCGGTGCCGAAAAATGTCGGCGAGGAGATCGCTCGCGTGCTGACCATTTTCCGCGAGCTGCGCTCGGGCGCAACCGCCGACGGCAAGGTGACGCTGAAGACGCCTTCGGGTTCGCTCTCGACCGCCGAGGCGATCGCCACCATGGTCGGCGGCCTCAGCCAGGCGGCGTGGTTCGACAGCGGCAAGCTCGGCGCCGAAGGCCTCGCCGCCAGCCTTGTCGGCGCCATCGTCAAGGACCCGGTGCAGGACAAGGTGGTGCTGGAGGAATATCTCGAAACGGTGCTCAAGAAGCGGCCGGACTATGCCGGCTATTACGCGGCGCTGAACGCAGCGATCTGAGGTCATGAGCGACGTCGCCTATTTCGGCATCCGCCATCACGGGCCGGGCTCCGCCGACAGCCTGGTGCAGGCGCTGCGGGACTTGCAGCCGGTCGCGGTGCTGATCGAAGGGCCGAGCGACGCGTCCGCCCTGCTGCCATTGCTGGCGCGCCCGCAGATGCAGCCGCCGGTGGCGCTGCTCTGCTACCCCGAGGACGATCCGGCCGCGACAAGTTTCTGGCCGTTCGCCGAGTTCTCGCCGGAATACCAGGCGGCGGTGTGGGCGGTGGAGAACAAGGCGGCATTGCGGTTCATCGACCTGCCGTCATCGGCACGGTTCGCGGCACCGGCAACCGACGACACCGACAAAACGGCTGACGCCGACAAGCCCGAACCCAAGGACGAAACCGGTGAGGATGGCGAGCCCGCATCGCATCGCGACCCGATCGGCACGCTGGCTGCGGCCGCCGGCTATGAAGATGGCGAAAGCTGGTGGGCCGACATTATCGAGCAGAATCCGCAGCCGGGTCCAATCTTCGCTGCCATCACCGATGCGATGACGACGCTGCGCGACGGCGAAGGTGCGATCGCGCCGTTCGAGGCCAAGCGTGAAGCGCATATGCGATTGGAAATCGCTGCCGCGCGCAAGGAATTCGCCGGACCGATCGCCGTCGTCTGCGGCGCATGGCATGTGCCGGCCCTGCAGGCCGCGCACACGCAGAAGAACGACCAGGCGCTGATAAAGGCAATTGCCCGGCGCAAAAGCATCATGACATGGGCGCCATGGACCGGGCCGCGTCTTGCGCTGGGCTATGGTTATGGCGCTGGCGTCGTCGCGCCCGGCTGGTGCAAGCATCTGTGGCGCACACGAGGGCGGCGCGACGCCGCGACGCTGTGGCTGGCGACGATCGCGGCGGTGCTGCGGGCGAAGGGCCATCTGGTGTCGACCGCGTCGCTGATCGAGGCCGAGCGGCTTGCGCGCACACTGGCTGCCATTCGCGAGCGGCCGAAGCCCGGCTTCGAGGAATTGCGCGATGCCGCGATCGCGGCGCTGTTCAACGGCGAAGCGGTGCTGTGGGCGCTGGTCGAGGCCGAGCTGCTTTTGGGCGCGGATGTCGGCGAGATTCCGCCCGACACGCCGCTGGCGCCGCTGATCGAGGACCTGCAGCGCAACCAGAAGGCGGCGCGGCTGAAGCCGGAGGCGCTGGAACGCGAGCTGTCGGTCGATCTGCGCAGCGAAAGCGGACTGTTTCGTTCGACATTGCTGCACCGGCTGAACGTGCTTGGCGTGCAATGGGGCAGGCTGGCCGACGCCGGCCGCAGCCGCGGCACCTTTCGCGAAAAATGGACGCTCGCCTGGGAGCCGGAATATGCCGTGCGCCTGGTCGAGAACCTGGTCTACGGCCCGACTATCGAAAAGGCCGCCAATGGCCGCCTGATCCAGATGCTCGGTGCGGCCGCGAGCCTCGACACGCTTGCCGCCCTTGTCCAGAGCGCCATTACGGCGGATCTGTCGGAGGCCGCGAGCGCCGGCCTTGTAGCGTTGGAGGCGCGCGCAGCGCACAGCAGCGAATGCCTAGAGATGCTGGCCTCGGTGCCGCCGCTTGCCGACATCATCCGTTACGGCGAGGCGCGCAAGACCGAAACCAACCGGCTGTCCGGTTTGTTGGAACGGTTGATCGTCGAAGGCGCGATCGCGCTGCCCTATGCGGTGCGCGACCTGGACGAGCAGGCCGCCACCACGCTGGTCGGTGCTGTGCGCAAGGCCGACACGGCGATCCGGCTGGTCGAGCCCGGCGAAGGCGTGCTCGATGCCTGGCGCAACGGCCTGACCGGCGTGCTGGAAGGTCCGGGCTCGACGGCGCTGCTCGCCGGCTGCGCCGCGCATCTGCTCTATGAAGCCGGCCAACTGTCGGCAGAGGACGCCGCCGGGCTGCTCGGACGCAGGCTGTCGCCGGGGACGCCGGTCGCCCAGGCAGCGGGGTTCTTCGAAGGTTTCTTCAGCACTGCCGGCCAGCGGCTGATCTACGACGAGGGCCTGCGCGGCGCCGTCGATGGGTGGCTGAAATCGCTCGACGAGGACGCTTTCATCGCGCATCTGCCATTGCTGCGCCGCGTCTTCTCCAATCTGGACTCGATGGAGCGGCAGCGGTTGATCGAGGCCGTGCTCGGCCGCACCGCAAGGTTGCCGGCCGGCCTGACGCCGGCGCCGGATGGCGGCGAGGGCTGGCGCCGTCACCTGGAGCGGCTTGGGCCATTGCTGGCGGGCGGAGTGTGACAATGGATGACGAAGCCGAAGTGCCCGAACCCGGCCCAGCATCCTCCGATAGCGGGCGCGAGCGCCGCTGGCGGCTGGCGATCGGCGCCGATGACGAGGCTTCCTCCGCCCTTTCCAGTGATGACAAAAAACTGTCTTCGGCGCTCGATGCGCTTTACGGCGACCGCGCCAATGCCGATGCCGACCCGCGCAAGCGGCGCGGCGGGCTCGGCCGCTCGGCGCCACGCGTGGCGCAATGGATGGGCGATATCCGCTCCTTCTTTCCCGCCCAGGTGGTCCAGATCGTCCAGAAGGATGCCTTTGAGCGGCTGAACCTGAAGCAGATGCTGATGGAGCCGGAATTCCTCAAGGCGATCGAGGCCGACGTCAACCTCGTCGCCGACCTGATCTCGCTGCGTTCGGTGATGCCGGCCAAGACCAAGGACATCGCCCGCACCATCATCGCCGACATCGTTGCCAAGCTGATGCAGCGGCTGGAGCAGAAGACCGCCGAGGCGATCCGTGGCGCGCTCGACAAGTCGCGACGCACCAACCGGCCGCGCCAACGCGACATCGACTGGCCGCGCACCATCTCGGCCAATCTTCGCCACTACCAGCCTGAGCACAAAACCGTCGTGCCGGAAAAACTGGTCGGCTTCATGCGCAAGCAACGCCGGCTGGTCGATCTCGACGAAGTGGTGCTGTGCGTCGACCAGTCCGGCTCGATGGCGAGCTCGGTGATCTACGCCTCGATTTTCGCCGCGGTGATGGCGTCGCTGCCGGTCGTGCGCACCAAGCTGGTCTGTTTCGACACGGCCATCGTCGACCTGACCGAAGAGCTCAGCGACCCGGTCGAGGTGCTGTTTGGCGTGCAGCTCGGCGGCGGCACCGACATCAACCAGGCGGTCGCCTATTGCGCCGACCGCATCGAGCGGCCGACCAAATCCCACTTCGTGCTGATCACCGACCTCTATGAGGGCGGCAACGGCCAGGACTTGCTGCGGCGGCTTGCGGCGTTGGTCCGGTCCGGCGTCAATGTCGTCGTGCTGCTGGCGCTGACCGATCAGGGCCGGCCGGGCTATGATCCGGCGATGTCGGCTTCGGTCGCGGCACTTGGCATACCGGTCTTCGCCTGCACGCCGGACCTGTTTCCCGACATGATGGCGGCGGCGTTGCGGCGCGAGGATATCGGCGCCTGGGCAGCCGGCGCCGACATCAAGCTGATCCGCGCCGAGACGGAGCCGAGCAGTCAGGCCTGACTATTCGAACGAATAGGCAAACCCGTCAGTGGAAGCGCTGACGGTCACCTTGGTCATCTTCTCGCCGTCGAGCGACCGGTTCAGCACGCCGCGGCTGAGTTCCGGCAACAGCGTGTTGGTGAGGATGGCGTCGATCATGCGGCCACCGGACTCGATTTCGGTGCAGCGCGCCTTGACCAGCGCCATGACGCCGTCGCCGATCACCAGTTCGGCGTCGTGGCTGGCGCGCAGCCGCCGCGCGATCTTGCCGAACTGATGGCGGGTGATGGCCTCGATCATCGAATCCGAGAGCGGATAGTAAGGGATGGTCACGACGCGGCCGAGGAAGGCCGCTGGAAACACCTTCAGCAGTGGGGCGCGCAGGGCAGCATCGAGGCCGTCGAGCCCTGCCCTCACCGTGCCGTTTTGCGTCCGCTCCATGATGACTTCGGAGCCGACATTGGACGTCAGCAGGATCAGCGTGTTCTTGAAGTCGATGCGCCTTCCCTCGCTGTCATCCATCATGCCCTTGTCGAAGACCTGGAAAAAGATCTCGTGGACATCGGGATGCGCCTTCTCGACCTCGTCGAGCAGGATCACCGAATAGGGTTTTCTGCGCACGGCCTCGGTGAGAATGCCGCCCTTGCCGTAGCCGACATAGCCGGGCGGTGCGCCCTTGAGCGTCGAGACGGTGTGCGCCTCCTGGAATTCGGACATGTTGATCGAGATCAGGTTCTGCTCGCCGCCATAGAGCGTCTCGGCCAGCGCCAGGGCCGTCTCGGTCTTGCCGACTCCCGAGGGGCCGCAGAGCAGGAACACGCCGACCGGCTTTTCCGGCGCTCCGAGCCCGGCGCGGCTGGTCTGCACGCGCCTGGCGATCATCTCCATGGCGTGATCCTGGCCGACGACACGTTCGGACAGCGTGGTGGCCAGCTTGAGCGCCTTTTCGGTCTGGCTGGACAGCATCCGTCCCGTCGGGATGCCGGTCCAGTCCTGGACCACGGCAGCGACCGCATTGCGGTCGACAGACGGCAGGATCAGCGGCGTCTCGCCTTGCGCGGTGGCAAGCTCGGCCATGAGTTCGCGCAACCGCGCCAGATCGGCGGCAGGATCTGACGGTGCAGCTTCGGCAGCCGGCGCTTCGGTCTCGGACGCTTTGGCCTTCGGCTTTTCAGGCTCGGACGTTCCGGCCTTGGGCGTCTCGGCCTTCGGTACCTTGGTCTTTTCTTCGTCCGGCGCTGCTGGTTCGGCATCGGTCTCGGCTGTCGCCACCGCATCGAGCGGCACGCCGTCGCCGCGCAGCCGCGCGCGCAGTTCGAGGATCTCGGCAACCAGCGCCTTTTCGCGCTCCCAGCGCTCCTCGGCGGCGGCGAGCATGGTCCCCGTCTCAGTGAGCCCGGCCTCGACCCGCGCCTGCCGGTCAGTTACTTCGATGCCGATCGCTGCCTCGCGGCCGATGATGCCGCTTTCGACCTCGAGCGCCTGGCGGCGCCGCAAAATGTCCTCGACCTCGGCCGGCGTCGCATGCTGCGAGATCGCCACCCTGGCGCAAGCGGTGTCGAGCAGGCTGACCGCCTTGTCGGGCAATTGCCGCGCCGGGATGTAACGATGCGACAGGCCGACCGCCGCCTCGATCGCCTCGTCCAGGATCTGCACTTCGTGATGCTGTTCGAGCACGCCGGCTACACCGCGCAGCATGAGCACAGCGACCGCTTCCGACGGCTCATCGATCTTGACCACCTGGAAACGGCGGGTCAGCGCCGGGTCCTTTTCGATGTGCTGCTTGTACTCGGCCCAGGTGGTTGCGGCGATGGTGCGCAATTCGCCGCGCGCCAGCGCCGGCTTCAAGAGATTGGCGGCATCGCCGGTTCCGGCGGCACCACCGGCGCCGATCAGCGTGTGCGCCTCGTCGATGAACAGGATGACCGGCGTCTCGGATGACTGAACTTCGTCGATCACCGCCTTCAGGCGCTTCTCGAACTCGCCCTTGACGCTGGCGCCAGCCTGCATCAGGCCGACGTCGAGCATACGCACGCTGATACCCTGCAGGGGCGGCGGCACGTCGCCCTGGGCGATGCGCAGGGCAAAGCCCTCGACCACCGCGGTCTTGCCGACACCGGCCTCGCCGGTCAGGATCGGGTTGTTCTGCCGGCGCCGCATCAGGATATCGATGATCTGCCGGATCTCCGGGTCTCGGCCGACGACCGGGTCGATCTTGCCGTCATGGGCGCGCTGGGTGAGGTCTGTGGCGTATTTGGCCAGCGCGGAGTCCCCGCCCGGAGCTCGCCGCGGCGCCTCCGCGGTGGGAGCCACTGCTGCCGTGGCGCCGGCTTCGAGCGAACCGTCCACCACCTCGGCAAAGCGGGCGATGACCCCGTCGGCGTCGATCTTGTCGAATTCGCCGCTGATCTTCGCCACCAGGCCTTCCAGCACCGGCGTCTTCAGGCAGGCGAGCACGATATGGGCGCTGCGGACCTCCTCCATGCCGAATTCCAGCGTCGCCAGGTTCCAGGCCTCCTGGATGGCGTGAAAGATGTGGTCGGAAAATTCCTCGATCGAGGTGGCGCCGTAGGGCAGCTTGTCGACGGCGCGGGTCATTTCGCTGGTAAGCCGGCTGGCATCGACGCCGGCATCGGCAATGATCATCTGCACATCCGAACGCTCGGACAGCACCAGTTGTTCTATGAAATGGACGAGTTCGACGTAAGGATTGCCGCGCAGCTTGGCGCTGTCGGCGGCGGCCTTGAAGGCGCGCAGGCAGACCGGATTGAGCTTGCCAACCAGTTCCTTGCGTTTGAACCCCTGCGACGACCGGCGCTGTTCCATCGAACGTGCTCCTGCAATCTGCCCGTCGACAGCCTGCCACATAAGCAGCCGCTTGACAAAGCGCTTGATGCAGCCGGCCTTTCTCTTTGTGGAGAGTTCCGCGCCGCCAAATGCAGACAACCACGATTTTTTCTAATCCTATGCGATGCGCTTCACATACGAGGTTGGCCAGGCACGCCATGAATTGCGCCATCCGAGACGCAGTTGCACCGACATTCATTAGCGCTCGTTAACTTTTGAGCGGATGGCGAATTGTGGGAATATGCAACCGTGTGCTAACGTTGGGTCACGTACGGTTTTAGAGCCGGTCGCCGGGGGTATCTGTGATCGATCTCGCACTCTGGCTTGCTCCGCTGGACGGTGAAAATCCGTCAGGCGAAGACTTGCGCAACGATCCGGCTTTTCATGAGCTGGAGCGGCTCACGGAGCCGCAGGTCAAGGTCGTCCATGACGGGCGCAACAAGCCAGCCGCGCAATCGACCATTCCGGTCGACTGGCCTGCCGTGCTCGGCAAGGCCGAGGAGTTGCGTTCGCATGGCCGCGACCTGCGCCTGCTTGTCATTGTCGCCCGGGCGCTGGCCAATGAAGAGGGATTGGCCGGACTGGCACAGGGCCTGACCCTGATTGCAAGGACCTTCGAGACGCATTGGGAGACGATGCACCCGGCGCTGCGCGCCAGCCCCCAACCACGCGAGGCCGCCCTGCGCCGCCTCAACGCGCTGGCCGACCTGCAGAACGGCCAGGAAGGCCTGCTGGCGAACCTCAGGGAGATGGTCTTCTTCGCGCCGCGTCCCATCGGGCCGATCAGCGGACGCGATCTCGAACAGGGTGCGCTCGACGATCGCGTCATGCTTCAGGAAGCGGCGTCGGGATTGAATGCCACGGAGAAGGCAGCGCTGGTCAGCGCGCACGGACAGCTCCTGAACCGGGTGGGCAGCGGTTGTGCCGCCCATCAGGACCAGGCCGGTGAACAGATGACGGCGCTCATCGCCGGGGCGCACGCTGCGATCGAGGCGCTCGACGCGGTCGATACGGCGCTGAATGCCCGCTTTGACAGCAACGGGGCCGCCGTCCCGGACCTGAAACGATTTTTGCAGCGCGTGCTGACGACGCTGGAACGCAATACGGCGGTCGAGACCACGGAAGAGGCAGCGACGAAGGGGGCGGCCAGCCCGGCTGCTGCGGCGGCAAGCCCGGCCGCGCCGGTCAGAAACGGTCATGGAGCCGAGACGATGGCAAGCTACGCGGAGACCGGTGCGGGGCTCCCGGACAGGATTTCCTCGCGCGACGATGTGGTGAAGTGCCTCGACCTTGTGGTCGCGTTCTACGACCGCACCGAGCCGTCGAGCCCGATCCCGCATCTCGCCCGCCGGGTGCGCAGGATGGTGCACATGGATTTCGTTGAACTGATGGAAGACCTCGCCCCGTCGGGGCTCAAGGAATTCCGGCTGCTCGCCGGCGTTCCAGACGCCAAGAAGACTGCCCAGAAGGATGAAAGGTAGCAACACATGCCAGCCGAAAGCAAAGCGAAGGTCATCGAGCGAAATCGCGCCCCGCGCGTGCAGATCGCCTACGATGTCGAAACCTACGGCAGCCCGACGACGATCGAACTGCCGTTCGTCATGGGCGTGATGGCCGACCTGTCGGGCGCATCGCAGACAAGGGAAGCGTCCAAGACAGTGCTCGACCGTTCCTTTGTCGAGACCGATGCCAACCGCTTCCCCAAATTCATGGAAGCGCTGGGACCCAGGGTCAAGGCGCGGGTGAAGAACACGCTGCCGCAGGCCGAGGGACAGGAGCGCGACGAAGAGCTGGCGCTCGACCTGACCTTCACCAAGATGGGCGATTTCGCCCCCGACAAGATCGCCGAACAGGTCCCGCAGCTGGCCGAAATCCTCAAGATGCGGCGCCAGCTCGAGGAGCTGCTCGGCTTCATGGACGGCCGGGTCGATGCCGAAAAGCGCATAGCCCAATTGCTGAACAACCAGCCGTTGCTTGGCCAGATCGCCGCCCAGGCGCTGTCCGACGACAAGGGTGAGGAATAGATCATGGCCGAACAGCAAAAGACCGCAGCATCCGTCGCCGAGGCCGAGGCCGTCGATCTCGGTGAATTCAGCCAGCTGCTGGAGAAGGACTTCAAGGTCAAGAAGGACGACAGCGAGAAGCTGCAGCAGCTGGTTCGCAACCTGGCGCTGGCGGCGCAGTCGCGCTCCGAAACGACGACGATCTCGTCCAACTCGATCAAGTCGATCAAGTCGTTGATCGCCGGCATCGACAAGATGCTGACGACCCAGGTCAACGAAATCCTGCACGCGCCGGAAGTGCGGCAGATGGAAGGCACCTGGCGCGGCCTCTGGTACCTCATCAACAACACCGAGACGGATCAGAAGCTGAAGATCCGGGTGATGAACATTTCCAAGGAGCAGCTGGCCGATACGCTCGAAGACTATGAAGGCCAGATGTGGGACCAGAGCCCGATCTTCAAGAAAGTCTACACCGACGAGTATTCGATGCTCGGCGGCGAACCGATCGGCTGCGTCATCGGCGCCTACGAGTTCTCCAACCACCCGCGCGACGTCGGCCTGTTGCGCAACATCTCCGGCATCTGCGCCTCGGCGCACACGCCGTTCATCGCCGCCGCCTCGCCACGGCTGTTCCGCATGGACAGCTGGCAGGAACTGCCCAACCCGCAGGACCTGCAGCAGATCGTCTCCAACCCGGCCTACGCCTCGTGGCAATCGCTGCGCGAGAGCGAGGATGCGCGCTATATCGGGCTGACCATGCCGCGCGTGCTGGCGCGGCTGCCCTACGGCTCGGAGACAGTCCCGGTCAAGGGCTTCTCCTTCGAGGAGGAAGTGCAGGGCGATCACAACAAATATGTCTGGATGAACGCTGCCTTCCCGATGGGCGTCAACATCAACCGCAGCCACAAGCTCTATGGCTGGGGCACGCAGATCCGCGGCGTCGAGAATGGCGGCACGGTGCTCAACCTGCCGGTGCACTCATTCCCGACCGATGACGGCTCGATTGCGATGAAGTGCCCGACGGAAGTCGCCATCGACGACCGGCGCGAAGCGGAACTGGCCAAGCTCGGGCTGATGCCGATCCTGCACCGCAAGAACACCGATCTCGCGGCCTTCATCGGCGCCCATTCGCTGCAGGACGATGAGACGCGGGCGGGCCGCCTGGTCGACCCCGACGCCCAGTCCAACGAGCGGCTCTCCGCCAACCTGCCCTATCTGTTCCCGGTCTCGCGCTTCGCCCACTACCTCAAGGCGATTGCGCGCGACAAGGTCGGATCGTTCAAGGAACGCACCGACATGCAGATCTGGTTGACCGAATGGATCAACCGGTACGTGCTGGCCAACCCGGCCTTCGCCGACGACAAGGCACGCGCCAAGCGTCCGCTTGCCGCCGCCGAGGTGCAGGTCGACAGCGTGGAGGGCCGGCCGGGCTACTACAACGCCCGCTTCTATCTGCGCCCGCACTACCAGCTGGAGGGCATCAACGCCTCGCTCAGGCTGGTGTCGGAATTGCCGTCCGTTAAGACCTGATTGCAGCAACCAAACCTTTGTTTGAAAGCGGTGGAGAACGAAAATGCCCACAATGAAGATCGACGGTTTTCTGAAAGTTCCGGATATCAAGGGGCCCAGCACGCGCGACGGCCATGACGACGAGATCGAAATCCATGGCGTCGATTACAAGATGGTCGCGCCCTACGACCCCAATTCCCTCTCGCGCCGAGGCCGCGTGTCGATGGGCATGATCAAGTTCACCAAGCACTACGACAAGGCCTCACCCTATCTGGCCAAGGCCCTGTTCGAAAACAAGGCGCTGGACGAGGTCAAATTCTCCGCTCGGCGGACCATCGACGGCGAGAGCAAGGACTATCTGGTCGTTACCCTGACCGACGCCTCGATCATGGAATACGACATGTCGCAGGCCGATGATGAAGCCGACCTGATCCAGGAGGAAGTCTCCTTCGCCTACAAGAAGATCAAGTTCGTCTATGACGACAATGACGAAGCCGAAATGGATGTCTATGTCGGCAAGTGAGGGGCGAGCAAAGCGCCCTGCCGCCGACAAGGTACAGGCGGGCGGTTCACGGGCCAAGCGCGAGGCGGTACAGCCTTCGCTGTGGGACCGCCTCGTCAACGATCTGCCGGGCCTGAGCTCGGAGATAGACGGGCTCAGGCAGGCTCTGCAGGAGGAGCTTGGCGCAGAGCGCCTGGACGAGCTGCTGGCAGACGGACCGAGGCGCATCGACGCCGATGACGCATTGAACCCCGATCAGAAGCGCCGGCTGCAAAGGCTGGCGTTTCAGAACCGGCACCGTGGCGAGCTTGAAAGCCGAGGCATCGTGGTGTCGCCCGATGTGCTGCGCGAGGCCGTGCGGCGCGACATCGAGGCGCTGTTCAACACCGAGCGTTTCGAATCCGCGCCGCTGCTATCCGATCTCGAGGCCGAGCAGATGACCGACAGTCCGACATCGCTGGCCGACTTTCCGGAGGTGCGCCGCAGCGTTGTCAATTATGGCGTGCCGTCCTTCTCCGGCCGGTCGTCGCGCGACTTCGATCGCGATGTTCTGGCACGCGAGATCCGCGCCGTGCTCGCCGCATTCGAGCCGCGGCTGAAGGAGAGCGCGACGAAAGTCACGGTCAACCTCGGCGACAAGACCGGCCTGAAGATCGAGATCGACGCCGTGCTGATCATGACGCCGACGCCCGAGCGCATGCGCCTGCGCACGACGATCAATCTCGACAACGGACTGGCGCGCACCGAGTTCAGGGAAGCCTGAGAGATGGACCGGGTCTTCGTAGAATATTACGAGGAGGAACTGTCCCACATACGCGGGCTGGCGGCGGAGTTCGCCGACATGCATCCGGCGGTTGCCCGCAATTTGTCGCTGGATACGGTGCCGTGTCCCGACCCCTATGTCGAGCGGCTGCTCGACGGCGTCGCCTTCCTCGCCGCGCGCACGCGCCTGAAGGTGGATGCCGAGCGCTCGCGGTTTTCGCGCAGCATCCTCGACGTGCTTTATCCCGATCTCGTCACGCCGGTGCCGGCAACCGCCATGGTGGTGCTGAAGCCCGGCCAGCAGGTGCAGACAATGCTTGCCGGCCACGTCGTCAAGCGCGGCACGCGGCTGGTCTCCAGCCTGCAGGCCGGCCTGTCGACACGCTGCACCTTCACCACCGCGCAGGACATGACGCTGTTTCCGATCGCGATCAGTTCGGTCGGCTATTTCCAGGACCGCAGCGCGCTTGCCGCCGCCGGCATCGGCCCGATCGCCGGCAAGGCCGGCGAAGCGGCACTTCGCATCACGCTGGCGCGGACCGGCAAAGGCAAGCTCGACGAACTGGCGCTCGACCGGCTCGACTTCTATTTCGCCAACCGCACCAAGGCGCCGCTAATCTTCGACGCCATCTTCGGAGTCTGCTCTGGTGTCGGCGCTCGACCGGAAGGCAAGACCAATCCATTGTCGCCGCTACCGCCGCCGGAGATGGTCGGCATTGCCGATGCCGAGGCGCTGATGCCGCGCACGCGGCCGACCTTCGAAGGCTACCGCCTGCTGCGCGAATATTTCATGATGCCCGAGCGCTTCCATTATGGGCGCGTCACCGGCTTGCTGCCGGTCGTGCGCAAATGCCAGGCCGGGCTCGAAATCATCTTCCTGTTCCGGCGTCCGGTGCCCGAACTCGCCGATCTGACGCCGGCGGATTTCGATCTCTTCGCCACCCCGATCATCAATCTCTTCGAGCGCGAGTGCAACATCGTCGAGCTCGACCAGCGCAAGACACGCCAGGTGCTGCATGCCGACCGCACGCGGGCGCGCGACTTTGAAATCTACCGCGTCATCCGCGTCGAAGACGCCGATGCCGAGGGACCCGACGCGGAGATACCGGAACTCTTCAGCCTTGGGCAAAATCGCGGCAGCGGCTGGGTCTATTCGACGGAGCGGCGGCCGCGCCGGCCGACCGAGGACGAGCGGCGCCAGGGCGTGACGCGGACCTCCTATGCCGGCGACGACGTCTTCCTGGCGGTGTCGCGCCCAGTCAACAGTCAGGCCAACCGGCCGCTCAAGCGCGTCGATATCATGGCGCTTTGCACCAATCGCGACCTGGCCATCCTCGACGACACGCCGACCCTGACGCTGGAAGCCGGCGACCCTGTGGAGACGGTCCGGCTGCTCGGCGCATTGCGTTCGCCGCAGCCGGCGATCCCGGCAGCGCTGCCGACCGGCGCCGACGGCGAGTCGCGCGCCGACGACCTGGCCTGGCGGCTGGTGTCACAGCTGGCGCTCAACTTCCTCAGCCTGGCCAAGGAAGGCCGCGGCGTCGATCCGCTGCACGCGCTGCTCGATCTCTATGCCGAGCGCGGCGACCCCGGGCTCGCCCGCAATGTGCGCTCGATCGTGCGCATCGACTCGCGCGCGGTGATCGAAAGGCTGGCGATCGAAGGGCCGATGTGCTTCGGCCGCGGCACGGAAGTGACGCTGCATGTCGACCAGTCGGTGCTGGCGGGACAGAGCACTCTGCTGCTGTCGGGCCTGCTGTCGCGGCTGTTTGCCCGCCATGCCGGCATTAACGGGTTCGTGCGCACGCGCACGCGGTTGCTCCAGAAACAGGAGGATGTGCCATGGCCGATGACGCCCGGCAATCGCTACCTGATCTAGAGCGAGCCGCAACCCTGTCCGAGAGTTTCGACTTTTTCGAACTGCTGCGCCGGCTCGAACGGCAAGGCGGCCTGTTCGGCCATTCCGGCCGGCCGGACCGCGAGCCGGCAAGGCTCGGCCAGAATGTGCGGCTGTCCTTCGCAGTGCAGGACGTGGTGGATTTCCGCGAGCCGACGGACAAGTCGCCGGCACGCGTCACGGTCAACAATCTCGGCCTGCTCGGACCCGAAGGGCCGATGCCACTGCATCTGACGCGCTGGGTGCTCGATCGCCTGTCGCAACGCTGGTATGCCGGCGCCGAGGCGCGGCAGACGAGCGACACGACCTTCGTCGATTTTGTCAATATCCTGCAGCACAGGATGATCGCGCTCTACTATCGGGCCTGGGCGGATGCGCATCCGGCTGTGCAGGTCGAACGCGGTGTCGGCGGCCGCGTCCGTTCCATGCTGGAAGCGATGGCCGGCATCGGGCTGCCGGGCACGCAGGATGCCGAACTCGATACAGTAAAACTTCGCCAGGCCGCCTCGCTCGCTGCCCAAGTCGACGGCCCCGAGCGACTGACGCTGTTCCTGGCCGAAGCCTTCAAAGTGCCGGTGGTGCTGAAGGAGTTCGTCGCGGCCTGGATGACCATCCCCAAGGCGCTGCAGACGCGGCTTGCCGGCAGCTATGCCACGCTCGGCCGCAGCGCCACCATCGGCCCGCGCAGCTTCAGCCGGCAGAGCCGCATCGAGCTGCGCATCGGCGCGCTCAGCTATATCGATTACAAGGCCTTCCTGCCGGGCGGTGAGCGGCTGAAGCTGTTGAAGCAGGCGGTGCGCGACCTGATCGGCGAGACCATCGATGTCGATCTCAGGATCGTGCTTGCGGCAAAGGCAGTGCCGCCGGCGAAGCTCGGCACCGTCCAGCTTGCCCGCACCACCTGGCTGGCGCGACCGGTCGAAAAGGGGGACGCCGACGACATGCGGTTGCGGACCATCGTCGGCTGGCGGGAAGAGGTGGCGGCATGAGCCTGCTTCTGATTCTCGAACAGGGACCACGCGCGCAAGTCACGCGGCAGGCGCGGCTGGACGAGGGCGAGCTGGTAATCGGCCGCAGCGCCGACGCCGACTGGCAGATCAACGATCCCGACATGTTCGTCTCGCGCGCCCACTGCAAGATCACCAGCAAGCAGGGCGGCTATTTCGTCACCGATACCTCCAGCAGCGGGTTGTTCATCGACGATGCCGCCAGCCCGCTCGGCGCGGGAAATACCGCGCGCCTGCAAAGCGGCATGCGACTGCGACTGGGCGACTATGTGGTGTGGGTCGATTTGCAGACGGCGAAGACCGAGGCGCCGGCCTCCAGGCCTTCAGCGCCTGCCAGTAAGCCGGCGGCGTCGCGGGCGCCGGTCAGCCTCGGCGGCGACGATTTCTTTTCGTCCACCACGGAAGAAGAGCCGGGACGGCCACGCCCTGCCAACCTGCCCGATCCATTCGAAAAGCCGGTGCCCGGCGCATTCGCGCGTGCGCGGTCCGATGAACGCAGCTCGCAGGCGTTCGACGATCCGTTCAGCCTCGACCCTGTGGCAACGCCGGTGGCCGAGCCCACTGACAGAAACGGCGCCAAGCCATCGTTCGACGATCCCTTCGGCCTCGACTCCGCGCCGCGGTCGAGAGAGCCGAGCAGATCCAATCCTGAGAAGCTGCCGGCCTACGATGACGGGTTTGGTTTCGGCCCTGCCGGGTCCACCAGCCTCGACGCCGGCGTGACGGATGGCGGTGCAACCGATGCGCCCTCGCCTGCCCCCTCTGCAGCGCCCTGGGATCTGCCAGTCCGCGCGGTCGAGCCATCGCCACCGCAGCCACCGCCTCCCCCGTCTCCACCGCCACCACGCGCTCCTGTCCGCCAATCCGCGGCGCGGCCGTCAGCCGGACCGTCGGACGCGGAATTGCGCGCCGCTTTCCTGCGCGGCATGGGCATGGACGAGGCCGATTTTCCCGGCGGCGATCCGGTGGCCGACATGGAAAAATTCGGCCGCGAGTACCGGCTGATGATGGAAGGGCTGATGCAGCTTTTGCGCAAGCGCGCCGAAGAGAAGGGCAACGCTCGCGTCGCTCAAACGGTGGTTGGCGCATCCGAAGTCAACCCGCTCAAATTCCTGCCCTCGGTCGACGATGCGCTGGTAACCATCCTGGCCGAGCGCAGCCCCGGTTTCCTCGGCGCCGAGGCGGCGATCAAGGACGCGGTGCGCGATCTGGCGCAGCATCACGTTCGCGCCTGGCGCGGCGTGCAAGGCGCGCTCAAGCGCATGATCGACCGCTTCGATCCGGCGGCGATCGAGCAGGAACTGAAGTCGAGTTCGGCGATCGGCAATCTGCTGACCGGCGGGCGCGGAGCCAAGCTCTGGGAGTTGTACCAGAAACGCCACCGTGAAATCGCTCACAGCGCCGAGACGCGTTTTCTGGGCGAGATCGGCGCTGATTTTCGTGATGCATATGAGGAGGACTGAGACATGATCGACAGACGCGAATTCATTCTGGCCATCGGGGCTACGGGACTGCTGACGGCTTGCCAGAGCGGCCCGCCTAAACCCTCCGTCATAACGGTCAATTTGGCCGGTGGGGCCGGCATGAACCCGGGACCGGGCGGCGGCGACAGGCCGGTAACGGTAATGGTCTTACGGCTGAAGAGCACCGGCGCCTTCAATTCGGCCGATTATTTTGCCCTGCAGGGCGGTGCCGGCGCGGCACTTGGCGGCGATCTCATCGGCTCCGACACGGTTTCCGTCGGACCCGGCAAGACCGCATCGAAGACCATCACGGTCGAGCCAGAAGTGGCAGCACTCGGCTTCGTCGCGCTGATCAGGGAACCCGGCGGACGCAACTGGCGCACGACCAAATCGGTTTCGCCGGGATCGAAGTTCACGGTCAATGTGAAGCTCGGCAGCGGCGGGATTTCCGCCTAAAGCGCGTCGCGCTTGAACGGATTCAGGCGACGCGCTTTAGGTCTTTGTTTTTATGCATGTCGTTCTCTCAAAACCGTGACCACTTTTGAGCGACATGCATTGGCGGCAAAAGTCCGCAAGCCGCGCAACATGATGAGCAGGAAGCAGAGAGTGGCGGCATGAGCGATGCAAACAGGGTGCTGTGGTCGGAGGGGCTGTTCCTCCGCACCCAGCATTTCCAGCAACAGGACCGCTTCTTCGAAGCGACGGTGCGCGGCGCCTTGCAGGCGGGGCATCTGCATACGTTCGGCTTTCGAACGCTGACGCTCGATCAGGCACAGCTCGATGCCGGCCAGATCTCGGTGCTCTCGGCACGCGGCATCTTTCCAGACGGGACGCCGTTCGCGATCCCCGAGACGATGGATGCGCCGCGGCCGCTGGCGGTGACACCGGAAATGGGCGCTGGACCGGTGCTGATAGCGCTGCCGCTCGAACCGCCAGGCGGCGTCGGCTTCGACCCCGCTCACGCCGAGCCGTCTGGCGCGCGCTATCGCGGCCGGATCGTGTCGGTGCGCGACGCCGTGCATGGCGGCTCCGATCCCGAGGAAATCGAGATCGCACGGCCGCAGGCGCTGTTGCTGGCGCCGGGCACGGCCGTCGGCGGCTACACCGCGCTGCCGGTGGCCGAACTCAAGGGCGTGCGCGCCGATGGCGGCGTGGCCCTGGACGACACCTTCCTGCCGCCGACCTTGGTCATCGGCGCGGCGTCCTGGTACAGCCGGCTGCTGCAGGAAGTGGTCACCGGCCTCGACCAGATCGCCGAGGCGCATGGCAAGATGGTGCTGGGCGGCCCCGGGCGCAGCGTCGAGGATCTTCTGATCCTCAATTTGGTCAACGCCGCGCGGCCGCGGTTTGCGCACATGCTGGTGCAGGATGTCTTCCATCCAGCCGAGGTCTATATGGAGCTGGCTGGCTTAGCCGGCTCGATGGCGACCTATGGCTCGAGCGCAAGGCGGCTCGGCGAACTGCCTGTTTACGACCACATGGCGCCAGGCCCAGCCTATTCGGCGCTGGCCGACGCGCTGCGTTCGCTGATCCTCAGCCTGCGCTACATCGAGCCGAAATCGCGCGCGCTGCCGGTCATGCGCCATGCCACCAATGTGTGGAAGATCCGCATCGACAACCCGAAACTTCTGGTGGCGAGCCGCATCGTGGTGCGGATCGGCTCCGAACTGTCGGAGGATGCCTTGCGCAAGATTTTCGTCAACCAGGCGACCGTCGGCTCGGCCAGCGAATTCGAAGGGCTGTGGAAATCACGCCTGCCCGGCATTCCGCTAAAGCCACTGCATTCGCAGCCGCGCGAAATTCCCTATGACGGCGACCGGCTGTGCCTCGAACTCGACCAGAAAAGCGAGCACTGGGCTTCGCTTCTCGAAGCGCCCGGTTTTGTGATCGGCGTTTCGGGCGTGCTGCCCAGCGAACCGCAGGTCGACTGCTACTCGGTCAACAGGTGAGATGATGAGCAGGGACGATCCTTTCGGACTGTCCGAGGATCGGGAGCGGACGCGCATTCGGCTGAGCGGAGCGCCAACGCCGCGCGCCATGCCGCTGCCGGCGTCAGGGGTGACCGCGAAACGCTCCGCGCGCGCGCATCCGAACGTGCTCGTCAACGCGTTCTCGCCGCTGCTGGAATTTGCACCCGAACTCGAAAACGCGCAGCCGCCTGAGAACCCGGAAGCCCTGCGCACCAGGCTGCTCGACGAACTCGTGCGCTGCCGCGACGCCACCATGGCGCAGGGCTCCTCGCTTGAGCGAGCCGACCAGGCCGCGTGGCTGGTGGCTGCGTTGCTCGATGATCTGGCGCTGAATACGCCGTGGGGCGGGGCCAGCGCCTGGCCGCGCCAGCCGCTGGTGGTGATGCTGCGCGGCGACGTCGATGCCGGCGCGCAGTTCTTCGCCCGGCTCGAAGAGCTTGAACGCCATCCCAATCGCGACCGCGAAATGCTGGAGTTGCAATATCATTGCATGGCGCTCGGTTTCCGCGGCAAATATCGCGTGCCGGGCCGCTCCGGCGACCGTTCGCTCAATGCGGTGCGGGTGGCTGCAGCGCGTTTCCTGCGCGACAGCGACGCCGAAGGCGCACCGCTGTCGCCCAACTGGAAGGGCGTGATCGCGTCCGATGAACCACAACGTTTCATCGTGCCGATCTGGGTGATGGTTGCGGCGGCGGCGGTGATCGCCACCGCCATCCATATCGGCCTGTCGATGAGCCTGAGCAGCCAGGCGGTCGAGCTTTCGGCGCTGGTTCGCGCCTTGCCGCCGCCGACGCGTACGGATGTCACCCGCGCTTCGCCGAAGGTCGACGCGCCGCCGCCGGTGGCCGTGGATTTCGCGCTGCTGCCGGAATTCCAGGCGGCGGCGCCGGACGAGCTCAAGAGAGCGCTGAGCGGCACGGAGAGCGTGTCGCTGGCGCGGCTGGTCATCCAGGCCTCCAATCCCGAACTCTTCCAGTCGTCGCGCGCGCAGCTGACAGACGGCTTCGATCCGCTCATCGCCTCGGTCGCCAGGGTGATCCTCGAGAACCAGGAGCTGATCGGCGATATCACCGTGGTCGGCCACACCGACGGCGTTCCCTTGCAAAAGACCAACCCACTGTCCACCAACCAGCGGCTGTCGGAAGCCCGCGCCGCGGAAATTGCCGATATCCTGATTCAGAACGGCGTGCCGAAGGAGCGCGTGCGCTCCGAAGGCCGGGCCGCCACCGATCCGGTGGCCGACGACGGCACACGCGAAGGCCGGGCCTTGAACCGCCGCGTCGAAGTGCTGGTCGAAAAGAGGCTGTGACATGTTCATCCTGCGCTTCCTCTGGGCGGTCCTGACTTCGCGTTTCCTGTGGACGCTGATCGGCCTGGCGCTGCTGTCGCTGATCATCTGGGTATTCGGCCCGATCGTACGAGTCGGCGACTATGTGCCGATGGCGTCGGAGACGGTGCGCATCGTCATCATCGCTCTTCTGGTGATCTTCTGGCTGATCTGGCTGATCGTCGCGCAGCGCCGCGCGATCCGCGCCAACCGCATGTTCGTCGCCGAGATTTCCGCCCCGGTCGAGGAAAAGCGGCTCAGCCCGGGCGAGGAAAACGTCGCCGCGGTCGGCGCCAAGTTCCAGGACGTCATGGTGGAGTTGAAGCGCCGCAAGCTCGGCGGCCGCAAGTTCCTGCGCGAGATGCCGTGGTATGTGATCGTCGGCCCCCCGGCGACCGGCAAGACGACGGCCTTGCGCCAATCCGGCCTCAACTTTCCGATCGACCTCACCGACGATCTGCAGGGCATCGGCGGTACCCGCAACTGCGACTGGTTCTTCTCCGAAAACGCAGTGATGATCGACACCGCCGGGCGCTATGTCCAGCAGGAAAGCCAGCCCGATGTCGACGCCGTGGAATGGCTGGGTTTCCTCGATCTGTTGAAGAAGCATCGTGGCCGTCGTGCGCTGAACGGCGTCATCGTTGCGCTTGGGATCGACGCGCTGTCCGAGGGCGACGAAGCCGTCAAGGCGCATGGCCGCAAGATCCGCAGGCGCTTGGCCGAGCTCGAAGAGCGGCTGGAAATCCGCTTGCCGGTCTATCTCATGCTGACCAAGGCCGATCTGATCAGAGGCTTCGAGGCTTTCTTCGGCGGCCTGTCGACGGCGGCGCGCGAACAGGTATGGGGGACGACCTTCCCGCTCGACGCGCGCGTCGATGCCAAGGCGATCGCGGGCGAAATCACGACGCTGTCGAGGGAGCTGGAAAAGCGACTGGTGCCGCGGCTGGAAGACGAGGACAAGCTGGCCGAACGGGCCGAGATCTTCCGCTTTCCCGCACAGCTGCAAAGCCTGTCCGAGCCGATCCAGGTGCTGGTCGAAGCGATGTTCGGCGAGAGCCGCTACGAGGAGGCAGCCTGGCTGCGCGGCCTCTATCTGACCTCGGCGACCCAGGAAGGCGCGCCGATCGACCGGCTGACCGCGGCGCTGGCCTCCTCCTTCGGCCTGCCGGCACGACGCACGATGCCGGCGCAGCGCTTCGAGAAGCGCAGCTTCTTCCTCAAGAACCTTCTGACCGAGGTGATCTTCAAGGAGGCCGGGCTTGGCACCTTCGATCCGCTGGCGCAGCGCCGCCGCAGCTGGATCTGGCGCGGTGCCGCCGCTGCCTGCGCGGCTGCGGCCATACTCGCCGGCGGCCTGTTCACCTGGTCCTACTACGACAACCGCAACGCCATCGCCGCGCAAGCCGGCCAGTTCGAAGCACTGCAGGCGCCGCTGACGTCGACCGCCGCGACGCCCGCCTCGGTGCTGCAGCCGGCTATGGACGTTGCGCTGACCGCCATGGACGAAGTCGTCAATGCCAGGACTGCGCCTCCGAACAAGGCGCAGGACCTGCTCGGGCCATCGGCTTCGGCCGAGATGATGCGGGCGCAGACCGACACCTATGACCACGCTCTGCGCAACGTGTTGGAGCCGCGCATGGTGGCGTTGCTGGAAGCGACCATGTGGCGGCAGATCCGCGATCCGGACTTCATGCTGGGCGCACTCAAGACCTACCGCATGATGACCGGCCTGTCTCAGATGGACTCCGACTTCGTCGAGAATTGGTGGGTGAACGACCTGCCCGAATTCGCGCCGGCCGCGCCCTTCCCGACCGCCGATGCCGAAGAACACCAGTTGGCCGCGATCCGGCGCATGGCGGTCGATGATAGCTACATCACACCCGACCAGGCGCTGGTCGCCGAAGCGCTGAAAACGGTCTGCACGATCTCGCTGCCGGCGCGGGCCTACAAGCAATTGCTGGCCGATCCGGCGGTGGCCGGATTGAAGGAATGGATCCCCGCCAATTTCGCCGGGCCGAACGGCGCCAAGGTGTTTTCGCGACGCTCCGACAAGACGCTGCGCGTCGGCATATCAGGCGCCTTCACCTATGACGGCTTCCACGATGCGATCCTCGACCGGGTCGAGGATGTCGCCGCCCAGGCGGCACTCGACCGCGCCGTGTTTGCCGGCGGCTGTTCTGAAAACTCCGAGACCTCGGTGTCGGCGCTGTCGGAAGACATCCTGAAGCTTTACTATGACGACTATATCGCGCAGTGGGATAGTTTCCTGCGCGACATGCGGCTGGCGCCGCTGAGCGACCTCAACATTGCCAGCGAGAATCTGAAAGACCTTTCCAGTGCCGATTCCGCGTTGAAGCGGCTGTTGACGGCGGTGGTCCAGGAGGTCGACCTCACCCGCTCGGACGACGCGCCGGCCGGTGACGACAAGGCGGCGGCGAAGGGCGGCTCGAAACTGCTGGGCAAGCTCGGCAAACTTGGCAAGATCGTCAAGACCGGCGCCAAGCTGTTGCCGCGCGCAGGATCGGCGAGCGAAGTCGACCTGACCGGCACGTTGGTGGCCGAACACTTCAAGCCGCTCAAGAGCACGATTGCCGAGGTCGACGGCCAGCCGCCGGCGCTCGATGCCGCGGTCGTCGCGCTGACGGCGCTGTCCAACGTGCTGCAGACGGTGACCGCCAATCCCGACCCGCAGGACGCGATCAAGAAACAGGGCGGGCTTGCCGAACTGACCGGCGCCGTCGCCCGCCAGGCGCAAATCCTGCCCGACCCGGTCAACACCTGGCTGAGCGGCATTGCCGGCGACACCAGCGGGTTGACGCAGAAGGCCGTGGCCTCCGAGCTCAACGCCATCTGGCGCGCCGACATCCTGCCCTTCTGCCAGGCCGCGCTCAACGACCGCTATCCGTTCAGCCCCGACAGTGCCGTCGACGTCAACGTGCGCGACTTCGCCCGCCTGTTCGGACCGGCAGGGATGATCGACGGCTTCATCAACGACCATCTCATCGGCTATGTCGACACCTCGGCGCAGCCTTGGAAATGGCGTGCCGATTTCGGCCTCGACCCATCGGCGCTCGCCGCCTTCGAGCAGGCGCGGCGCATCCGCGACGATCTCTTTCCCGGCGGCCAGGGCCCGGTGATGGCCTTCACGCTCGAGCCGACCGACCTGTCGCCCAACGTGACCCGCGTCACGCTCAACCTCGATGGCCAGAACCTGGTCTATTTCAACAATGCGACGCGACCGCAACCGATGACCTGGCCCGGCAAGGACGGCACCGGCGTCATCTCGCTCGCTTTCCAGCCGATCGACGGCTCACCCGAAATCATGCTCAACGAGACCGGCAGCTGGGCATGGCTGAGGATGCTGCGCGGCGGCCGCTTTACCGGCACGTCGCTGTCCGACGTCTACAGCCTGCGGCTGGGCACGAAAGGCATGTACGCCGATTTCAAGCTCAAGGCGGCGAGCGTCGAAAATCCCTACAACCTCCAGATGTTCAAGAAATTCTCATGTCCGCCGCAGATCTGATCCTGCCTGGCTTCTACGGCAAAATGCCCGCCACCGGCGACTTCGTCAGCCGGCGGCTGACGGGCGAGTTCGTGCGCCTGTGGGACCGCTGGCTGGCGCAGCACCTGGTGCCATTGTTTGGCCAGCACATCTGGCCCCCCGCCACCGCGCTGCGCTTTCTGGCCGGCGCGAATTCCTTCGGCGCGTCGGCGGGCATCATCCTGCAAAGCGCCGACAAGGTTGGCCGGAAATTTCCGCTGAGCGTCGTTGCCCTGCTGCCCGAAGCGCCTGTCGCGCTGACGCATGCCGAGGCATGGTTTGCCGGGATCGAGGAGGCCGCCACCGCCGCCCAGCGGGGCGAGCTGACGCCCGAAGAACTGGATGCAGCGCTCGGCGGACTACCTGTGCCGTCGGTCGAGCCAGGCGAAGAGCTGATTGCCGACATGGTAATGTGGACGGCGCACTCCGACGTTTTCGACATCGACCCGGTGTCGCCGCAAGCGACGCTGGAGACAATCCTCGCCGGCAGTTGGGAGACCAGCTGATGCAGATATGGAATCAGATGGGGTATCTGCATGAGTTCACCATAGCCACAGATAAAGCCGGTCATGATTGGATCGTGGTGGTGGTGAAAGGCACTTTCGATTTTCCAATTAAGCCCGGTGAGCTGGCGCAGAAATCTCGCGAGCAGACCCCTCTTGTCATGGCTGACACGCACACCGCCATTCCCGGCTATTCGGCAACGCTGTGGGAGACTGATTTCGCCTTCCGCAAGTCGCGCTGCGACGTGGTCGCCAACGGCTGCGCTTATGCGCCGGAAAGGCGCCCGACGGAGCGTGTGCCGGTTGGCATCAAGATCGGTAATTGGTCGAAGCGGTTCGAGGTGATTGGGAACCGTGAGTGGCGCGCCATCGGGCCGATGTTCGCCGCGACCATGCCGCGGCCTTTCCTGAAACTACCGATCTCTTATGATGTCGCGTGGGGCGGTGTTGACAGACTCGACCCGGAGGACAAGCTGCCGGCCAGCTATAAGTACAACCCGGTCGGAACCGGCTGGTCGCGAACCAGAAATCAACGCCTGGTTCCCGGTTTGCGGCTGCCGAACACGCAGGCCATAGGCGAGGACGTCCGCTCACCCTTCGGCGACTACAAGCCGATGAGCTTCGGGCCGATAGGTCGCGGCTGGCCCGGGCGAGTAGAATATGGCGGCACCTACGACCAGAAATGGGCCGACAATGTCTTTCCTTTTCTGCCGCAGGATTTCGACGAGCGCTACTTCCAGATGGCGCCGCCCGACCAGCAGATTGATCCGCCTCGCGGCGGTGAGGAAATTGTGCTGGTGAACATGACGCCGGAGGGGCGCGTAAGCTTTCGGCTGCCGCCGACGGCCTTGCCCATGCGTCTGTTTAAAGGAAGGCGAATTGCCTTTGAAGCGGATCTCAGCCCCGACACCATCCTCCTTGACCCTGAGGCGAGACGGTTTTCGATGGTCTGGCGGTCGGCACAGCGCATCCAAACCAGTTTGCTGGATTTCAGCGAATGCTGGGTGGGGCCGCCGACGCCCGGGATGCTTCTGGCCCAGGATACCGGCAAACGCTACGTTCGCGCAGAACTGTTGCCGAGCAATCGAAATCAGGCGGTATCATCATGACCGTCGGCGTCGATATTCTTTCCGTTGGGATGGTCACAGCCGTCGGCTTGAGTTCGGCCGCCGCCTGCGCTGCCATGAGAGGTAAGATCGACGGTTTTCAAGAGACCGATTTTATCGCCCCTGGTGGGGAACGGCTGATCGGCGCGCCGGTGCCGTTACCACGCAAGTGGCATGGCGAGCAACGTCTTGCCCATATCGCCGCAGCCGCGATCTGCGAGGCCTTGGACGCGGTGCCACAGGCCCGTGGTCAAACCGCCTTGCTTCTGTGCACTTCCGAGGATGACCGACCAGCCCGTCCGATTGTGAACGATTCAGATCTACTACGTCAGATTGCCAAAATTGCCGAGATCGAACTGCACGCCAGCAGCCGCATCATCGCGCATGGCAGACCGTCGGGGCATGTGGCGCTCGAGCATGCGCGCAAAATGATCGAAGAGCGAAGCGCACGCTACGTTCTGGTCGCGGGGGTGGACAGTTTTCTGGGCAGCCGCAGCGTCGCACACTATCTCAAACAGAAGCGACTGCTCATAGCAGGCAACTCGAACGGCTTCATTCCGGGCGAAGCGGCAGCAGCATTTCTGTGCGGGCCGAGCGCCGGGGGCAACTTTCACCTGATGGGTGTCGGACTGGCGCACGAGGAAGGTTCGATCCTCAATCGTCAGGATATACCGCTGCGCGGCGACGGCATGGTCCAAGCCTACAGCACGGCTCTCGCACAGGCACGCATCGGGATGAACCAGGTCGGATACCGCATTGCCGATCTGATCGGAGAACAATTCTGGTTCTCGCAGTCAACCCTGGCATCCATCCGTGTGCTGCGCGGAGATCATGGCTTCCAGGATATTTGGTCGCCCAACGAGTTCCTTGGCAATGTCGGGGCGGCAGCGGTCCCCCTGATGGTTGGCATGGCATGGACGGCAGCTCGGAAAGGCTATGCGGCCGGAAATCCAGTGCTAATCGAATCTGCCTCCGACAACGGCGTCTGCGGAGCCGCGATCTTCGCCAAGAGGGTCGCCTGATGGGCTCGGTTTACGCCAACGGGCTTGAGATTTCCGCCAAGGCACAAGACAACAAGATTATCGCGGCCTTTCCCGATACCTGTTTCACGCCACCGGAAAACCCGGCAACACCACCAGGTGCGCCCATTCCCTACCCGACATTCGGGATGGATTCCGATACCGACAACGGCACGAGCACCGTAAAGATCGGCGGCAAAACGATCGCACAGAAGAACCTTTCCTACTACACGAAGACGACGGGAACCGAGGCAGGTTGCGCGGCCAAGAAGGGCATCATCACCTCGACAAATACAGGCAAGGCTTATGCCGCCGCCTGGTCGAGCAACGTCAAGGCACAGGGTGAGCCGGTGCCTCGCAACACAGATCGTGCCACCGTGAACCACGCGTCGCCACAGCCGAATGACGGCAACGGCGCGCTGGTCGGCGGGGGCGGCGGGGGCGGCGGGGACGCCAACTGCGAAGAGTTGGCAACGGCCATCGAGCTACAGTTGACGCGCAATAAACGCGTCGAAAATGCATCGTCGGACAAGCGGAACGCCCCCAAGAAGAAGGGCGGGGCGCATGGCTATCTGTTTATGCTCGCCGAGCAAAGATGCGGCCAGATGGCGCCTGGATCGGAAGGGTGGCAAACCCATCAACAGAACCTGGACGACAAGCTGCTCGAAGTACGCGCAGCAATCGATGCCTTCAATGAAGCTGGATGTGATTTGGACGACATCGACTTCGCCAATTCCCGCAAAGAGAAGGATCGTGACGACAACATGAAGGCTGCCATCGAGGGAATCCAGAACAACGACCCGCAATATGTCGGAGAGCCCGAGCACCTTGGTCCCGGTCATGACCTGTGTAACGGCGGAGACCTCAGCGCCGCGCGTGCGGATCGAACACTAAATCAAATAACCGCCATCATCACCGCGTGATAGGTTGAGCTGGATGCGACATTATCGTGAGAATCATCTGCTAAACTTCGCCCGTCAGTGGGCTTGGATCGCGTCCGATCGCGTTTTTGAGTTCGACGACGTTATTCGACGACCGATCAATTCGCTTGAATGCCTGCATGCCGCTACGGAAAAGTATTCACGGAAAAGAGTGTCCATTCCACCGCAAAATCCCGATTCTGACATCGCCAAGGCCTTTCAAGCGATGCTGGGAGAGCTTGCAGAGAACGGCGAAGACGTGGACCGCGTGTATGATTGGGCCTACTGCCTAACTCCTTTCATGCAGGATACAAAAGCCCAGTTGGCGATGCGTCTTTGGATCAATACGTTCACGCGGTTTGCCCAAGGAAAGCGGGAAAGAGCCAAGCACGTTGACGAAGACCTCATGGAGCAACTCTCCTTATCTTATGCGGCCCATGTCCTTGAGCCCAGTCTTCAGCTTTCGCTACGGTGCAGGCAGACAAGCGAGGTCTGGCTGGAAAACGACGCTCGCAAGAGCGACTTCGATAAGATGCTTTGGCGCTTTTTCTTCGAGCGATCCTATATGGACCCGTCAGTATATGTCAGTTCCGGGCATAGGGATGTGCTCGTCCGCGAGTGGTGGCGACGAGAGCGCAAGGCACTCAATCAGGCTCAGATTGCGGGCCTGCGCATGGAACAGCATGACAATATGCGGGCCCACAGCCGCAAGCTCCCCACGTGGCTGCTCGATGACTCTATTGTCGAGTCCCTGCTTGTGGACGGCTTCCCCGAATTTGACAAGGTCGCCAAGTCCTCGAATTGACGGACGCACCTTCGAAGCAATCGTTTCAGATTACGTCGACGACAAATTCGCCGCTATGTACTTTCTGACCTTGCTGACGTCCAACTCGGAAATGCGCGGAGCGTCTGGCACCGAAAGCATGCGCAAGACGAACAGTTCGCCCTCCTCGGGAAATTCGTCGTAGAGCTTTTGCGCAATTGTACGGCCAACGTCCCCAGCCACCCGCAACCCATCAAGATGCGCCTCCAGCTGCGCGACCACTCGACCCAGCCGTTCCTCGTCCATATCGGGGTTTTTATCCGGATGCAGAAGGTGTTGATTGTAGACGGTCCACAGAAACGCCGCCATCTCGGCATGCTGACGCACGATTTCAAAGAGAGGAGGCGGGGCCATCAGTTCAGGTTGACCGATCCACCGCGTATGCGGTTGGAAACCCGCGCGTGGCTTGTCACATAGGTGCCACGGATGGTTATGCGGCCATCCTTCTCCAAGATGATTGTCGACTTACCGCAGCGCAATTCGATGCGTTCTTCGCCCACGATCCTGACCGTCTCACCGTCCCTGACTACCTGTGGAGATGGCGCCTTGCGCGCTGGCTCAACAATGCGACCCACAATCAGCGGCTTACCGGAATCACCGCCCTGAAAGAGAAGCGCCACATCCGTGCCAATCATGTCCGAGCTGAGCTCGCATAGGCTTTTGGCGGGGACAGCAGTGTCACGCGCGTTACCAGCGAAGACGACCAGTGGCGCGCCGCCGTCGAATCCGAGGAACACACCGATTACCACGCCTTCAATTCGGGTCTTTGTCTTGGCCATTTCGACACGCCTCAATTATGCTTGATCTCGGAACCCTTCATGATGATGTCGCCCGACGCTTTCACGTTGATGTCGCCCGAACCCTTCACGAAGATGTCCTTGCCGGTGATGGATATCGTACCGTCCTTCTTCAGCTCGATCGACGCCGACCCGCTCTTGATCATGATGGAATCACCGGCCTCGATGATCAACTTTTTTCCAATATTGATGGCACCGCCTTCACCCACTTCGACGGAGCTGTTCTTGGCAATCTTGAGGGCCCTGTTGCCGCCTACAGCGGTCGCGTCGTCCGTGCCGATCTTGACTGAACGCGCAGCGCCGATCTCTGATTTCTGATCATTGGCGATCTTGTTGTTTTGTCCGCCTCCAATCTTGACGTTCTGGTCGGAACCGATGTCCCAACTGTCGCTTGTGCCGACCGTGTGACTTTGACTTAAGCCGACGCTGACCGAGCGCGTCGCGCCGATGGTGTTGGTCTGCATCGCGCCAACGGTTCTGGTTTCAGCGGCGCCAACCGAATCGACACGCGCCGCGCCAACGGTGATGGTCTGAACCAGCCCTACCGTCTGCGAATGGTTGACATCGATGTTTTCTGTCGAGTTCGAGAGCACGTGGATCGTCTCATTGGCCCCCACCCTCAGTGAGCGGTTCTTGCCGACCGTCTCGGTGTCGTTCGACCCGATATTCGTCGTCTGGTCGACGCCGACCTTGACCGTCTTGTTGTTGCCGACGTCCTCGTCGAGGTTGTGACCGACGGAGTGCTTGGCGTCGTGGTCTATGCGGTCGGACTGGTCGTGCTGGACCAGCTTCTGGCGATCATTCTTGATCAGAAGGTGATGGTCCTTCTGCGCCTGGAAATTGACCAGTTCGGAGCCGGCCTTGTCCTCGAACATCAGCTCGTTGTAGCCGCCACCGCCCTTCGACGAGTTGGATTTCCAGCCCGACTGCGTGGCGTTGCCGGGCAGCCCGTAGGGCGGCATCTGCGAGGCGTTGTAGACCCGGCCGGTGATGATCGGCAGATCCGGATTGCCTTCGATGAAATCGACGATCACTTCCTGGCCGATGCGCGGGATCTGGATGAAGCCCCAGCCGCTGCCGGCCCAGGTCTGCGACACGCGCACGAAGCAGGAGCTCTTCTGGTCCTTCTTGCCCAGGCGGTCCCAGTGGAACTGCACCTTCACCCTGGCATATTTGTCGGTGAAGATTTCCTCGCCGGACGGACCGACGACCGTCGCCGTCTGTGGCCCGCGCATGATCGGCCGCGTCGTGATGCGCGGTGGCCGATAGGCGACTGAAGTCGGCGCCACGCCGAGCACGACCTTGAAATTCTCGCCATCGGTGTCGACGCCGGCGCGGTAGCCCGGATCGAACAGCCGGTATTCGGCGCTGACGACCAGATACTCCTTGTTCTGGTCTTTGCGCGGAAAGCCGTCGAGCTTGAAGGTGCAGCCGGAGAACAGGCCGCGCACGGTGCCGACGGCGGCAATGCGCATATGCGCCGCCTGGATTTCTTCGCGCCTGATCGCCGCCAGGCTGTCGCCGCGGCCGACTTCCAGATGCGCGCCGGGGTGGCGATAGTTCTCGCCGGCAGCCTGCTTGTGGCCGAAGGGCTGTGCCGACTTCGCCATCAAATCGGCGGCGGGCTTCTCGAAATCATAGTCGGTGTGGGCATAGGCGCCGGGGCGCACCGCGCTGCCTGGAATCCAGTCGGTGATGTACTCGACGTCGCGGCGCGAGCCCTGCCCTTCGAACTGATAGAGCACCGTCTCATAGCCCGGCGCTGGCTTCAGCTTGCTCATGGCGTCGGCCAGGATCAGTGTGTGCTCACCCTCGGCATGCTCGAAGAAGTACATTATGCCTTCATGCTCGAGCAGCCGCTGCACGAAATCGAGGTCGCTCTCGTCGTACTGCACGCAATATTCGCGCGGCGGATAGGAGCCCTGCAAGCGCTTCTCGAACTTGGCGATGCCGCCATATTTGGAGAAAATCTCCTCCACGATCTCGACGGCAGTCTTGTCCTGGAAGATGCGGCAGTCGGTGGTATTGCCGAGGAACCACAGCCACGGCCTGACGACCGCCTCATAGTGAGCCAGCCGATCTTCGATGCGGGTAAGGCGAAACTCGGCGATGAGGCCGCTGAACCAGCGCTTGGGGTCGGCCTCCCCTTCGATCGAAACGGTGCCGCCCAGCATCTTCAGCGGGTCGACATCGGCATTGGTCGAGACAAATCCAACGGTGTAGGCAAGGCAGCGGCTGATCTCGTCGCGGCCGACGAGATGCGTAAAGGTCAACAGCTCGGCGCCGACCGGCGTCTGCACAAGCGCGGCGCGTTGTTCACTCGGCATGGGTCGTGCCCCTCCTGAGCGCTAGTGTGGCAGGTTCGAAGCCCTTCTTGTGTTAACGACCTCACGTTCAGGGATATTTCGCAACTTGCCACCCAAGCCATGTTGAGCCTACCACATGTTCTATGGCAGACCAAAGAGGACAAGCGGCAGGCCGTTGCTGTTTGCGCCGCTTTCGCCAGTGTGAAACGCCGCTCTCCCGCTGTGCCCGCAAGCTGCTAGACTGTGGCACATCGGATCAATGGAAAACGGCAGCGGTCGACGGTCCATAGCGCATGTTCATCAGTCTGCAGATCAGCAATGTCGATGTCCTGCCTGCCGGGCTGCCGCCCGGATACGCATCGCGCGACCGCGGCTTCGAGATTGGGCGGGAGAACTGTGCCTGGACCTTGCCCGATCCGGACAAGTTCATCTCCGGCCGGCATTGCGAAATCCGCTACGAAGGCGGCGCTTTTTTTCTCCACGACGTCTCGCGCAACGGCACATTCGTCAACGGGTCGAGCCAGCGCCTGACCGACCCGCACCGGTTGGCGCAAGGTGACCGGCTCCGGATCGGCCGCTATATCGTCTCGGTATCGATCGATGACGGGAACCCAGCCTTCGGTGGCCATGGTTCGACGCAACGGCAGATGCCCGTTGGATCCTTTCCAGACCATGCCGCATCGCCACGGTCACCGACCGCGCCGCCCGCTTCGCTCTCCAGCCGGCCGCAGCAAGCCGACGAGATCCTGCGCGCGATTGCCGCCGGCGCCGGCATTCCGCCAGAGGTGCTTTTGCTGCGCCAGCCGCAGGAGGTGGCCGGCGAGATCGGCGCGGTGCTGCGCATCGTCGTCGACGAACTGGTGCTGCTGTTGAAGGCGCGCGCCGCCGCGAAAGTCCTGGCCAAGACCAGCGACCGCACCATGATCAATTCCGCGGACAACAATCCGCTGAAGTTCGTGCCCGGGACAGACGAAATCCTCGACATCATGTTCGCGCGGCGCAGGGCCGGCTATCTCGATGCCAGGCACAGCATCGAAGACGCTTTCCACGACCTCAAAACACATGAATTCGCCACCTTCGCCGCCATGCAGGCAGCGCTGTCGCGGTTGCTTGACGATCTGTCGCCCGAGGCGATTGCGAAAAAACTGCCGCCATCCTCCTTTGCCTCGAAGAAAACGCGCGCCTGGGACGCGCTGGTCGCGACCTGGCGGGCCAAGGAGGAAGCGCACGAGAACGGCATGCTGGACATATTCCTCACCTATTTCAGTGAAGCCTATGCCAAGGCCGCCAAACAGAAGACCGGCAAGGGCTAAGCCCGCGCACCGCTGAAGACACCGTGAAGGCGACCCGAGCACGGGCCGGCCACCAAAATTGCGCCGGGTTTCCATCGCAACCTTCTGAGACTACGATCACATACGACGATTGAGCACGCGGGTACGGTTGGTCGACCTCGGGGGTCTGCGGCACATGTCATGTCACGGCGAGATAGCGTCCTGCGGTCCGCGTTTGCGCGGACATGGCGCTGTGCGTCGCGGCGCGCGGGCGTAGAGGCAGGGATCGGCGATGAGCTCGAAGGATGATCCTTTCGATCCGACCGGCAAAACCGTCATCCGCCCCAGCCGCCCCAATCCCGGCCGCAAGCAAAAGACGGTTCTCGCCCGCGATGCGCCGGCCCCCGGCAGTACGGTGATCGCCCCTGCCAGCGTCCCGGAACCCACGGTTTTCGACCCCAACGCCGGCCGCCAGCCGCCACCCGACGTCACGGGGACGGTGATCTATCAGGGTACGCCCTTCACTGAGGCGCCGGCCGATCCGCCCGTTCACGGCTCAGCCGGGACGGCGGGGAAAACGCCATGGGATGCGCTGCTCGGCGCCAGCGACGGCGTCGACTATGGCGCGGCCAACCCGATCGTCGCTGCCGCGGCGCCCTTGCTGATGCTGCTTGGGCATCTGCGGCTGATGGCTGTCGAAAGACCGGCCGAGAAGCTGGCGCAGCATGTCGCCGGCCTGATCGAGGATTTCGACCGCAAGATCGCCAGGACCGATACCTCGGAAGAGGATGCGCGCATCGCCAGCTATGTGCTTTGCGAAACCGCCGACGATATCGTCGCCAATCTGCCCGGTTCCAGCCGGGATGCTTGGGCGCAGCAGGCCATGCTGCAGCGCTTCTTCCAGGTCAAACCCACCGGCGCCGGTTTTTTCCAGGCGCTGAACACGGTGCTGGCGACGCCGGAACCTCATCGCAATCTCATCGAGCTGATGCATGTCTGCCTGTCGCTTGGCTTCGAAGGCCAGTATCGCGGCCAGCCGCGCGAGAGCCTCGAACGGGTCCGCCGCGACGTCTACGAGACATCAGCCTATTTCCGCGTCCCCGGTGACGACGACATCTCGCCGCGCTGGCAAGGCTTGTCGGTCACATCGGCGCAAGGCTCCAGGCGGGTTCCGCTCTGGGTCATAGCCGCTGCAACCGCGGCGGGCTTGACCGCAGCCTTTTTCACGCTGCGCGTGCTCATCACCAATGATGGCGAGGCTGTTGCCGGCGAGTTGCTGGCGCTCAATCCGGCGACGCCGGTCACCATCGAGCGCACCGGCTTCGTCCCGCTGACCGAGGAGGTGAAGGTCGTCGCAGCGCCAACGACGATTGCGCAGGTCGATCGCATCCGCACTGCCTTGGCCAAGGAGATCGAAGGCGGCGGCGTCAGCGTCGGCACCAAGGGTGATTTCATTATCGTGGAAATCAGCAACGCCCTGCTGTTCCAGTCGGGACGAGCCGAGGTCAAGCCGGAGTTCGAGCCGGTGGCCGCCAGCATCGCGGCGGCTCTCGACGCGGAGCGCGGGCCGATCCGGATCGTCGGCCACACCGACAACGTCAAACCGAAGAAGACCAGCGCCTTCAAATCGAATTTCGACCTCTCCGTCGCACGTGCCCAGTCGGTGGAAAAGATGATCGCAGCGCATTTCAGCGATCCGTTGCGGACAAAGGTCGAGGGCAAGGGCGAGGACGAGCCCATCGCCGACAATGCAACGCCGGACGGCCGCGCCAAAAACCGCCGTGTCGATGTAATGATCCCGCGGGAGGAGATGCTGTGACCGGCTGGCTGCTGCGCATCTTCAGCGCGCTCGCGCTCGCCGGCTTTGCCGCCGCGGTCTGGTACGCCGGCCCGTTAATCCGCTTTGCCGGCGCCCGGCCGTTGGATCCCATCTGGCTGCGGGCAGCGATCATCGGCATCGTCGTCGGAACGGTGGCGATCATCTATGCAATCCGGTTCTGGCGCAGGCGCAAGGCGCAGAAGGCGCTGGAGGCCGCCATGGCCAGCGCCGAGGATGACGGCAGCGATGCAAAGGTGCTGGAAGCTCGCATGAACGAAGCAGTCGCGACGCTCAGGCAGTCGAGCGGCAAGCGCAACTTCCTCTACGACGTCCCCTGGTACATCGTCATCGGCCCGCCGGGCGCCGGCAAGACCACCGCGCTGGTCAATTCCGGCCTGAACTTTCCGCTTGCCGGGTCGGGCCAGGCGCAGCCGGTGGCGGGTGTCGGCGGTACGCGCAATTGCGACTGGTGGTTCACCGACGAGGCGGTGCTGATCGACACGGCCGGGCGCTACACGACGCAGGATTCCCATGCACGGACCGACAGCAAAAGCTGGCTGGCGTTCCTGTCGCTGCTCAAGCGGCACCGGACGCGTCAGCCGATCAATGGCGTCATCCTGGCGATCAGCCTTGCCGATCTGATGGCGGACGGAGAGCAGGCGGCCCGTGTCGCCGAGATCCGCAGCCGCCTGCAGGAAATCCACGAGGTCCTGAAGGTCCGCTTTCCCGTCTACGTGCTGTTCACCAAGGCCGACCTGGTCTCCGGATTCATGGAATATTTCGGCGGTTTCGACGAAGCACGCCGGCGCAAGGTGTGGGGCGCGACCTTCCAGACCGCCGAGCGCGGCCTGAACATGGTCGCAGAAGCGCCAGCCGAATTCGACGCGCTGGTGAAGCGCCTGACCGAAGAGATGAGCGAGCGGCTGCAGGCGGAGACCGATCCGGTCGCGCGCATCGCCATTTTCGGCTTCGCCGCGCAGCTCGGTGCGCTGAAAGGCCGGATCGTGAATTTCCTCGAGGGCGTTTTCGAGCCGACGCGCAAGCAGCTGAACGCCCCCCTGCGCGGCCTGTATTTTTCTTCCGGCACGCAGGAAGGCACGCCGATCGACCAGTTGCTGGGCAGCATAGGCCGCAGTTTCGGCAGGAATGCCCAGGCGCATCTTTCCGGCACCGGCAAAAGCTTCTTCCTGCACGATCTGTTGAGCCGCGTCATTTTCGCCGAGTCCGGCTGGGTGTCCTATGACAGGGCGGCCGACAGGCGCGTTGCGATCGCCCGCTACGCCGGCCTGACAGCGATCGCGGCCATAGCGATCGCCGCGCTTGGCGTTCTCGGCCTGAGCTTTACGACCAACAAATCGCTGGTCGCCGCGACCGGCCAGGCGGCAGGCCAATACCGCGCGACAGCCGCGCCGCTGCTGGCCAGCACGACGGTGTCGGATGCCGACCTCGAAACCGTCATCGGCGCGCTCGATGCGCTGCGCGGCCTGCCGGCCGGCTACGATACGAGAGACCAGCCCACCCCGGCCACGGCGACGTTCGGCCTCAGCCAGCGCGAGCGTATCCTTTCGGCTTCCGAGACTGCCTACCGGCAAGGGCTGGAGCGCATGTTCCGCTCGCGCCTGCTGTTCCAGCTCGAACGCACGATCGAGGCCAGGATGGCCGATCCGATGGCGCTGTACGAGCCGCTGGAGATTTACCTGATGCTGGGCGGCAAGGCGCCGAAAGTGGATGACGAGCTGGTCGTCACCTGGCTGAAACGGGACTGGGAACAGAACCGCTATCCCGGCGCCCACAATCGCGACGGCCGGGCGCAATTGGAGAAGCATTTGCGCGCCATGCTGGCGCTCGACAACGACCAGGATCCCTCGTTCGAACTCAACCGCACGCTGGTCGAATCCGCCCAGCGCTCGCTCGGCCGCATGAGCCTTGCCGATCGCGCCACCGCTCTCATCCAGTCGGCCACCTATGCGGCGGCGCTGGACGATTTTTCGGTGGCCTCGCAAGCCGGCCCGGAAGCGCCGATGCTGTTCGAGCGCAATGACGGAAACGATCTCGCCGGCCTTCGCGTCCCCGGTCTCTACACCCATGCCGGCTTCGACTTCTATCTGGCGCAACTTGCCAGGAGCGCGCAGGCGCTGGTCGACGATCAATGGGTGATCGGCTCGAGCGGCGAGCAAGGCGGTTTCGACCAGGAATTGCTCAAGCTCGGCCCGGAGCTGCTCGATCGCTATGGCAAGGGCTTTGCGGCGGCGTGGAACGAGGTGCTCGACAGGTTGAAGTTCAAGGCAATGGCCGCCGACAAACCGCAATATCTGGCGCTGTCCGCAGCGGGATCACCGAGTTCGCCGCTGATGCAGCTGTTCGAGGCGATCGCGCGCGAAACAGCTTTGACGCAAGAGCGCAATCCGGCTGCGCCGTCTCAAGACAGCGACCAGGAAACCGCCGCGCGCGCCAAGGGCCTCGCCCGCATCGGCATCGAGATTGCGGCGCGCAAATCGCAGAGCAGGGCCGGGACCGCCTTTGTCAGCACCCAGAACAAGGATCCCGGCGCCAACATCGAAGCCCAGTTCCGGTCTTTCCAGGCTTTGGTGGCCGGGGCGCCGGGGCAGCGGCCGCTCGACGCCCTGACCCAGAATTTCCGCGAAATCTATCAGAGCGTGCGGCTGGCCGCCGATGTCCCCGCCCAGACGGACCAGGCCAACGCCAATCTGCAGCTGCAGATATCGACTCTACGCGCCAACGCCTCGCGGCTGCCGAAGGCGCTGGCCAGGATGGTGAGCGCGGCGGCGGACGATTTCGAGGGCACCGTCGCCGAAACATCGACCACGCGTCTCAACGAGATGCTGGAGGAGACCGTCGGCCGTCCGTGCGAAGAGATGATTGCCGGGCGCTTTCCATTCGCCCCCGCCGGTACCGACGATGTCGCCATGGCGGATTTTGCCAGATTGTTTTCTCCAGGCGGGGTTCTCGACCGGTTCTTCGCGCAGAACCTGGCGTCGCTGGTCGACATGAGCGGCCAGGACTGGGACTGGAAGCAGGACACCAGGTTCGGCCGCAATCTGGCGAAATCGACGCTGAAGAACTTTCAGCTCGCGGCACAAATCCGCGCGGCTTTCTTTCCGCTCGGCGGGCCGGTGCCGTCGATCAGCATCACATTCACGCCGCTGTCGTTGCATGGCGATGCCGACATGGCGCTGCTCAATATCGACGGCCAGGTGCTGCAGGCCACCCAAGCCGGCAACACGCCGGGCCTGATTCCGTGGCCGGGCAAGACCGGTTCGGCCAGTCTCAGCCTGACGCCGGAGCTGCCCGGCCGCGAGTCCGCAATCAAGTTCGACGGTCCCTGGGCGTTGAAACGATTGCTGGACAAGGGGCAGGTCACCGCCAATGGCGACAGTCTCGAAGCGCATTTCGTCATCGGCGGGCGCGATGTCGCCTACACGATCAAGACCGGGGAGGACGGCAATCCGTTCACGCTGCCGGCGCTCTCCGCGTTCAGCTGTCCGAAGGCTTTCTGATGGGGAATTGCATGGCAGGACCGGCGATTGCAGGACGCAGAGACAGCGGCGGCACCACACCGTCCGTCATCAGCGGCTTAGATTTCGATACTCTAATGAATGGGGCTGTGGCAGACTGGCCAGGCACGTCAGCCAAGGCGTTGCGGAGCGTAGGCAAGTGAACGATGCCGCCTTTGAGAGCTACGGCGTGAGCCACAAGGGCTGCGTGCGCGACCACAATGAGGACAGCTTTCTGGTCGAGCCGCAGATCGGCCTCTGGGTGGTGGCCGACGGCATGGGCGGGCACGAGGCCGGAGAAGTCGCTTCGGCAAGCATTGTCGAGCATCTGGCGACGATCGGCATCGCCAGTTCGGCGCCGGATCTGCGCGCCCGCTTTGAGGATCGGCTGAACCGGGCGCACGCCGAGATCCGCCGGATTTCGCGCTCACGCGGCGTGACCATCGGCTCCACCGTTGCCGCACTGCTGGCCATGGACGGCAGGTTCGCCTGCCTGTGGTCGGGCGACAGCCGCGTCTATCTCGTGCGCAACGCCGCGATCTCGCAGATTTCGCGCGACCACACCGAGGTGCAGGAACTGCTCGACAGCGGCGCGATCAGCGCAGCCGAAGCGGAGAACTGGCCGCGCCGCAACGTCATCACCCGTGCCATCGGCGTCAACGACGAAATCGCCATCGACTTCCAGCAGGGAGAGACCCTTGCCGGCGACATCTTCATCCTCAGCACGGACGGGCTGACGGCGCATGTCAGCGACGCGGAAATTGCGGCAGCAGTGCTCTCGGCAGCGCCGCAGGCTGCCTGCGAAAAGCTGCTTTCCATGGTGCTTGAGCGCGGCGGCACCGACAACGTCACCATCGTTCTGGTCAAGATCAGAGACAAAGGCAATGGCCTGTCCCGAGCAGGAGGCCACGACCGATGAGCTCCGACGACAAGACCCGGCTATTGCCCAACATGGCGGATACCAGCGTCGGCACGCAGCTCAGCGGCATCTACGAGCTCGACGAACGCATCGCGTCGGGCGGCATGGGCGAAGTCTATCGCGGCCACAACATCCAGACCGGCGATCATGTCGCGATCAAGATCGTGCTGCCGGAATTCGCCCGCGATCAGACGATCCTGTCGCTGTTTCGCAAGGAAGCCTCGATCCTCAACCATCTGTCGCATGACGCGGTCGTGCGCTACCACGTCTTCACCATAGATCCCGGCATCGGGCGGCCCTATCTGGCGATGGAATTCGTCGACGGCCAGTCGCTGTACGACGTCATGCGCGGCGGGGCGATGGCGACTCCGGATGTGCGCAAACTGTGCCACCGGCTGGCCTCGGGCCTGAGCGCCGTGCACCAGGCCGGCGCCATCCACCGCGATCTGTCGCCCGACAACATCATCCTGCCGGGCGGCCGGGTCGAGCGGGCAAAGATCATCGATTTCGGCATTGCGCGATCGGCCGCGGTCGGTGGCGAGACGCTGATCGGCGGCAAGTTCGCCGGAAAATACAACTATGTTTCTCCCGAGCAGCTCGGGCTCTATGGCGGCGAGGTCAGCGAACAGTCCGACATCTACAGCCTGGGGCTGGTGCTGGCGGCGGCGCTGCGCGGCAAGCCGATCGACATGGGCGGCTCGCAATACGAGATCGTCGAAAAACGGCGGACCGTGCCTGATCTCTCCGGCATCGATGCCGATTTCAGGGACATTGTCGAAGCGATGCTGCAGCCTGACCCGGATGATCGACCGGCCAGCATGGCCGAAATCGCCCGGTTGACGCGCGACGACAGCGACGCGACCTTGCCGCCGGCCTCGCTTGCGCCCCGGCCCGGCCTGCCGCGAACCGGGCAAACCGCCGGGCCTGTTTCGAAGATCGGGGACTCGCCGGCCCAAGGCTTCGGTTCGGCCCCGCCAAGCGGCACGGCGGAGCCGTCTTTCGTGCCGCACGTGCGCCCAGCGCACCTGTCGCAGCCGAAACCGGCTGCTGAAACTCCCAGACGAGAAAGCACACCGCCGAAGCGTGCTACTACAGGCAGAAATCTGACGATCGCGGTGCTGTCGGCGGTGGCCGTGGTATCGCTTGGAGGGCTCTATGCATCGGGTATCGTGGGATTCGGAGACCGGCCTCGCGTCACCGACACCGGCAAGCCGCTCCAACCCGAACTGACAAAGCCGATCGTCGCTGACAAGCCCGTTCCGGACACTGCGCCGGTCGAGAAGACGGTGCCAAAGACGCAACCAGCGGAGACTGCGGCTGAAGATCAGGCCAAAGCGCCGGTCGAGCCGCAGCCGACGCCGCCAGTCGCGTCGAGCGCTACGGCCCCGCAGCCGGCCGAACCAACCGACAAGACCGTTGCGCTGCAACCGCCATCCGGCCCGTCGCAGCCCGGTGCCGCGAAGAACCCGGAGCTTGTCAGTCCGCCGGTAGAGCCCAAGGCGACAGCGCCAGCCACGCAAACACCTGAACCGACGGCCGAGGCCCCCAAACCCACAGCACCGACGCCGGAACCCACCGCTCAAGCGCCCGAGCCCAAGGCGCGGGCGCCTGAACCGACCGCGGAGCCCAAGCCAAGCCAGCCCGATATCGCCAGCGGTGAGCAGGCCGACAAGCCGGCAGAGCCCGACATTGCCATGAACGTGCCCAAGCCGGAGGTGCCGCCACCGGCCGATGCGGCCGCGGAGCGGGTCACCTGGGTACGCGCCTTCAATGGTGGTGATTGTTTTTTTGCGACGGTGACGTCGGCCGCCGACAAGGGTGTCGCGATCGAGGGCTTCGGCACGTCGGTGCCACCCTTCGAACAGTTGCTTGGGGAATTCCAGGCGAAGTTCCATGTCGAGCCGGATATCAGCGTCCGCCTTATCCAGCCCCCGCAATGCGGGATCACCGGCTTCCTGCGTTTCATGGGCGCGAGCACGGCCGACAGGCCGCAGCTTGTCCTCGACCAGACATCGGTGCCGGACGGCTCGCCGATCGACGGCACGCTGGTGACGCATGGCGGGCTGGTGTCGAGCGTGTTCCTGATCGACCACAGGGGCATCGCCTTCAACCTCGACGACCATGTTGTCGTACAAGCCGACAAGGCGACCTTCTCGATCCCGATCGGGCTCGGCGCCGCCGACAAGGCGGCTGGCAAGGCGTTGCCGCAGATCATCATGGTGATCACCGGGCCGCAGGACATTAAGGCGGCGGACTTCACAACGCCGACGCCGGCCTCGGTGCTGTTGCCCAGGATACTCGACGAGATCGGCGCCAGGAGTTCGGCATTTTCGGCGACCGCCAAATATTTCCGCCTCGGCGGGTAGCACCGACGCCGATGCAACGCCGTCGCCGTGATCCCGTCCTGCTTGCCCGGAACGTGCGGGTGAAGCTCGCCGCGAGCGCGGTCGCGACGCTGTTGCTGGCGCTTCTTTCCACCGGGCAGGCGCGCGCCGAATTCACCGTCTGCAACCAGACGCTCGACGTCGTCAATCTTGCCGTCGGCCAGAAGGTCGACGATGCCGACCAGACCGATGGCTGGTGGACCATCGGCGCCAATCAATGCGTCAACGTCATTCGCGAGGAGCTGACCAACCGCTACATCTACATCTACGCGACGGATGTCTTCGGCCACGCCATCCTGGCAGGCTCCACCGACATGTGCATCGAGCGGCGGCGGTTCTCGATCCGTGGCATCGATGAATGCTGGCAGCGCGGCCATATCGCGGCGAAGTTTCTCGAAGTCGACACGCAGGAACAGGTGCGCTGGACCTTCTTCCTGACCGGAAGCGCGCCGTGACGCACAGCATCGACACCAGCTTCAGAGCAAAGAAGCAGGCGCGCGCCGCGCTGCGCAGGCGCAGGATCTGGATCGGGCTGGCGGCTGGCCTGGCGACAATCGCCCTTGCCGCGATTGCCACCGGCTTTTATCTTACCGCCGACTACTGGTCGTTTGGCGACGAGGACGAGGAACTGCACGCCGTCGAAGGCTCGGACGACGTACCGGCCGACGCATCGGTCTATGTGCCGGCCATCATCGACCTTGCCGGCGACCCGATGTGGATCACACTGGCGCCGGAGGCCGGCGCCGCCAAGAGCCGCGGGATGCCGCGCCCGACGGAGCTCGACCAGGCCGGCATCTCCCCTCAGATCATGGTTCTCTCCGACGTGATGCTGAGCGCCAGCGAAAAATTCATGACGACGATCCCGTCGACGCAAGAGGATTTCGCTTTCTTTCAGGCGCAGCGGAAGACCGCGGTCGCGCCACCCGCCGAACCCAACGATCCGCAGAATGACCTGCAGAACGATCTTCAACCATCGCCCGGCGCGGACGGGGCTCCGGCGGCCTCCGGCCCAGCTCCTGACCCGCAGACCGCTCCGGGTGCATCGGCGGCGGCCGATGACCCCGAGGCCGGCTGGGGCGAGACCATCGGTGAGGGCGAAGCAGCACTCCCCGCCTTTCAGAAGACACCGGTCGAAAACAACACCAGCGTTGCCACCGTCAGCTCGGAATACCAGCGCTTCGAGGCGACCCAGGACATTTTCGTGAAAATCCTCAACGACCGCAGCCTGGACAGCGTGGCGCTCGATGCGCATTTTTCCGCCGACGACGCAAAGCTTGCCGGCGAGGCGCTGAAGGCGCTGTTCGACAAGGACGGCCTGCAGCCTGGTTATGTCGTGGCGATGCGCGGCTTTAGGCCGACGCGCGAGACCACGACGATGTCGCTGATGCAGGTCTCGATCTACGCCAGGAACGTCTTTGTAGGCACGCTGACACGCAACGCGGCCGGCGCCTTCGTGTCGGGCGTCGACCCGTGGGTGCGCGAGGACCTGTTCAATTATTCGGGCGCCGAGACCGAAGGCACGCAGAAACGGCAATACCGCCTGCTCGACGCGATCTACTCGACGGCGGCCCGCAACAATGTGCCGAGCGGCATCATCGGCGAAGCCATCATGTATCTGTCGCGCGGACAGGATCTGGATGCTTTCGCCAGCGAGGACCAGCGCCTTGTGCTGATCTATTCGCAGACGCCGCGCGGCAAGAACGAGACCGACGGACGGGTGCTCTATGTCGGCATCCAAGGCACGCAAAAGAGCCTCGATTGTTTCGTTTTCCAGCAGAGCGACGGCCAGTTTTCCTGCGTCTCGGGCGATGACCAGGTGCGCTCGCTGACGGTGGCCAACGGCATGGTGACGCCGGTCAACGGTGTCATGACGTCGACCTTCGGGCCGCGCAAGCATCCGATCCTGGGCGTTGTTCGCATCCACAAAGGCGTCGACTGGGCAGCACCCGTGGGGACCCCGATCGCCGCAGCCTTCGACGGCGAGATCATCTTCCAGGGCGACGGCGGCGGCTACGGCAATGTGGTCAAGATCGCCCATGGCGGCGGCCGCGAGACGCGCTACGCGCATATGTCGAAATTCGCCATTGCCAGCGGTGTCGGCACCAAGGTGAAGGCCGGCGATATCATCGGCTATATCGGCACCACCGGCCTGTCGACCGGGCCACATTTGCATTTCGAACTCTATCAAAGCGGTCAGGCGATCGATCCGCTCGGAACAGTGACCGCTGCAATTGCCGTCACTTCCAGCGATCCCGCCGTCGAAACGCTGACCGACCGTATCGTCCACGTCGAATCGGGCGGTAGCGCGCGGGCCAAGAACCCGCTGTCTTCGGCGACAGGCGCCGGCCAGTTCATATCCAAGACCTGGATCCGGATGATGAACACCTATCGTCCCGAACTGGCGCGCTCGCTGTCGACCGCAGACCTGCTCGCTTTGCGCTACGACGCCACCATCTCGCGTGAGATGGTGCGCAATCTGGCGCGCGAGGGCGAAGCCTATCTCAAGGCGCGTGGCCACCAGATCACCGCCGGCCGGCTCTATCTCTGCCATTTCCTCGGCATGGAAGGCGCACATCAGGTGCTGGCGTCGCCGGGATCGGCGCAGTTGAGCGCCGTGCTCGGCTCGTCCGTTATCCAGGCCAACCCGTTTCTCGCCGGGAAGACCGCCAGCTACGTCGTCGACTGGGCGGAACGGAAGATGGGCCGCAAATTGCCGACGTCCGCCACCACCGATGCGGGCCAGCAGACGACGACGGAAGTCCGCCAGACATCGCCGGAGTTCGAAAAATACAAGCAGGCGATAACGGCACTGGTCGGCTCGACCCAAAATGCGCTCGAGCCGGGCTAGAGCGGGCAGTTTGCCCCGGCTTTCGCCAAGCCGATTGGTTTTGAGGCCGGCGAATGGTATGTTTGCGGATATTTGGGAAGGTTTTTGGGTCCTTGTGAACCAAAACTGTGGCTGGGATCACATACGCCCAACAGCCATTTTGGCAGAAGCGATACAGTCGCTGGTGAAATTTAGCATGCGCAGCCATCAATAACGCGCCCCATTGGGGCGGAGGGCCGATCCCATGAAAGCGTTTGCCGTCCTTTTGAGCGGATTTTTTCTGTTAATGCTGACCGCGCTTGGCACCGTCCAGGCGGCGGCGCCGGATGCCGGTGGCGTCAAACGCGTCGCGCTGGTCATCGGCAACAGCAAATACGTCCATGCCGTCGAATTGCCCAATCCGGCCAATGACGCGCATCTCATCGCATCGACGCTGCGCAATGCCGGCTTCGAGGTGATCGAGGGCGTCGACCAGGACAATGCCGGCATGCACAGCCTGATCAGCAAATTCACCGAGCAGTCCTACGATGCCGACCTCGCCGTCATTTTCTATGCCGGCCACGGCATGCAGGTCGACGGCAAGAACTTTTTGATCCCGGTCGACGCCGAACTGACGTCACCTGCCTATCTCAAGACCCGCACCGTCCAGATCGACGACTTCATGGCCGCACTGCCGCCCGACCCGGCGGTCGGCGTCATCATCCTCGATGCCTGCCGCGACAATCCGCTGGCACGGACGCTGGCGGCCGCGATGCCGAAGACCCGCTCCACCGCGCTGGGCACCGGCCTGGCGCCGATCGATCCTAAATCAGAGGGCGTCGGCACCGGCGGCATCCTGATTGCCTATGCCACCGATCCGGGCGCCATCGCCTTTGACGGCAACGGCGTCGACAGCCCCTACTCGACCGCGCTCGCCAGGCACCTGACCGAACCCGGCGTCGAGATCCAGAGCGCGCTGACGCGGGTGCGCGGCGAAGTGGCCGAGACCACGCAAGGCCGCCAGCGGCCATGGCACAACGCATCGCTGGGCCGCGAGGTCTTCCTTGGCAAACCGGCCGCCGAAGCCGCACCGATGGTAAAACCGGCCGCCGATGACGCGAACGCCGCGGCAGCGCCCGCTCCTGCTCTCGTCACCAGCGAACCGCCTTCGTGGGAAGTCGAGCAGCGGCTTTGGGACGAGGCCTCGAAGCGCAACACCGCGCCATTCTACGAAGCCTATCTCGAACAGTTCCCGAATGGCCGCTTCGCCACGGTGGCGCGGCTCAACATCGATGCGCTGAACGATCCGAAAGCCCAGGAACGGCAGGTGGCAGCGCTCGATGCCGACGAAGCGAACTCGGGTTCTGCCGTGCGCACCTCGGTCGGCATTTCGGAGGACATGAAGAAGGTGCTGGGCACCGAGGCGACGGAGAACGCGATCGGTCTCGATCGCCAGGGCCGCATCGACCTGCAATTGCGCGTCGAGGCGCTGGGCAACGAGCTTGGCCGCGTCGACGGCAATATCGGCGCCAAGACCCGGCAAGCGATCGGCGACTGGCAAGAGGGGAACGGGCTGCCTCCGACCACCTTCCTGACGCGCGAGCAACTGGCGTTCCTGGTTATCCAGACGGACCCGATGATGGAGGCCGTTCGTGCCAAGCACGAGGCCGACCAGGCCGGAGTGGACAAGCCGAGAAAACAGGTGGTGCAGAAGGCCCGCACGCTGAAGCCGGTGGCGGAAAAGCCACGCAAGAAGCAGTACGCCCAGAAGCCGCGCCGGCAACAGCAGTTCGTGCAGAAAAGGCGCAACCGCGAGGTCGTGCGCGAGGATGAACCGCCGCCGCGGGACAATAATGATTTCCTGACCAAGGCGCTGATCTTCGGCACCGGCGTAGCGGTCGGCGGCGTGCTCAAGAACTGATCGATCATGTCAAACAACAAAAGCGCCGCGTGTCCGTTGGACGCGCGGCGTTGTGTTTGACGACGGCCGGAAGACGCAGCCGGCGAAGCTACTGCGCCTTGATCCGCATCTCGACCCGCCGGTTGACGGGATCGTAGGGATCGGGATTGCGTGGATTGGCCTCGCCGAGACCGACCGCCTTGATGCGGGTGGATTCGATGCCGTTGGATTCGAGGAAGGCGGTGACCGATTGCGCCCTGCGCTGCGACAGGCCTTCATTGTAGGTCGCCGAGCCGGATGCGTCGGTATAGCCTTCGACGACGAAGGACAGCTTGCTCAGCCGATCGTCCTTCAGCGCCTTGGCGAATTGGTCGAGTTCGCTGCGCGCCTTGGCGTCGAGCTCGGACGAATCCAGGCTGAAATTGATCAGCATATCGAGGCCGGTCTTCTCCGGAGGCTTTTCTTTCTGGCCGGTCTTGCTCTTGCACTCGTCCTCGGTGCCGACACAAATCCCGCGTGCCGCGCCGTGATCGATCGTGCCGGCAAAGAACTTCACAATGTCTTCCGATTTCTGAAGTGGGTCGGCATAGACGTGGGTCGAGAAAAGCACGGTCGCCAATGCCAAGACTGAAATGTGCCGCTGCATAACGGTTACTCCCGTTTCGAGCATCCGATTTTCACTCAGGCCCGATCCATGGATCCGGGCCAACTCTTCCTGTTCGACAATGATCTGTCGAGATCACGGTCGGCTGTGGAATATACCAAACCGTGAGGCGTTTGTCTGTGAACAACGTCATGGACATGTGGTGGTCGACAGACTTGACCCACGCCTCGCAGGCGGGTTGAGTGAGGGCTGGGGGAGGATAACAGCAGCGATGGTCAACGGGCTTCGATTCCAGACCGCACGCGATCTCTTCGCCGCGAACACGGCTGTCGCCCGGGACATGACGGCCGTTCCGACCGACCAACCCTCGCTCGAGTTCTGCCGCCGGCTGATGGCCGGGCGCATCCCCGAGGAAGCGATTACCTTTTGCGCCTATCTCCTGCCTGACCGGGCCGCAATCTGGTGGGGCCATGAGTGCCTGGGGCATCTGACCGAGCTGCTCGAAGAGCAGGACCTCGCAACGCTGACACTGATCCAGGAGTGGGTCGGCGACCCCAACAATGCAACCCGCCGGGAGGCTGTCGCCGGGGCGGCGATGACGCAGCAGCACACGCCTGCCGGCTGGATCGCGCTCGCGGCGCAACGGCATATCAGCGGCCTGGCTGCGCAGAACGGGTCGGGGCTGCGGCCGCTGCCGGCTGCGCACGCCGTCAATACCGGTATACTGGCCGGACTGGCGCGGGTTGCGGTGGCGGACCGTTTCTCCGTGCTCACCGCCTTTGTCGAAATGGGCATCCATCTGGCCGAAACCGAGGCGCTGCGCCGAGCCTGATTGCTCTGGATCGTGATGAGATTTCATTGAAATCTGATCCAACCCATTGTTGGCGGTCTCATTTGCAGCCGTTTTGCGCCCATTTGCCGAGCGCCACCTTGAAGCGCGTGCCCAGCGGGTGTTGCAGGCGCAACACCGAGACATCATTGGTGACGTAGGTCTTGGCCTGATCGCACAGCCGCTCCTCGGTCCATTGATGACAGTTGCTGCACTGGTTGTCCCAGACGGACTTTTCCAGGCCCTCGACCGGACTGAAGTGCGGCTTGCCCTGGATGAGTTGGGCGATGCTCTTGCCGTCGATCGCCGGGTCGCCGAAATTGACCGGAACGTCGAAAAGGACTGGCGCGTCCGAGCCCAGCTTCGGAATTTCCTCACGCAGCTGTTCCAGCGCCTGCTCGCCGGCGTCCGTACCCGGCGGATTGGCGGCCGCGCCGGTGCGCGCCTGCGTATCGCCTTCGGGCGCAGCCGCGCCGGAATCGCCGACGATCAGCGGCGCCTTGAGATCGACCTTGTGAAGCACGACATCGGTGGTCAGCGAAACGTTGACCCAGGGCTGCTGGCGTCCCGCTGTGGCCTTGAACACATCCGACGTAACCCGGTTCATCGCTTCGGTGATCGAGACGTTGACCTCGCCGATATGGGCAAGCAGCGCCGCCGAAAATGGCGAGTGCTCGCCCGGTCCGTCATAGGCGAGCTGGTTGGGACTGGCAGCGAAGGCGACCAGCGTGCCGGCGCCGCCATTCTCGATCGGTATTTCGGCAAGGCCGCTGCTTGCCGTGCTGTCGCCGCCGGTCTCCTTGGCAAGCACATCGGCGAGCGGGTTGTCGCGGCAGGCGTCGAGGAACACCAGCCTGATGCTGGTCTCGCGCGACATCTGCCGCAGGATGAAATCCACCTGCACGGCTTCGAAGTCGAGCGAGGTCTCGTCCTCCAGCGCCGCATCGACAGGCAGCAGGTAATTCCTGCCCGAGACCTGCAGGCCATGACCGGCATAGAAGAACAGCGCGACATCGGCGCCACGCACCTGCCGCGCGAATTGCGCGATCTTTTCCTGCGTCTGCGCCTTGGTGAGATCGAGGCCGGAGACGATTTCGAAGCCCAGCCCCTTCAGGCGATCGGACATTGCCTGCGCATCGTTCACCGGATTGGGCAGCACCGGCGCGTTCCGGTAATGGGAATTGCCGAGCACCAGGGCGATGCGGCGTTCGGCACTGGCCGCGGTCATGGTAATGGTCATGGTCAACGCAAGCGCCAGCACGGCGAGGCCGATGCCGCGCATGAAGTTGCCGCAACTTGCAATCATGTCCAAACGCACCGGATTCCTTTTCGGTTGACGGGCCTTCTCAGTTAAGGACCGGCTCAGTTGGAGAGCGGCGTGGCGGAGAACTCGATCCGCCGGTTCAGCGCCTTGTTCTTCGGCGTATCGTTCGGCGCCACCGGCTTTTCCTCGCCATAGCCGGAAGCCGTGATCTGCGCCGATGGAATGCCCGCAGCGATGATCGCGTCGGCGACCGCCTTGGCGCGCCGTTCCGACAGGTTCTTGTTGGCCGTCGGCGAGCCGTCGGAATCGGTATGGCCCGAAACCTCGACCTTCAGTTTCGGACATTTGCCGACGACGCCGACCACCTCGGCCAGCAGCGGGCGGCTCTTTTCATCGAGCCGAGCGCTGGCTGGGCGAAAATAGACGGCGCCGGTGCGCGACAGCACCTCGAACCTGTTCAGGCATTCATCGTCGCTGAAGGACATCTTGCCTGCATCTGTGGCGACCGGCCCGGCATCGGCTGGGGCTGCGGCCGCGACGGCAGGCGTGGCCGCAGGCTTGGCGCCATCAGCGGTGAAGACGAAGTCGAACGACACCGAAGCCGTCGGGACGATGCTGCTGACATTGGCCGCCTGCTGGAGTTTTTCGATGTTGGGCAACAGGCCGAAATCCTCGACATGCACGGCGACCGGCGCCTCCGAGGCGATCGACACCATGCTGTCGGTGATCATGGTGACCACGACATTGGCCTCAAGGTCCTTGTCGACGCCGTGCAGGCTCAGGCGAAACGGGATATGCGCGCTCATGCGCCGTTTGGTGGCGAGATCGGCAAAAGCGGCGGGATCGACTTTCGCCGTCACTTCCGCCGTCGGGAATTTGAAGGTTTCGAAGAACAGGAAGCGCATGCGGACATTGCGAAGGTCGATGCCGGTGTCGACCGAGTTGAGGTCGAACGTGACCTTGGCGGCGCCATCCGATGTCAGCGTGCCCGAGAGGTTCCTGATCTTGTTGGTTTCGACAATGGTGTTCTTCTTCACCGATTGATAGGTGAGCGTCGAATTCGCCGGATCGAGCGTCCAGTTCGGCTTCGCATTCGCCACTTCCGGTGCGAGCAGCAACAGCCCGAATACAGCGGCGACGAGAGCAAGGGCGCCGACGATGCGCCGGCCCTTTGAGAACGGCATTCGTTGCCGAAAAAATCCGCCGACCTCGAACATTGATGCCCCGCCTCAGGACAACAGACCTCAGTTCCGATCACGGCTGTCGAACGCAGTGATGCCAGCGAGCATAGAACATATGATTTGGCTTTGCGAGTAGCTCCGCCTGTCTGCCCAAGGGGAGAAGACAGCTCAAAAATCCGTCATCACTGGCAGCTTAACAGGCGTCAAATCCAGAGGCGCCTTGCGCGATCACGAGCGCTTCGGCGGGCCTGTCGAACGCAGAAAATGCCATTCATAGCCTTGAATATACTACAATATTAGCAACTCCTTGACAATCGACCGAAGCTCTGGTTTCTTGACATATTAAACAAAGTTCGTTGCGTTTTTTACGGACGTGTTCCCATGTCGAGCTTGGTAGTCGCGGACCCGCGGGGGGTGTATCTCGCCGGTCTGGAGTGGGTTTTGCGGAAGGCGGGACACAGCGTTGTCGCAGAATGCCACCACACGATTGAGGTTCTCCCCTTGGTGGAGCGCCACCGGCCCGATCTTGTCATCATAGGGTTGGATGGTGTGGACCGGCAGACGGCCGGCCTTTCCGCAAGGCTGAGAGCCACCAGCAGCCCTTTGGGCATCATCTACATCCTGCAGCCAAACGGCGGATTCGACTTCAACGAAATCCCCAAGCTCGATGCCGACGGCCTGCTGATGGACGGCATCAGCCACAGCTACCTTGTCGAATGCGCCAATGCAGTGGCAGGCGGCCGAAAGTGGGTCGACGACCATATCCTCCAGCATCTGCTGACGCCGAGATCGCTGCCTCAGCGCGCGCCAAAGCTTACTGGACGCGAGACGGAAGTCGCCGGCCTTGTTTCACGCGGCCTGCGCAACAAGATCATTGCGCAGCGACTGCATGTATCCGAAGGCACGGTGAAGATGCACCTGCATCACGTCTACGAGAAGCTCCGCCTCGGCAGCAGGGCGGAACTCGCCTGGGCGACTTTTGGCGAAGCTTCCGACCATCTGGGACCAAGTCACAAAAGCGGGCTTTGATCCTACCTTCGGCGAGCTGGCAAGGCAGGCTGCGTCGACAAGATGCCGACAAAAGGCCGGAAACCCACGGCATATCGATCGATCCATACCAACGCGGTTGCCCGCGAGCGCCTGTCGCGGCTCGATCTTTCGAAGGATGTATATCGTTCGATCAGGTAGGGGCATTCACCATAACACTATCGAACCGCGAATGGACGCGTCCTCTGCGTCGGCGGCACAATGGAGGATAAACGGCCGCAATTCTGTGCGCCGGCGGATGCCCTGGGGTAGGTGCATCCGACATCGGGTGGGGGTGAACCCCTTTTCTTGATGTTGTTCAAAAAGGGGAGAATCTCCATGGCAATCGACATCACAGCTCATGACATCATCATCGATGAGAGCGCTGGCCTCACGGACAATGATATTGACCCATCCGATCCGCTGTACAGCACCAACACCACGCTGCAATATCTGCTGAATCTTGGCACCGCGCTGGAGGTCGCCTTCAAGGAGGACTTCGTGGTGGCCTCTGCGGACCCAGGGGAGACCATCACCTCGGTCGTTCTCGCCCAGGACTCTTCGGGAACTGCGTTTTCACCCACCGACGGCGCGGTCACCGGCATCCGGACGGTCGATGGCAATTATGTCTGGCTGTTCCAGGACCCGAACAATGCAGACGTCGTGATCGGCGTCATTGGGACCTCTGACCCGACCTCAGTTGGCGAGCCCGATCCATTACTCGATCCCCTCGCCTTCTCGTTTGCGCTGGACGGCGACGCGGACCTGTACCTGGTCCAGTACGTGGCGTTGATGAATCCGGACCCTGACAACGCGGACGTCGATCTAATCGATCTGGATCAGCTAGTCTACGCCTCGGTCACCGGGACCAGCGTCCTGAATTTCAGCTCGCTTGGTGACGCCCCTCCCGGACACAACAAGTGGTATATCCTCGACGCTGACACGGCGAGCACGCAGAAGATCCTGGTCACGGCTCATGACAATGGCGTACAGGCTGAAGTCAATGTCAGCACGCAAGGCCTGGGCGTCTCATCACAAGACGTGCGCTTTGGCCGTGAGCTTCAGATCGACCTGATCAACGGCGGCACCCAGAGCGCCGGCAAGAACTTTACCAACACGCCGACCGCGCCGAACTACACAGATCACATCGAGACCGTCTCCACCGCGGGTTTCTCGATTTCGCAGTCTACTCCGACCCATACCGTGGCTGACATAGAGGTCCACGCCTACAACAATGATGACAACGCGAAAGGCGCCACGTTACCGGGTGATGACAACGATGCGGAAGTCAACATCGCCTCAGTGACTTTCAAGCTGAACGGCGTGGTAACGGATGCCGCCACCCTGGGCATCACGGTTGATTACACCAACCTGGGAGTGATCCTTCACAATGTCGGCGAGGGTGTGACGGTCGATTTCACCGCAGACGCAACCTTTGACCGCTTCACTATCAAGAACATTGACGAGCAAAAAGACTATTTCGATGTCAAGGAAGTGCATTTCGGCACAGATCAGACCAACGTCGCCAGCGCAGAGGTCGGCTCCTTGATCAACTTCGACGATGACGGCCCATCGATCGTGCCGTCCGGCAATGACGTACCGACCCTGGTGGTCGGCGATTCGGACTTCGTTACCGACGACTCGACCAGCTTCGCGGCGCTGTTCACGCCGAACTTTGGCGTCGATGGACCAGCGGCCACCGACGATGTGACCTACACGCTGGATGTACTCGGCGGCGGCAGTAACGTCGCCAGCGGCGTGTTCGATACGCTCAGCGGCCTTGAGGTGCTTCTCAATGTTGTCGGCGGCGACATCGTCGGCACTGCCGGCACGGATGAGGTGTTCCGCATCTCGGTCGATGCCGACGGCAACGTGACCCTCGACCAGTCGCGTGCGGTTGTCCATGGCGATCCAACCGATCCCGTAGAGGCGGACACTCCGGTCATCCTTGCCGCCAACCTGGTGAGCCTGACCGCAACCGCAACCGACGGCGACGGCGACAGCGCGCACACCTCGGTCGACATAGGCGGTGCCTTCACCTTCGAAGACACCGGGCCGGCAATTGCTGTGGAGAACGCAACCGGTGACTACGACAGTGGCGCCCATGGCACCTGGACGCACGACCCAGGCGCCGACGGGTTCAACCTGCTGGGCGTAACGCTGGACGATTATACAATCGACTCCAACCCGACGGTAACGTCGGGCCTATCCCTGACACCGGACGCGGCAGACCCTTACACCTTCACAGGCTCGATCCACGATGACTTCAACGGCGACGGCACGGCTGAAGACGTGGACTTCACACTGACCTTCGATCCGGTCAACGGCACTTACGACCTTGACGTCGACACCCCTCCTGGAACGATCACGACCTTCGACACCACACAGGGTTCGCTGAAGGCGGGCGGTCCGGACGCGGTGCAAACGCTGCAATTCCCGCCGACCGGTCACGACGGTGACGTCATCTTCTTCAGCAATCTGGTGACCGCTCCCCTGGAGAATGGGGCGGGCAGTTTCCCGAACGACATCGAAGACCTGGTCAACAATGACCCTACCGAGGCAACGCTGGAGGGGTATGGTGCCACTAGCCTGATCAACAGCTCATCGAAGATGAACGTGTCGACTTCGGGCATCGGCGTCAACAACAACAACCTCGACGGCAAGAGCGGGGGTACCCCGCTGTTCGCCGGCACCTCAATCACCTCGGGCGACGAGAGCTTCGTGGTCAATCCCCAGCAAGACGTGGATAAGGTCACGGTCTATATCGACAACTCCGTCGGCGGCTACAACCCGGCTACGGAAGACCTCTATTACATCGTCTACTATACGGACGGTACCGTCAGCGGTCCTACCGACGTGACGGCGGGCATGCTCAGCAATGCCCCGCGCCACGACCCGCTCATTCCTGACGTCGCGGAGGGCGGGAAGTACTTCGAGATCGACGGCGGCGCGAAGCAGATCGAGGCGGTCCAGCTCATCATGGGCGTGGGCACCGTCAAGATCCCCGTGATTCAGTTCTCGCTCGAGCAGGAGTCCAACCCGGCGCCGCTCGACCTGGATTTCACGGCCAATCTCGTCGACGGCGACAATGACAGCTTTACCGACACGTTCTCGGTCCATGTCGACGCCCCGGACGGCATCATCTGACCCGACACCGGGCGGGCGCCTTTCCTGGCGCCCGGCCGGCACAATCCAAAGCATCACAATGGGGGGCGAGCCGTGCCGCAGCCAAGACCGCAGTTCGAAGAGGTAATGCATCTGGCCCGGCGCCAGGCGCCCGCCCTGCTCATCTTCAGCCTGCTTGCAAACGTCCTGATGCTCGCCAGCACCGTCTACATGCTGCAGATCTACGACAGGGTGCTGTCGAGCGGGTCGATCGACACGCTGGTGTGGCTCACCCTGGCGGTGATCGGCGCGATCGCCGTCTATGGCCTTTTGGAACAAGCCCGCCGCATGATCCTCGGCCATATCAGCCAATGGCTCGACGACCAGTTGAACGTCCCGGTGATCGAACGAGCCATGGAGGCTCGCCTCGCGGGTAGCAACGTCGAGGCCGGCCTGAAGGACGTAGCGGACCTGCGCGGTTTCGTCGGTGGCGACAGCATGCTGACCTTTCTCGACGCGCCGTGGACGCCCGTCTTCCTGGCTTTCATGTGGCTTCTGCACCCAGCACTGGGCGTGCTCGGACTCATCGGGGCGATCCTTTTGTTCTGCGGCGCGCTCGCCAATGATTTCTTTACCCGCCGCAGGAGCCAGGAAACGTCGGCAGAGCTGCGTCGCAACCAGGTCGCGGCCGGCCAATACATCGATGGCGCTGAGACGTTGCGCTCGCTCGGCATGTCGGGCTCGGCGCTGCAGCGCTGGGAAGAAAAGCAGCAGTCGTTGATGACCATCCAGGCGCAACTTCTCGGTCGCACGACCAGCATCGGGAGCCTGTCGCGCTCGCTGCGCATGGCCCTGCAAGTGGCCGTGCTGGGACTTGGCGCCTACTTTGTCTTGCGCGGCGAACTGACGGCCGGATCGATGATCGCGGCATCGGTACTGCTGAGCCGCGCGCTTGCGCCGATAGAACGCTCGATCGGAGCCTGGCGCAGCCTGGTTACCGCTCGCACCGCGCGTCGCAACCTCATGCGCCTGTTCGCGGACACCAATTCTAGGCAGGGCGGTGAAGTGACCTTACCCCGCCCGCAAGGCCGGCTAAGGCTCGAGAACGCACACTACCATGCGCCGGGTACACAGCAGGCCCTGATGAACAAAGTATCCTTCAACGTCGAGGCCGGCGAGACCTGCGGCGTGATTGGTCCGTCGGGTTCCGGCAAGACCACACTTTGCCGCCTCATGGTGGGAACGTTGCGGCCTTCGCTCGGTCATGTAAGGCTGGACGGCGCAGAGCTCGCGAGTTGGCCTTCGGACCAGCTTGGAATGCACATCGGCTACCTGCCGCAGCAGGTCGAGCTGTTTCCGGGAACGATCGCCGACAACATTGCGCGCTTGCGCGATGTCGATAGTGCCGCAGTGATCGCCGCGGCGCAGGCCGCAGGTATCCACGAGACGATATTGCGGATGCCAAATGGCTATCAAACGGAGGTGGGGCCGCATGGGGCGCGAATCTCGCGTGGCCAACGTCAGCGCATCGCTCTCGCCCGGGCGCTATTCGGCAATCCCGCGCTCGTCGTGCTCGACGAACCGAACACTGGCCTCGACGGCGATGGTGAAATGGCTCTGTTCAATGTTCTTCACCATTTGAAGGAACGGGGCTGCACCGTCATTCTCGTCAGCCACCAGACGAACCTGCTGCGTACGGCGGATCATGTCGTTTTCATGCACGACGGCACCGTTAAGATGTTCGGCACGCGCGACGAGGTGCTGGGCGCGCTGGGCGGTCACCGCAAACCGACTGCCGTGCCGTCGTCCGGGCAAGACAAGACCAGCGTCGTCGTTCCGGCAAAATTGAAGGCGGCGGAGTGAGCCATGAGCGACCGATTTAGCGACCTGTCGAAGATGATGGACATGCTGATGGCCAGCCTGCGTGACGTGCTGGACAGGTTAGTTGTCGCTGCTGGAGATCTAGCTGCGGCGGCTTCGAACCGTTTCGACAGCCTGGACGTGCCGGCGCGCGCCGCGCTGGCTGCAACTGCCACCGCGCTGTTCGTGCTCGTGCTTGTCGGGCTTGTCGGGCTTGTCCGGCGGCGTTCGTCTGCATATCGCGATAGCAAGCGCGACCTGAATCGCCGGACGCGTCCAGCGCGTATACTCGGCTATTTCTCCGCGCTGTTCTTTGTCGGCGGCATCGCCCTCTGGTCAGACGTGGCCCTCCTGGCCAGCGCCATCGTGGCCCCCGGCATCGTCAGCCCGGACGGCTACCGGAAGACCGTTCAGCATCTGGAGGGCGGCATCATCGGGATGATCCACGTGCGGGATGGCGACAAGGTCACAGCGGGCCAGGTTCTGATAAGCATGAAGACGACCGATGCACAGGGCCGCTACGACGAGCTGCATGAGCGCTACATTCGCTTGCTGGCGGTCGAAGCGCGCTTGGGTGCGGAGGTTGCCGGAGAAGATCAGATCATTTTTCCCAAGGAACTGACATCGGCTGACAACCAGGCCGGGCAGAAAGTGGCCGCTGAAGAGCAGGAACTGCTTCGCAGCCGCCTTGCCACTCGCGAGGGGCGCGAGCAGATCCTCAACAAGCGGATACGGCAGATAGAGGAGCAAATCACCGGGTCCAGGGAAGTGATCGCAGCCGAGGAGGAGCAACTGGGGCTGATCGACCGCGAGATCGCTTCGGCACAGGAAATGTACAAAAAGGGATTGGAGCGCCTGCCGCGGATCCTTGCGCTGCAGCGTGCCCAGGCCGACATCCGAGCGAGCCAGGCGTCGAACCGGTCGCAGGTCGCGCGCAACGAACAGCAGATCGGCGAGACCGAGCTGCAGCTTCTCAATTTGCGGCAACAGGATGGTGAGAAAGCGAACGAGGATCTTGGCAAGGTGCGCGGCGATCTGGCCGAATTGCGGAGCCTGTTACCCTCGCGTCAGGATGTGCTGGCCAGGACTGACATTGTCGCGCCGATCGCGGGAACAGTGATGAACGTGCGTGTCACAACTGAATCTGGCGTGATTTCCAGCGGCCAGCCCCTCCTCGATATCGTTCCGAATGGGTCCAACCTGGTCATCGATTCACGGATCAAGCCGCGGGACATCGACATGGTGCATCCGGACATGCCGGCACGCGTTGTGCTGTCAGCCTATCCAACACGGCATCTTCCGCAAATCCACGGGTTGCTCACCTCGGTATCGGCCGACCGGCTGACGGACGAGAGGACCGGAGAACCCTATTTTCTCGCCAAGATCAAAGTCGATATGGCTGACCTCGCAACCCTCCATGACGTAAAATTGTCGCCCGGCATGCCTGCCGAAGTGATGATCCTGACTGGCGAGCACACACTGCTCGACTATATGCTGGCGCCGGTTCGCGACTCGCTCAATCGAGGATTCAGAGAGAATTAGAGTCTTCTACTTTCCCGTATCCCGACGCCATCCAATCCTCCGAAAAGCCGCCCGTCGAACGATACGGCTCGAGTGTCATGGCATTGGCGATTCCTTCGCCAGCGCGCCCCCAGCAGTGTCGGGAGCGCCGCTTCGCGGAACTGGACGATCGCTATAAGCAATCCGTCCCACTGCGCTCAGCTTGACGCCAAGCCCGGGATCAGGCCGATCGGCTGGCCCACAGCACCCCACGCTCGAGAATGGTGCGCATTTGCGGCACGGAAAACTCATCCGCGGTGTGGCCGAGCGCGCTGAAGAAGACGCGGCCCTTGCCATAGCGGCGCTTCCAGACCACGGGCATGACGACGCCGTCGATGAAGTCGAGATGCTCACCGCTGAACGTCGTCGTCGCCAGCACCTCGTTGCTCGGGTCGACATGCATGTAATACTGCTCGGAATGGTAGGCGAAACCCTCGATACCCCTGACGATCGGATCGTCGCTGATGATGTCGACACGGTAGTCGATGATGTCGCCGGGGTGCGCGACCCATTGGCCGCCGGTCATGAACTGATAGGCCGGTTCGTTGCGAAAACTGTCGCCCATGGTGCCATGGAAGCCGGCAAGGCCGGTCCCGCCGCTGACGGCGGCGGTGAGGTTTTGCAGCTCCGGTTTATCGATCGTCGACATGGTGATCACCGGCACGATCAGATCGATGGCCGGGAGCTGCGGATCGGCGAGCGCCGATGTGCCCTCTTCTATCCGCACTTCGAAGCCATGCCCCGTCAATATCTCGCTGACGACAGCGGCGCTGCGAGCCGGCGTGTGGCCTTCCCATCCGCCCCAGAAAATCAGTGCCGTCTTGCTCATGCTCGTCTCTCCTTTGGTCGGCAATATTGATAGGCAAGCGGAACGCTTTTGTCTTCCCTTCCATGATGGGCATTCTGGGACGGGCATTTCTGGTCGGAAATCACGACCCGGCGATGAATTCCGTGGATGAGGACCGATTGGCCGCGCTGGCGTCTTGTTTCAATGCCGGGCTGCACTCAAATCAGCTGTCTTCGCGTTTGCGCAGACATCGGTCCGATCCGCCGCAACCAGCCGGAGCCTTCCGGGGAGACCGCTCTATGAGTTTCGACCAGACGACTGTCGCCGCTTATCTGGAAGTCATCACCATCAACCTTGTGCTGTCTGGCGACAATGTCGTGGTGATCGGCATGGCGGCCGCAGGCCTCGCCAAGGCGTTGCGGCAGAAGGCGATCATCGCCGGCATTGCCGCGGCGGCGGTGATCCGCGTCGTCTTTGCGGTGATCGCGGTGCAACTGCTGGAAATTCCGGGGATCATGCTGGTCGGCGGCATGCTTTTGTTCTGGGTGTGCTGGAACATGTTCCAGGAGTTGCGCTCGGCCGGCGACGGCGAGGACGTCGACACTGAAGCCGCAGCACTTGCGACGGCGCGGCCGGCCAAGGCGCTGCGCACCGCGATCCTGCAGATCGTCGTCGCCGATGTCTCGATGTCGCTGGACAATGTGCTGGCCGTGGCGGGCGCCGCCGCCCACGACATGAATGCGCTGGTGTTCGGTCTCATCCTGTCGGTGGTTCTGATGGCGGTCGCCTCGACGCTGGTGGCGGCGCTGCTTGCCAGGTATCGCTGGATCGGCTGGCTCGGTCTGGCAATCATCGTCTATGTCGCGGGAAATATGACTCTGGACGGCGTCGAGCAGATGAGAACGGTCGACTTCCACGCGCTGCTCTCGCCAGTTGCAAGCTAGATCCTCCTGGCGATCAAATGATATCGAAAATCCGCCCTGGGTTGAGAATGTTGTGCGGATCGAACGCCACCTTCAGCCGGCGCATGGCTGATAGTTCGGCGTCGCTGCGCACGAGGTTCAGCCATTTCTTCTTGTCGAGGCCGATGCCGTGCTCGGCCGAGACGGCGCCACCGCATGCCGCCACGCCGCGATAGATGATCTCATAGGCGGCCGCCGGTTCCGTGGTGTCGACCTGATAGTGCAGATTGCCGTCGCCGAGATGGCCGAAGACGTAGATCTCGGCGCGGCTGTCGACGGCGTGGATCGCGGCTTCGGCGTTGCGCAGGAAACCCGCCATGGTCGCCAACGGGATGCTGATGTCGACGCCGATCATGCCCTCGATCGCAAACAGGAAGCGGTTGGCCTCTTCGCGCACATCCCATAGCGCACGGAATTCGCGCGGCGACTGCGAGACGACCACGTCGGCGACGATGCCGTCTTCGACCGCCTGCATCAGCACCGAAGCGAAACGCTCGCCGTCCAGCTCGGCCTGATTGCCCTGGATCTCGGCCAGCACGTAAACCGGCGCGCCGGCCGGCAGCGGCGCCGGCGCCGCCATGCCGGCAATCATGGAGCCGTAGAGCGGCGAGAAATTCACCTCATAGGCTGACAGCAAGGGACCGAGCCGCTGCTTGAGCAGGTCGAGCAGCGCAATGGCCGCCCCCAGCGAGCCAAGGGCGCAAAAGGCGGCAACCTCGGTGGCGGGCTTGGGATGCAGCCGCAGGCAGGCGCGAGTAACCACGCCCAGCGTGCCTTCGCTGCCAATGAAAAGCTGGTTGAGATCGTATCCCGAATTGTCCTTGGCCAGGCCACGCAACGAAGTCAGGATCGAGCCGTCGGCAAGCACGGCCTCCAGCCCCAGCACCTGGGCGCGGTACATGCCGTAGCGCAGCACGCGAATGCCGCCGGCATTCGTGGCGATGTTGCCGCCGACCGTCGCCGTGCCGCGCGCGCCGATATCTACGCCGAACATCAGGCCGGCTGCATCGGCCGCTTCCTGCACCATTTGCAGCGGCGCGCCGGCTTCCGCGATGATGGTTGCCGCGGCGCGGTCGGGCGCTTCGACCGCGGTCATGCGCTCCAGCGACAGCACCGCTTCGCCCGGCTGCACGCGCGCGCCGCCGGCCAGCCCGGTGCGGCCGCCATGGACGACCAGCTTCTGGCCGATACCACTGCATAGGCGCAGGATTTCGGCGACGTCGGCGGCGTTGCGCGGACGCAAGACCAGTTCGGGCTGGCTGCCGCCCTTGCCGGAGAGGTCGTCGCCATAGCGCGGATCGATAGCATCGCCGATCACAATCGCGGCGGCATCGAGCCGACGATATAGCTGGGAAAGAAGCCGATCGATCTGTTGTGTCATGGTGCCTGGACTTTTCAGCGCTCTTTGTGACCGAGACTTTGATGCGCGACAATTTTCGCGTCAATTGAACAAATTTACGCACGGTATAATCTGTCATTGCGCGTTGAACCCACTGACGTTTCCTGTAAATTTCGTCTGCCGTTGCGTGGCGGACGCGCCGGCTGCAGGACCGTGGGCAGCGTCAAGGGATGACCGAGGTTCTGGCGCGTGCCAGACGAGGATTGAATGCCAATGACGCACAAGACGATGGAGGATTTCGCCCGCTCCTGCGGCGTCTCCAGGCCGACGCTGTCGAAATATTTCGACGATCCGACCAGCGTCAAGCCGGCAACGCGCAAGCGCATCGAAGAGGCGTTGCGGTCGTCCGACTACCAGCCCAATCTGTTTGCCCGCAACCTCAACCGCAAGCGCACCCGCGCCATCGGCATTGTCGTACCGACGGTCACCGATCCCTTCTATTCCGAAATGGTCAGCCGCATCGAGCTCAGGCTGCGCGACGAGGGCTACTGGCCGATCGTCATCTCCTCGCATGGCTCAACCGAGCTCGAAATGGAGGCGACACGTACCATCCTGTCGCTGAAAGTTTCGGGCGCGCTGATCGCGCCGCTCGGCTTGCGCTCGGACCGGCGCACGCTGGAGAAGCTGACCCAGACAATGCCGGTCGTCTATTTCGACACCTATCTTGAAGGCGGCACGCCCTTTGTCGGCAACAACAATGCCCAGAGCGTCTCGACCATCGTCGACTATCTCTGCCGCTCCGGCGACGCCCCGGTCTATTTCGACATCCCGCATGTCAATCACAATTCGCCGGAGCGCCTGAACAGTTACGTCGCCGCGATGCGTCAACTTGGCCAGGAGCCGGTGGTTATCGGCAACACCCGAGACTACACATGGGATTTCGAGCGCATCGGCTACAAGCAGATGGAACAGATGCTCGGGGCCAGCGGCCTGCCGGGCAAGACCGGGGGTCTGCCCGGCAAGACCGGAGGTCTGCCCGGCAAGACCATACTGTGTGCGAATGACCGCCTGGCTTTCGGCGTGATGGCGGCAGCCTTCGCGAAAGGGCTGAAGATCGGCCGCAAGGCCGATTGCGACCTGCGTATCGCCGCCCATGACGACCATCCGCTGAGCCGCTACACCTGCCCCGCACTGACCACCATCGCGCAGGATTTTGCCGCCATGGCGGGGCGCAGCGTCGAGACACTGCTCGCTTTGCTCAACGAGGATACGGCAAACGTCGCGCCGAAGGTCAGCCTCGACGCCGCCCTGGTGATGCGTCAGTCCGCTTGAGCCTTTCCAAAGGCAGGATCGAAGCTTCGCCACGCGGCAATGGCGGCGGCAACCGCCTGTCTCGCTGCCGGGCCGTGACGGCCCATCGAGACGAAGCCGTGGATCTGACCGGGCCAGTGTTCCAGCACGACCGGCACGCCAGCCTGCTGCAGACGCCTGGCATAGGCCTCGCCTTCGTCGGCGAGGATGTCGTGACCGGCGATGGCGATGAAGGTGGGCGGCGCACCGGCGAGGCTTTCCGCCTTCAGCGGTGAGGTACGCCAGTCGCCGATGTCGGCGGCATTGCGGACATAATGGTCGCGGAACCAGGCCATGGTCGAGGCGGTCAGGCCAAAGCCTATGGCGAAGCGCCGATAGCTGTCCGTCGTCTGCCCGGCATCGGTGTTGGGATAAAACAGCAGCTGCGCTGCCGGCGGATTTTTGTCCCCCCGCGTGAGCAGGCCGAGCACCGTGGCGAGATTGCCGCCCGCGCTGTCGCCGGCAACCGCGATGCGGGCAGCGTCGATGCCGAGTTCGTCCGCGGCGCTTTGCATGTAAGCAAGTGCCGCTCGGCAATCCTCTATTGCCGCCGGGAATTTGTGTTCCGGCGCCAGCCGGTAGTCGACGGAAACGACGACAGCGACTGCCCCGTTGGCGAACCAGCGGCAGATCTCGTCATGCGAGTCGAGATTGCCGATCACCCAGCCGCCGCCATGGAGATAGAGCAGCGCCGGAGCGCCTGCCGAAGGCGCGCCCTGCCCAAGATAGATCCTGAGCCTAAGTGGTCCGCAGGGTCCGGAGATGATGCGCTCATTGAGTGCCGCTACCGGCTCACGCTCGCCTTGCAGGTTTGGGAAGCCCTCATTGTAGGCACGGCGCGCCTGTTCAGGCGTTCCCGTTTCGAACGGCGGCGCGCCGGCCTGGCTGCCGAGTTCGAGCACATGCCGGGCCTCCGGATCGAGTGTCGGCAGGGACGGTGGCAATGTCACGGACGAACCTCCCGTCAGGCAAGCAGGGTTGCCGCTTCGTCTTCGCCAAGCAGCGGCGGCTGGTCGACCGTGCCGTTGACGGCAACCGAGCCGCGGCTTTCGCCGGAAGCCAGGATCGCCTCCATGATCTCCAGCACCTGCAGCGCCAGCTCACCGGAGGCGCGCGGCTTTCTGCCCGTGGCCAGCGCGCGCGCCAGATCGGCGACGCCGAGCATGCGGTAATTGGCGCGGTCGGGCGCCACATAGGGCCAGTTGCGGGCGCCATACAATTCGCTCTCGCTGGCGAAATCGGCCCAGTCGGCGCCACGTTCCGACAGCGAGACCGTGCCGCCGAACGTGTCGGGATCGGGTAGCCTGAGCGAGCCTTCGGTGCCGTGCAGTTCAATGGGATGGTTGGAGTGTCTGAAAACATCCCATGAGGCGCCGAAGGTGACGGTGGCGCCCGAGCGGAATTCGAGCAGCGATATTATGTTGGTCGGCGTGCCGACCTTGAATGTCGTGTTCTTGAACGGCCCGTCGGCCGTGATCAGCCTCTCCTCCTGGCCGCGCGTCGCCATCGCCATGACGCGCTCGACCGGCCCGAGCAGATTGACCAGCACGGTCAGGTAATAGGGACCCATGTCGAACACCGGACCGCCGCCGGGCTGATAATAGAATTGCGGATTGGGATGCCAGTGCTCCATGCCCCGTCCCATCATGAAAGCGGTGCCGGTCACCGGCTTGCCGATGGCGCCGTCATCCATCAGCCGGCGCGCGCGGCGGCCGGCTGCACCCAGGAATGTGTCCGGCGCCGAGCCGATCAGCAGGCCGCGCTTCGCGGCCTCGGCGACAAGCCGGCGGCCGTCGGCGGCGGAGGTTGCCAACGGCTTTTCGGTGAAGACGTGCTTGCCCGCCGAAAGCGCCGAGAACGAAATATCGAAATGCGCCGCGGGGATTGTCAGGTTCAGCACGAGGTCGATATTGGGGTCGGCCAGCAGCGCGTCAACGCCGAGGGCGCGGATGCCGTATTCCCTGGCGCGCAGCTCGGCCATGTCAGCGGAAATGTCGGCGCAGGCGCGTAGCTCGACACCACCAAAGAGCGCTGCATTGCGCAGATAGGTCATCGAGATGTTGCCGCAGCCGATGACACCGATGCCGAGCTTTGTCTCTGATTTTCCGTGCATTTCCAGCTTTCCTCCGAAGCCAAGGGCATGCTGCGCAACCGTTGCAGTTCCCACGACCCCCCGCAATCCGCTATACAGGACTTTAAATGTTGACGCGCGTAAAATTTTTATAGAGCTTATGAGAATTCTGGCGTGCACTGGGAGGCCGCCAGCGTGAGGAGGAGAACATGACCGGCATGAAAAACGGCCGACGGCCGCTGCGAAGCCCGTGGCTCATGCGCGCTTTCCGTCGCGCATCAGAGACCGGGATGGGTTCAGGCATAGATCACCTTGGCCCCGATCCTATCAAGCTCGCTGCGTATTGGACCGGGCAGGCCATCGTCGGTGATCACCACATCGACGGCCGACAGCGAAAATGCCTTGGACGTCCCGCTGACGCCCCATTTGCTCGAATCGGCGAGCAGGACAACGCGCCGGGCCATGCGAACGAGGTTTCGCTTCGTTCGCGCCATGTCTTCGTTCACGTCGACCACATCCAGTGACGAGTCTATCGCATGCGCTCCAACAAAGACCTGATGCGCTACCAGGCCGCCGAGAGCCGTATCGGCATCGGTGATCAGCGTGCTCACCGTGTCGGGATAGACCCGGCCGCCGATCATATGAACGTCGAGCCCGGGACGATGCATAAGATGCTGCACGATATTCATGGCCGTGGCCGCGACCACGACATTGCTGAGCGGCGGTAACTGCATGGCAAGCTGCATCAAGGTCGAGCCACCGTCGAAGATGATCGACTGGTTGTCCTCGAAAAGGTCGAGCGCCGCCCGGGCGATGCGCTTCTTTGCGTCGAGGTTCGTTTGCATCCGCCGCGCGAACGCGGCCGTCGTCGAATCGGTGGTCCGGGTCACCGCTCCTCCACGGGTCTTGGTCAGCAGTCCCTTGCGGTCCAGTATTTCGAGGTCGGAGCGCACCGTGACCTCCGACACGCCAAACCCGTCCGACAGGTCCTTGATGCGAACCTGTCCGCTGCGTTGCACCTCGCCCAGGATCGATTGGCGTCTCTGCTCCGACAACATTGCCCTGCCCTTGCCTGCCTGCGCCGAGCAATCGCGCCGGCCTCGGCTCACCTTACCGGAAATATGCAGATTCGAAAGCTTTCGAAAGATTGTTTTTCTTTTTTCTTTCGGAAACACTGGATCGAGCATTTTTAAATCAACCGATCAGGGAATTTTGGACTCATGAGCCTAGGAACCAAGGTGCGCCTCGCGCGCCTCTTCTCGCATCCATCGGGGAACCTTTTTGGCGGCGCGGTCGACCACTTCGTCGGCTATGGCGACGTGCGCAAAGGCGGCCTTGCCGACCTGCCGGGTGCGCTCGCACGCGTCATGGCGGGCAAACCCGACTACGTCAGCATCCAGCCTGGCACCGCGCGCCATCTGTGGCCGCAATATGCGGGCAAAGCTTCCCTGGTGATTCAGGCGGGCTGCTTCACCGCGGACGATCGCATCAGCGAGTTGATCGCAACGCCCGAGGACGCGGTGCGCGCGGGGGCCGATGCGTTGGCCGTGGCCATTCCGGTGCGCGGCGCGACGGAGGGCAAATACATACGCTGGCTGACCGATTCGGTGAATGCGGCGGCCCGCTACGGCATGCCTGTGGTGGCGCATATCTACCCTCGCGATTTCACCGACGGAGCAAAGATCGTCTTCACCCCCGACGAGATCGCCTATGCGGCGCGCATCGGCTACGAGTCCGGCGTCGACGTGATCAAGATCGGCTACACCGGGGATTTCGAGTCGTTCCGGGAGACCGTCCGGACCTGCCCGGTGCCGGTTGTCATCGCGGGCGGTCCAAAGACCGATACGCTGCTCGGCGCGCTTCAGCAGACGGCGGATGCCATCCGTGCCGGCGCGCGCGGCGCCGTGGTCGGCCGCAATCTCTGGGGGCACGGCGATCCGGAGAAGGCAGCGCTTGCCTTTCGCGGCGTCATCCATGACGGCCTTTCGGCGCAAGACGCCTTGGCGAAGGCGGGCGCCTGAACGATGCCCACCGTCCCCGCCACCCTCGGCTTCGGCGCTATTGCGATAGACGACATCGTCTACGTCGATCAGCCATTGTCGGCGGGCAAGGGTAAGGTTCTGCAAAGTACCCGCGCTTTCGGGGGAAATGTCGCGACGGCGCTTGCCGCCGTCGCGCGGCTCGGCGGAACCGCCGGGTTCGTCGGATGGCTGGCCAGTGCCGCGGACGACGCCGTTCTGCTCGATCTCGTGGCGAGCGGTATTGAAACCGCATTCGCGCCGCGCCATCCCGACGCGCGCCCGGTGCACTCGCGGATCACCGTCGGCTCGGACGGGGAAAGGTTCATCGCGTATGACGACGATGCGATGCTGGGCACCGCTCCGGACTTTCCGGACGATATCCTCAGCCGCGCAACCGTCCTGATCGTCGATAGCTATGCGACCGGGTCGCTGGATGTCGTGGCTCGGGCTCGCGATCTCGGCCTTGCGATCCTCGGCGATATCGAATGGAGCAGCGGCCCCGCCACGGAGCGGCTGATCGCGCTCTGCGACCATCTCATTCTTCCACTTAGCTTTGCACGGACTGCCACGGGGCGCCGATCGCCTGCCGAGATGCTCGATGCCTTGTGGTTGCCATCGCGATCCGCCGTGGTTCTGACCGATGGAGGCAGGGGTGTGTACTATCGCGGCCGTGAAGAGACAGGTCTCTGGCACCTGCCCCCGCACCGGGTTGCGGTCGTCGACTCCACAGGCGCGGGTGACTGCTTTCATGGCGCCTATGCCCATGCGTTGACGCGCGGAGCCGACACCGCGGGCCGGATCGCATTCGCGGCCGCGGCGGCGGCCGTTTCGATAACGGGGCGTGGCGGGCGCGAGGCGCTTCCGACCGAGGACCAGGTCACGCAACTCCTGGCATCGGCGAACGCGCCGTCAGCAGTCGACCTGAAAAATGCGCATGTGGATGCTGGAGCATGACCTGAAACGATCCGACGAAACATTTCGCAGGCGAACACAAGCCCAGGAGAATCATAAAAATCAGGGCTTATACTTGTGGAGGGAGGAATATGGCAGAAGTCATTCTTGAGAAGATCTGCAAAACCTACGGGAACAGTTTTCGCGCAATCGACCAGTTGAACCTGTCGGTCAAGGACGGCGAGTTCTTGATCCTCGTCGGGCCTTCCGGCTGCGGCAAATCCACGGCGTTGCGAATGATCGCGGGGTTGGAAGACATCACCAGCGGCAGCCTTCGGATCGGCGGGGTCGACGTCGTCGACATGCCGCCCAAGGACCGCGACATCGCGATGGTGTTCCAGAGCTACGCGCTCTACCCGCATATGACGGTATCCGAAAACATCGCCTTTTCGATGCGGCTGGCAGGCAAGCCGAAGGCCGAGCGCAAGAAGCGCGTGGACGAGATCGCCAAAACTCTTCAGCTGACGTCTTTGCTGGACAGCAAACCCGCGAACCTGTCAGGCGGGCAGCGTCAACGGGTTGCCATGGGCCGCGCCATGGTGCGCGAGCCGGCCGCCTTTCTCATGGACGAGCCGCTTTCCAATCTGGATGCGAAACTGCGTGTGCAAATGCGCGCCGAAATCACCAGCCTGCAAAAGCAGCTCGGCGTCACGACCATTTACGTGACCCACGATCAGATCGAAGCGATGACGATGGGCGACAGAGTCGCGGTGTTGAAAGGCGGTGTGCTGCAGCAGGTCGACACACCCAAGAGGCTCTATGAATCGCCGGTTAACGCCTTCGTTGCCGGCTTCATCGGCTCTCCTTCGATGAACCTTTTCGAGGCGACCCTGAAGGGCGGCGAGCTCGCTTTTCGCGACTTCGCCGTCCGGCTGCAGGATGCAGCCTTCGTGCGCAGGCCGGCCTTGAGGTCGTATGCGGGGCGCAAGGTCGTGTTCGGGATCAGACCGGAGGATCTTTATGACAGCAGCCTTGAATCCGGTCGCAAGTATCAGACGATACCGGCCAGGGTGACCTCGATCGAGGAACTCGGCTCCGAACAGATCGTCCACATGAACATCGACGCGGTCCGGGTGGACTCCGGCGATCCGGATGCGGTGGATGATTTCGGCCTGGCGTCGAACGCGGTGGCGAGGTTCGAGCCGATCAGCGCCGTCCGCTCCGGCTCGGAAATCCGGTTGGCCGTGGATGATGCCAAGTTCCATTTCTTCGATCCCGAAACGCATCTGGCGATCTGAAGATCTGCGGAAGACCGCGGGCGGGAGCGAGGTGCCTGCGGAAGATACAAGAAGGCTTCTGAATGAACAGACGATCGTCCGCATTGTGCGGCCGATCTTGAAGAAGGAGGAGAAAATGATGTTTCGGATACGACCCGCGATGCTGAAAATAGCCGCGGCCGCATGGTTGCTTGGTGCAACCGGCGCCATGGCGGACACGACGCTGGAATTCACCCAATGGTGGGAGCCCGAATTGCCGGCGGGATCGCTCAGGGCAATCATGAACGACTTCGAGGCTGCAAACCCCGGCATCAAGGTGACGCTGGTCAGCGGTCCCTATGCGACCACGCGAGACCAGATCTCGGTCGGCGCCGCAACCGGAACGCTCAGCGACGTCGTCGGTCTCGACGGCGCCTGGGTGAACAATCTGAACGCGCAGGGTGCGCTAGCCGACATGAACCCGATGATGGATGCGAGCGGGTTCGACAAGACCCAGGTCGCGGATATCATCAAGGTGGACGGCAAGGCGGTGATGTTTCCCGTGGCTTCGTTCGTCTATCCGGTCTTCGTCAATCTGGACCTCGCCGCCCAGGCAGGCGTCACCAAGCTGCCGTCGACCCGCGCGGAGTTTCTCGAAGCCGCCAAGAAGATGACCCATGCCGACAAGAACCAGTATGGCTGGGTGCTGCCGCTGTCGCTGCAAACGCCGTCCGGTGTCCAGAACGACCTGATGTCGTGGGTCTGGGCCTCGGGTCAATCGATGATGGTTGAAGGCAAGCCGGCTCTCGAGGGCAAGCCGGTCGTCGATATGCTCACCTTCGTCAAATCGCTGAACGACGCCGGCGTCATCTCGCCCGGCATTGCCACCAAGACCGAGCAGGAAAAGGTCGAGGAATTCGTCAACGATCGGGTCGGAATGATGATCGACTCGCTCGCGCATGTGAATCTCATCCGCAAACGCAATCCCAAGCTGAACTTCGACCTCATCCCGGTCCCAGTCGTGGCGGACTACAACGGCAAGCGCGGCCTTCCCTATGCCTCCTGGGGCATCGGCATCTCTGCCGCCTCGAAACATCAGGATGAAGCCTGGAAGCTCGTCCAATATCTGATGAGTGAAAAGGTGAATGCCAAGCTCGTGTCGCTTGCAAACGCCTTCCCGGGGAACGTCAACGCCAAGCCCGATTTCGTGACCTCGGACAAGGCTTTCGCCAAGGCTTTCGAAATCTTCAAGACCGGCTATCTCGCCAACGAGTTCACGGGCCTGCCGGTGGCTGAAGACCTGATGACCCAGTTCGACGTGGAGGCTCAGAAGATGCTTGCCGGCGAGCAGTCTCCGGAACAAGCCGCAACCAACGCTCAAAAGGGCTGGATGGCGAAATTCTGAGCGGCCCATTGCCCGTTTGCTATCTTCCACCGGGTGGCCCGGCCTCGGCCAGGCCACCCGTCAACAACGGATCGCAATTTGAGATGGACCTGTTTTTGAAGCGCACCTTCCTCCTGAAGGCACATCCCAGGGGTCGCACATGACCGGGCAGAAGCGCTCCCACCATCGACTGAAACGAGCGGTCGCACCCTATCTCTATCTGTCACCATCGCTCCTCATAGTCGGCCTTCTGATGCTGCTGCCGATGGTGACGGTGATTGGCTATTCGTTCCAGAACAGCGCGGTGCTGCGTCGCGACCCGTCCTTTGCCGGACTGAAACACTACCAGGCGATCTTTGCCGATCCGGTGTTCTGGGCCTCGCTGTGGCACACGCTCTACTTCACCTGCATGAGTGTCGTCTTCCATATGACCATCGGCATGCTCTTCGCACTCATGCTGAACAGCGACCGCATCAATCCGACGCTGCGCAACATTCTGCGCGTGCTGTACATACTGCCCTGGCTGTTCACCGCGGTAATTATCGCGGTGATCTGGCGCCTTCTGCTTGAGCCGAATGGTGTCGTGAACAGTGTTCTCATGCAGATGGGCATCATCGGTTCCAAGGTCGAGTGGTTTTCCTCGTCCGCGACCGCGCTGCACGCCGTCACCTTCGCCAATATCTGGGCGGGCTACCCGCTTTTCATGGTCAGCCTGCTCGCAGGCTTGCAGGGCATTCCTAAGGATTTCTACGAGGCCGCCGATATCGACGGCGCGAAGGCCTACCAGAAGTTGATCTTCATCACCATTCCGCAGCTGATGCCAATCATCATCAGCATCTCGCTGCTCGACTTCATCTGGACCATGCAGGTCTTTCCATTGATCTGGATAACGACGGGTGGCGGTCCGATCTACTCGACCGAGGTCCTCAGCACCTACACATACAAGCTGGCGTTTTCGAGCTACAACCTGTCGCAGGCCTCGGCGAGCGCCGTGGTCATCCTGCTGATCTCTCTCGGCCTGACGCTGTTCTACATCCGCTATCAAAAGGCTCGGTAGTCACATGAGGAAAATGCACACGCCGAAAGACAGGCTGATCACCGCCGCGCTCCATGTCGCGCTTGCCGCAGGGCTCTTTTTCGCGGCCTTCCCGATCTACTGGATGCTGAGCAGCTCGTTCAAGTCGAACACCGAAATCTTTGCCCTGCCACCAACCGTCCTGCCGAAGGCCTTCACGCTGGAAGCGTATGCGGCCATCCTGGGCGACCCGGTAAAGCTGCGCTTCTTCTTCAACAGCTACTTCGTGGCCGGAGCGGTGACCGTGCTGACGGTGCTGATCGCCTTGCTGGCGGCCTATGGGTTCAGCCGTTTCAATTTCCGCGGCAAGGGCAGCCTCAACACTCTCATCATCAGCACGCAGACGATCCCGCCGATCACGCTTTTGATCCCCTTCTTCGGGCTTGTCGTCTCGTATGGCATCTTCGACACCTATGTCGCGCTGATCCTGACCTATCTGGTGTTTACGCTGCCCTATGCGATCCTGCTGATGACGGGATATCTGAACACCTTGCCGCGCGACCTCGATGAAGCGGTGGCTGTCGACGGCGGCACCAGCTGGACCGCACTGTGGCGGGTGATCGTCCCGATTTCACTGCCTGGTATCGTGGCGACGTCGGTCTACACCTTCCTGTTGTGCTGGAACGAATTTCTCTTTGCGCTGACACTGACGAAGTCGACGTCCATGCGCACCGTCCCGATCGGCATCCAGTTGTTGATGGGGCAACACGCCTTCGAATGGAACCAGATGATGGCGATCAGCGTGCTCGGCTCGCTGCCGCTCCTGGTCATCTACCTGGTTGCCCAGAGGTTCTTCCTCGCCGGCATGACCGCAGGGTCGGTCAAGTAGGATGTCCCTCCAACGGAGGTGGATCAAGGAATGAAAGGATGACCGTGAAAGACCTGAAAGTCGGCTGCCAAACCTTTACCTGGGAAATGCTCGGCGACCGTTTTGCCGGCGGCCCGGACGATCTGCTCAAGGCGATCGCCGATGGCGGCTATGCCGGCATCGAGATCACCGACACGATGATCGGCCGCTATGCCGGCAAGCCGGCGGAGTTCGCGGCCGCGCTGAAATCATCCGGACTGACGCTCGTCTCCTTCGCCTTCGGCTCGAAGAGCGGTTTCACGCTCAGGGATGAGATCGGCGCCGACCTCGATACCGCCAAACGCTGGATCGACTTCGCCGCCGCCTTTCCCGGCGCGCTGGTGTCGATGGGCTCGGCCACGATCGTTTCCGACGGGCCGCGCGACCACAAGTTTGCCATCGCCGCCGAGGTCTACAACAAAGCCGGCGAGCTCGGGCGCGAGGCCGGCGTCCAGGTCGCGGTGCATCCAAGCTCGCATCACAACACGCTGCTGTTCGACCGCGCCGACTACGACCGCATCTTCGGGCTGCTCGACGCCTCGCTGGTGGGCTGGGTGCCCGACACCGGCCACATCTTGCGCGGTGGCCAGGACATGGCGGATACGCTCACCACTTATCGCGACCGCATCCGCTATGTGCATCTGAAGGATGTCGACGCGAATGGAACCTGGGCGATGCTCGGCAAGGGCGTCTGTGACACGGCGAAGGTGATCGAGATCGCTGGTGCTGCACCCAATTTCAACGGCTGGCTGGTGCTGGAGGAAGAGTCCGAAACGGCCGCCGCCGACCCTGCCGGCGCCGTCAAAACCAACCGCCAGACAATGCGCGGCTACGGAGCCTGAGACGATGACGACGAACAAGCCCCTGTCCGGCCCCGCCGCAATTGCCGCTCTGCCGCGCAACCGGCTTATCGGCGAGTTTTCGCTGTGGTCGGCCGACCTCGCCAATATGGAGCGCGATTTGAAGCGCATCGAGACCCATGCCGATGTCCATCATATCGACGTCGCCGATGCCCGCTTCACCCCTGGCTTCCTGTTCTTCCCGGATCTGGTGGCGCACATCGCCAAGCTCACCGCAAAGCCTATCCATGTCCATTTGATGGTCGAAGCCGAGATCGTCGAGGAACAGACGCGCCAGTTCATCGAGGCCGGCGCCGACCTGATCAGTGTGCACGCCGAAAACGGCGAGACCGGTCTGCGTGCCGTGAAACTGGCGCGTGAACTCGGGGCCGAGGCCGGCGTGGTGCTGCGGCTGGAAACACCGGTCGCGGCCGTCACGCCGTTCCTGCCGGAAGTGGCGTTCGTGACGCTGCTCGGCACTTCCATCGGCGTCAAGGGCCAGAGCCTGTCCGATCAAGCGTGTCCGCGCCTGATCGAGGCGCGCGCGCTGATGCGCAAAGCCGGCCGCGAGGCCGACATCGTGCTCGCCGCCGATGGCGGCATCCGCCACGAGACCGTGCCGCTGCTGCGCGCCGCAGGTGCGGAAACCGTGGTGCTGGGCTCGCTGGCCTTCGGCGATCCCGACCTTCCCCGGCGCATGGCCTGGCTGCACGGGCTGGAGGTCGCCGCCTGATGACCAAGCTTGCGCTCGCCTTCGATCTCGGTGGCACGGCGCTGCGCGGTGCGCTGGTCGAAAGCGATGGCCGTATCGTCGCTCATGCTTCAGCGTCGACGCTTGCCGGTGCGGGATCGGAGGCGGTGATCAGCCAGATCGTCGCTTTGGCAGGCACGCTCCTCAAGGAACACCCGCAGGCAAAGGTCGCCGGCATCGGCGTCGGTGCGCCGGGGCCACTCGACCCCAAGGCGGGGATCGTCATTGCGCCGCCAACGCTGGCCGGCTGGCATGATGTGCCGCTGATCGACATTCTGGGGCGGCATTTCGGCCTGCCGGTGCGGCTGGAAAACGACGCCAATGCGGCGGCGCTCGGCGAATGGCGTTTTGGCGCCGGACGCGGCAGCGGATCGCTGGTGTTCGTGACCGTATCGACCGGCATTGGCGGCGGCGTCGTCGCCGATGGCCACATCTATCACGGCAGGCGCGGACTGGCGGCCGAGATCGGCCACATGACCATCACCGGTGAAGGCGACCGCTGCTTTTGCGGCGCCATCGGCTGCTTCGAGGCCGTTGCCTCCGGAACCGCGCTCGGCCGCCGCGCCACGCGACTGACCGCGCCGGGCGACGGCTCGCTCTTACGACGGCTGTCAAATGACGGCGAGGTCTCGGCCAGGCATGTCGTAGAGGCTGCCAAGGCCGGCGACGCCAACGCTCTCGACCTGATCGAGGCGGAAGCACAATGGCTGGGCATCGGCTTCACCAACCTGCTTCATCTCTATTCGCCCGATCTGATTGTCATGGGAGGCGGCCTTTCCAACGGGTTCGACCTTCTGGCACCGTCGATCAGAGCGGTCATCCAGCAGCGGGCGATGCCGGCCTATCGCGACGTGCCGATCGTGCAGGCTGAACTCGGCGACCGCGCCGGGCTGATCGGCGCCGCCAGCCTGATCCTGTGGGAAGGCGGTGCGCCGCTGGCGATGGCGCAGGACGACAAGGACAGAGGCGCGACCCCCGATGCCACGGAGGCACGCCATGGCTGAACTCGAGCTGCGCGGCGCGCGCGAAGATGGTGAATGGTCCAGTTTGAATGCAGCGCCAAGGTCCCCGAAGAGGACCCCTACCCTTCGCGATTCCACCTGGCGTATTTTCGGATCGTTTGCCGCTTGTCTTCCGACAAGCCAACAAGGAGATTCTCCTCGAGATAGCCTTGCCGGATGAGATTGGCGAAGACCTGTATTAGCTGTGAATAGCGATAGTCGAACATCTGGTCGATCTTCCGTCGCTGCTGCAGCAGAAGTCTTCGACATCCCACATTTCGTAAGGCGTTGCCGCAACGTGGGCCCTGCTCTTGAGTTCAGCCAGCGTCTTGTCGAGCGCCACCTTCAGCGCTGCGTCATAGGCAGTGCGGGCGACTTTCTTTTCGGACGGAGACCATTTCTCACCAGCGGTCATCGACTGTCTCTATCGTGTTCGCGGCGGCCGTCATCCGGTAACCCTGGGACGCAGGACCCCGCCTTTGGGACCAATCTACTTTCCGCAATGGTGATCGTTGACCTTGTTCAGCGCATTCGCGTCCGGCCCGACCCGGTCGTAAGAGCACGGGCCGGCCGCCGTGGTGATCAGCATTTTGTCATAGTAGCGCGGGCCGCCGAACAGGGCGTAGATGAGGTCGCGATGGGCGGGGACGTAGCGTTCGGGTTCTGGCTGACGATGGCGATGCTTGTCCTTGGCGACACCCGCTGTGGACAGGCTGCAGCCGACAGCGAGAGCGAGCATGCAGGTCGCAAAGATCTTGGTGGTCATCGGCAGTACCCCTTCTGACGGTTCGGAATCGCAGCATATCCAAAAGCGCCTGCCGAACAAAGGTTCCCTCGCCGGCATTGCCGGCCGGTGCCGAAATCAGCCCGCACTGCGCGCGCGCCGCCGTTCGGCTGCAACCAGGAGGTCGACGAAAGCGCGCACCTTGGCCGGCCTGAAGCGCGCCGGCGGGAAGACGGCATGGATGCCACCGGACGGCAAGGTCCAGTCCGCGAACACCCGCACCAGCCGGCCGCGCGCAATGTCGTCGGCGACACTGTAATCCGGAAAGATGCCGAGGCCGATGCCGGCCAGCACGCAGGACAGCACGCCTGGTGTCTTGTCGCAGCTGACGACGGGGTTGAGTTCGGCCAGCACCGTTTCCGTGCCCCTCGAGAACAGCCATTGGCCGACCCCGCGCAACTGGGCGTTGCCGACCCAGGGCAGCGACTTCGCCTGCCTGGGGCTGGCTTCCCCAGGCAGCCTGGCGGCCAGTTCCGGGCTGGCGACGACGAATTGCTGCAGGCTGCCCAGCCGCCGCGCCAGATTGCTGGAATCGGCAAGCCAGCCGACGCGGATGCCAAGATCGATCTGCTCGTCGACCAGGTTGCTGACCGCATCGTCGAAGATCGTCTCGACCCGCATTTTCGGGTATTTTCTGATGTAGGCGGCGATGGTCGGCGCCACGACCTTCTCGCCATAATCGAGCGGCGCCGTCAGCCGCAGCGTCCCCGTCGGCTGCGCCGCTCGCTGCGAAATGTCGCCATAGGCTGCCTCCGCCTCGCGCAGGATGATCGCGGTCCGGTCATAGAACAGACGACCCTCTTCGGTCGCCGTCACGCGCCGGGTCGTGCGCCGCAACAGCGTGGCGCCAAGCTCTTCTTCGAGCTTGCCGACCTGATGGCTGACCACAGCCTTGGCAACATCGAGACGGTCGGCAGCGGCCGTGAACGAGCCGGTCTCCACCACGGTGGCGAAGTAGACGAGCCGATTGAGATTGAGGAGTTCGGTCACAGGCCACTCATTGTCTGATTTTATCAGACAGTTTGTATGATTGATCGCTATTTTTCGCAAGCGGTCCAGCTGTCATCTATCGGGCAACAGAATGAGGCCGCCATGACCAATGCAACCCTAACCTATCTTTTCGACCCGCTCTGCGGTTGGTGCTATGGCGCCACGCCGATGCTTGATCGACTGGCCGCCGGCGGGACCGCGCTCCAACTGCTGCCGGTGGGGCTTTTCTCCGGTGCCGGCGCGCGGCCGCTGGATACAGGTTTTGCCGCCCACGCCTGGGACAATGACCAGCGCATCGCGCGGCTGAGCGGACAGCGCTTCAGCCAGGCCTATCTCGACAATGTGCTCAATGTCAGCGGCACCTTGCTCGATTCTTCCGCTGCCACCATGGGCATCAACGCCGCCGGGCTGGACGACTGGCGCCAGGAACTTGCGGCACTGAAGGCGATCCAGCATGCGCGCTATGTCGACGGCCGCGATATTGTGACGGTTGACGGCGTCGCCGCGGTACTGACCGACGCCGGCATGAGCGACGCGGCAAAGCTCTTGAAAGCGCCGACGCAGCCGTTTCTGGCGAAGCATCACGACCTGGTCAGCCGCGGGCGGATGTTGTTCCAACGGCTGCATGCCAATGGCGTTCCCGCGCTGGCGGTGATCGGCCAAACGGCGCCGCGCCTGATCGGCGCCAACGCGCTGTTCGGCAGCTACGACAATCTCGTCGCTCACATCGAGGCGGCGTAATCCCAGAAATTCTCCCCAGATGAAATTCTCCCCAGACGAAAGGAAAATCCCCATGAAAATCGCACTTATCGGCGCGTCCGGCCAGGTCGGCTCCCGCCTGCTTAAGGAACTCTCCGATCGCGGGCACAGCATCACCGCCATTGCCCGGCATCCAGACAAGATCGCGGCACTTCCGGGCGTGACTGCCAAGAAGGGCGACGTCTTCGACAAGGATGGCCTTGCCGCCCTGATCAAGGGTCATGACGCGGTGATCTCCTCGGTTCATTTCCTCGACAGCGATCCCGATACGCTCATCGCAGCCGTGCGTGCTTCCGGCGTCAAACGCTACCTCGTCGTCGGCGGCGCCGGCAGCCTTGAGGTTGCGCCCGGCAAGCGCCTGGTCGACACGCCGACCTTCCCTGATATCTACAAGGCCGAGGCGCAGAAGGGCGCCGACTTCCTCGACACGCTGCGGACGGTCGACGATCTCGACTGGACCTTGCTGTCGCCTTCGGCGCTGTTCGTCGCCGGCGAGCGGACCGGCAAATACCGCATCGGCAAGGACACGCTGCTGACGTCCGACAAGGGCAGCAGCATTTCCTTCGAGGACTACGCCATCGTCATGGCTGACGAGATCGAAAAGCCGGCGCATATCAAGCAGCGCTTTACGGTCGGCTACTGAGCGCACTTCATTGACAGGCGGGCACTCGACGGAGCGGCCCGCGTCGGTTCCTATCGACGATAGTGCCATCGGAGCCTCCGATGGCACTATCGCTTTCTTCCGTTTCCACTCCTGCCGCCGGTCTGCGACTCTCGCCGGAGCGGTTCAGGACAGCAACGGAAACATGGCAGACATCGCAAAATCGAAAATCGCTATCATTGGCGGCAGCTCCGGAATGGGGCTGGCGTTGGCAAGGCGGTGCCTGGACTCAGGCGCCGAAGTCATCATCGTCAGCCGCAGTGAAGCCAGGCTCAAGCGTGCCGGCGAGGCGCTGCAGAACCCTTCCGCTTTGAGCGCCGTCGCGGCCGATATCGCCAGGGAGGATCAGGTCGCTGACCTGTTCAAGCGAATTGGCCGGCTCGACCATATTGTCAGCACCGCCGCCGACATCGAAGGCGCCTATGAGCTATTGCCTTCAGTCGACCTGAAGGCGGCGCAGCGGGTCGTCGAAAGCAAATTCTACGGGCCGCTGCTGCTCGCCAAGCATGGCGCGCCGCAGCTTTCGGCCAACGGCTCCATCACCTTCACCTCAGGCATTGCCGCCTACCGGCCGGCGGCGCGCGGCTCGGTCGTTGCCGCTGTCAACGCTGCGCTGGAAGGGTTGGTGCGGGCGCTGGCGGTCGAGCTGGCGCCGGTCCGTGTCAACGCCGTCTCGCCGGGCTGGGTCGACACGCCGATCTGGAGTTTTGTGGCCGGCGACAAGAAGGACGAGACGCTCGATGCAATGGCCAGGCGCCTGCCGGTCGGCCGCGTCGGACAGCCGGACGACATTGCCGATGCCATCGCCTTTCTGATGGGCAACGGTTTTACGACAGGGACGGTTCTGCATGTCGAGGGCGGTCATCGGCTGATCTGAGCGCAGCGAAATTCCTGGCCGCGGCAGCCAGCAGCAGTTTCAGCGCCGGCGGTTGCACCCGCCGGCGGCGCCAGATCATGACCAGCGACGCCGTGCGGGCCGAACCCGGCCATGGCAATTCGACGATCTCGCCGCGATCGAGCGCGTCGGCAACGGCCAGCCGCGGCACCAGGCCCATGCCGACACCAGTCGCCACCAGGCCCGCAATGGCGCCGATGCTGCCGACTTCGGCGGCAAGTTCTGGCGCTGCAATCTCGGCAAAGGCAGTGTCGAACAGATGCCGGTAGACGCATCCGGTTTCCGTCACCACGAAACGCATCGCGGCGAGCGTGGCCAGGTCGCTCTGCCCCGATGCGGGCGCATGTTCGGGTGAGGCGACAAGGACCAGCGGCTCGGCCGATATCGTGCGCCGGGCCAGACGTTCGTCCAGACCGCCTTTGTCGAAACAGAAGGCGACGTCAATCTCGCTCTCTTCGAGCTGCCGCAGCAGGGCATCGCTGCCGGCGATTTTCAGCCGCAGACCGATCTCCGGGTGGTCGCCTCGAAAGGCCGCCAGCCATTGCGGAAGTCTGACGGTCGCAATCGTCTCCAGCGCGCCGACCGTAACCGTTCCGGCGGTCATTCCCGTCGTTGCCTCGACGGCAATACGCGCCTCCTCCGCCAGTTGCAGAATCTCTTCCGCATAGGGTTTCAGCGCGTCGCCGGCCGTTGTCAGGTCGAGGCCGTGGCGCGAGCGGATGAAGAGGACGACACCAAGTTCGCTTTCCAGCGACTGGATCTGGTCGCTGACGCTCGACTGCGCCAGATGAACCTCCCGCGCTGCGCGGGTGATATTACCGTGCCGCGCCACGGCGAGGAAGGTCTTGAGCAATCGTGGGTGCATGCCGTTTCCGGATCTGTCTCTGTTCGACATTTCGGGCTTGGCTGGTCCATTTGCAACCCTGGTCCATTTGCAACCCAGGTCCATTTGCAACCCCGGTCCATTTGCAACCCATTGACGCCGGCGTCATCTGGTTGCGGCAGACCGAAGGGCCAGAATTTCGCGGCAATGACCCGCAAGTTTTCCCACGGCCGGCGCGGTGGCCCAAGAGATCGCCTCTGGCAGATCGCATCGTACGTATGCTCTATGCCAAGCTGATTTCCAGCACCGATGGAAGGACCGACATGACCCGCCCGCAAGGAACCATCGCCCCGATCCTGACACCTTTCGAAAATGACGGCCGCATTGCCCGTGACCTGTGGATCTCACACGCCAAATGGGCGCTGGGCCAGGGCGCCCATTTCCTGTCGCCGTTTGGCACCACGGGCGAGGCGCTGTCGCTCTCGCTCGACGAGCGCATGCAGGCGCTGGAATGGCTGGTTGCATCAGGCATTTCGCCGGGGCGCATGATGCCCGGCACCGGCGTCACCGCACTGCCCGAAACCGTCGAACTGTCGAAGCACGCGGTCGGCCTCGGCTGCGCCGCCGTGATGGTGCTGCCATCGTTCTTCTACACGGCCGCCGGGGACGATGGCCAGGCGCGCTACTATAGCGAGCTGATCGAAAGGGTGGCCAACCCGGCGCTGAAGATGATCCTCTACCACATCCCGCAGAACTCCGGCGTGCCGGTAAGCCCTGCCCTGACCGCCCGGTTGAGCGCGGCGTTTCCAGAGACGGTCGTCGCCTACAAGGATAGCGCCGGCGACTGGAACAACACGGCGGCGGTGATTGCCGCCGCACCCGACGTCGCGGTGTTCCCCAGCTCGGAGGCGCAACTGACCAAGGGGCTCGCCAGTGGTGCTGCGGGCTGTATCTCCGCGACCGTCAATCTCAACGCTGCGGCCATCCGCGCCCTCTACGACGCGACGATCGCTGGCCAAGACGTCACGGAAGCGGACGCCGCGATCAGGGCGTTCCGCAAGGTGATCCAGGATGCCGGCCTGATCCCAGCGATGAAGGCAGTGCTGGCGGTGCGCTCCGGCGACAAACGCTGGCTCAACCTGCGCGCGCCGCATGAGAATGCGACGCTGGAAAGCGGCAAGGCGCTGCTCACTGCGCTCGGTCCCGCGGCGGACCATATTGGTCGAGGTCGGGCATGATGGTGGCTGGTCATGCTCGCATCTTTTCAATCGGCCTAAAGTGACGACCAGCCGCTTCTAACGCCGACTCGGGCTTAGGCAGCCGCGGACGATCAGCCCCTTTCAGGCACAGTGCGATGCCGCCATTGGCCCTTGAACGGTCAAAATCGAGGCGTACCATCGCGGTATCTGAAACTGAGTCTGTTTTCATTCGTCTGGGCTAATGTCCGGATCGGATTGGGTATTTTCCTTGGCAATGGATGCAACCCGCGGCGCGGCGAAGCGCGGCAAATCGTTTGCCCATGTGGCGGAGGCGTCCTGGGGCAAGGGCCTCAGCACGCTGCTGCGCATCGTGCGCATGACGTTGCGCCATCCCTGGCAGGTTGCGGTCACCATCGCCTCGACCTTCATCGCCGCGACGCTGCAGCTGTTCATCCCGCGCCTGCTGGGCCACGCCATCGACCAGGCGCAAGGCGTGATGGCTGGAGGCGGCGGCGCGGCGGCTGAGCAGGCGCTGTGGACGACGGCGATCACCTTGCTCGTCGTCAGCATCCTGCGCGGCCTCTTCACCATGGCGCAGAATTATTATGGCGAGGCCGTTGGCCACCGCACCGGCTATGAGCTGCGCCTGGCCTTCTACGAGAAGATCCAGCGGCTGAGCTTCTCCTTCCATGACCGGGTGCATACCGGCGACCTGATTACGCTTGGCCTGCTCGACCTCGACGGCGTGCGCATGTTCTTTTCCACCGGCATATTGCGCGTGGTGCTGCTCGGCGTGCTGATCGGCGTCGGCTCCTATCTCCTGATCAGCACCGATCTCGAGCTCGGGCTGCTCAGTCTGAGTTTCGTGCCGTTCGTCGCCTGGCGCTCCTCGGTCACACAGCTCAGGCTGCGCAGCACCTGGCTGACGCTGCAGGAGCGGCTGTCAGTGCTGAGCCGGGTGATGGACGAGAACCTCGGCGGAATCCGCGTCGTGCGCGCCTTTGCGGCGCAGCGGCATGAGCTGGAAAAATTCGACCGCGCCAAGAAGTCGGCGCTGGAGCTTGCCGACCAGCGCGTCGACATCCGCGTCTCCAACACCAGCGCCATGAATTTTTCCTTCCTGGCGGCCATGGGCCTGGTGCTGTGGTTCGGTGGCCAGAAGGTGATCGCAGGCCAGATCAGCGTCGGCACGCTGGCCCAATTCCTCACCTTCATGACCATCCTGCAAATGCCGGTGCGCCAGCTCGGGCTGATGGTCAACTCGTTCGCCCGCGCCTCGACCTGCGGTACAAGGCTGTTCGAACTGCTTGACGCCGAACTCGACATTCAGGATGCGCCCGATGCCAAGGATCTCATGGTCACCGAAGGCGTGCTGCGCTTCGACAATGTCGGCTTCCGCTACGCGGGCGCCGGCGGCCGGCCGGCACTGTCGGGCATTTCATTCGAGGCCCGGTCCGGCGAGACCGTCGGTATTGTCGGCCCGCCGGGCAGCGGCAAGTCGACCATCGCGCATCTGATCCCGCGCTTCTACGACGTGACGTCAGGCGCGATCACCATCGACGGGCAGGATATACGCGAGGTCACGCTGCAATCGTTGCGCAAGGCGGTCGGCGTCGTGCAGCAGGACGCCTTCCTGTTCACCACCTCGATCGAAAACAACATCGCCTATGGAAATCCCTGGGCACGCGAGACCCGCATCGGGCAGGCGGCTGAATACGCCCAGCTGCACAATTACATCATCGGGCTTCCGGCCGGCTACACTACAGTCGTAGGCGAGCGCGGGTCATCGCTTTCCGGCGGCCAGCGGCAGCGCCTGACCATCGCCCGCACCCTGATGCTGCGGCCTTCGGTGCTGGTCTTCGACGATTCCACCGCGGCTGTCGACGCCGGCACCGAGCAGCGAATCCGCACCGCGATGAAGCGCTTCGCCAAGGACCGCGTGACGCTGATCATCTCGCACCGGCTGAGCTCGCTGATGCATGCCGACCAGATCCTGTTCGTCGAGAATGGCCGCATCGCCGAGCGCGGCACGCACCAGGAATTGTTGGCGCTGGGTGGACGCTACCGCGCGCTTTACGACCTGCAGCTGCGGCCGGACGACGATTTTCCGGTGGCGGTGGGAGCCGCATGATGTCGACACAGAACGACGACCAGAAGGAAGACACCAGCCGGCGGCCCACCAGGGCCGTCGTCGGTTCGCACCGCGACGAGGAAGAGGTCTTCGGCAAGGTCTACGATCCGCGTATCGTGCGCCGCATCTGGAGCTTCGTGAAACCGTATCAGGGCCGGATCTTCATCTCGGTTGCCGCCGTGCTGGTGTTCACGCTGACGCAATTGGCGATCCCGCTGGTCATCCGTTACGCCATCGACCACGGCATGGCCGCTGGCAAGGCCGACCGCTCGGTGATGAACTGGGCGATCGGCGCCTTCGCTCTGATCATCCTGATCAACTATGGCGCCAGCTATGTCCAGGAAAGTGTCGTCGGCAAGGTGGCCGAGAATGTGCTGTCGGATTTGCGCCGCGCCATGTTCAGCCATCTGCAGCGCGTCTCGCTGAGCTTCATGGACAAGACCGAGGTGGGCCGGCTGATGTCGCGCCTGCAGGGCGACGTCAATTCGATGCAGGAATTCCTCGAGACATCGGTCATGTCGGTGGGCGACATCGTGCTTCTTTTCGGCATTGTCAGCGTGCTTTTGTGGCTCGATTTTCGTCTCGGCCTGTTGACGCTGTCGACCATGCCGGCGCTGTTCATCGTGCGCCTGTTCTGGCTGCCGCGCGCCAAGGTCGCCTTCATGGCCGCGCACGAAACCAATTCGATTGCCAATGGGGCGCTGGCGGAAGGCATCCATGGCGTGCGCACTGTGCAGAGTCTCGAACGCCAGCACGTCAATTTCGACCTCTATGACGAGAAGGTGCTGGCCAATCTCAGGGCTCACCTGACCTCGGCCAAATATGCGCAGGTGATGGTGCCGATCGTCGACACGCTGACCGGCATTGCGATGGCGACGGTCATCGTCGTCGGCGGTTCGATGGTGCTGTCGCACAGCCTCGACATCGGCGTCATGGTGGCGTTCCTGTTCTACATCCAGCGCTTCTTCGACCCGATCCGCTCGCTCACCATGCAGTACAGTGTCATGCAGCGCGCCATGGCGTCGGGCCAACGCATCTCCGAAGTGCTGGACGTGCCGGTCGACGTTAGCGACAAACAAGGCGCGGTGGCGCTGACGCGCGACATGGACGGTTCGGTCGAGTTCAGGAACGTCACCTTCGGCTACCGGCAGAACCAGCCGGTGCTGAAAAACATCTCCTTCCGCGTCAATCCGGGCGAGACGGTTGCGCTTGTCGGCCCGACCGGTTCGGGCAAGTCGAGCTGCATGGCGCTGGTGCACCGCTTCTATGATGTCTGGTCGGGCGAGGTGCGGGTCGGCGGCCACGACGTGCGCGACGTGACGCAGGATTCGCTCGGCGACCAGGTGGCGATGGTGTTGCAGGAGCCATTCCTGTTTTCCGGCACGGTGCTGGAGAACATCCGCTACCACAAGACATCGGCTACCCGCGAGGAGGTGGTGCGCGCGGCGCAGGCCGTCGGCGCGCACGACTTCATCGAGCATCTGCCCGATGGCTACGACACCGAGCTCGAACAGCGCGGCGGCAATCTCTCGCTCGGCCAGCGTCAGCTGATCAGTTTTGCACGCGCACTGGTCGCCGATGCGAAAATCCTGGTGCTCGACGAGGCCACGGCGAGCATCGATTCCTACACCGAGATGCTGATCCAGAAAGCGCTGGTCACGCTGCTGGAAGGCCGCACCGGGCTGGTCATCGCGCACCGGCTGGCGACCATACGCGGCGCCGATCGCATCATCGTTCTACAGAACGGCGAGATCGTCGAAAGCGGCAACCACGAGCAGCTGATGGCGGCCAAGGGCCTCTATGCCAGGCTCTACAACATGAACTACGCATCGTTCGACGATATTGCCGAGGAAGACATAGGCGCGCCGGCCGGCAAGGCGACGTGAGCTGCTGCCGGTTCGGCTCGACTGGAAATGGTGCGGGGCCAAAACTCGTCGTCGACCAATTCGGCTTTCAGATGCCGACACGTTTCATCTCGCCTTCCAGCGTAAGCCCGGCGTCACGCCTGCCGGCGCGTTCGGGTGGACGAGCCGCCGGTCGCCTTGAGGGCGATCCCGCCTAAATTCTGAATTCTACGCGCCGCCCAGCGCGCGCGATGGCACGCGCAGCTTGCGCCTGAACCTCAGCAAACGCCGTCATGATGGCTTTCGTTCCTTAGCCGTCGGATGAAAATCGCCGGGGAACAGGAAGGCTTGCTGGGAGTTTAGTTCTTCGAGCCGCGCCGTGAACGGCGCGGCAGCGAAGGAGACGGCATATGGGCCTGGGTACCATTCTTATTATCATCCTGATCATCGCGTTGCTCGGCGGCTTCAGCGGCCTCGGCGGCGGCCCGTTCTACGGCACTGGTTACTATGGCGGCGGTGGCCTCGGGCTGGTGCTGATCATCGTGATCATTCTGGTTGTTCTCGGGCGAATATAGCGTCGCCATTGGCGGCCGCCGAGTTTCTACGGCGGCCGCGTTTTCGCCTGACATCGAGGTTTGAAGACATGGCAGCTGAAGACATTGCTGGTCCGGACTGGGCCGGCGTCGGCGCGAGCGAGAGCGAACGCGACGAGCTGGGATATCCTAATGGTGGCACTATCCGAAGGCGGCGGGCGTAAGCTGCAGACCCCGACACCCGCCTGGCGGCCGTGGCGTTCATCGAGGCGGATCGGACGCTTCGAGAAACCCAGGACGGCGACGAGGCGGGTCCGGCCTTTCTCGCTATTGTCGACAAGGGCAGCATCGGCCTGAAGGCCGCAATGGCAGGCACGCCTTACGCCTGAACGCGGTCAACCCGCCGTAACTCCGCCAGCAGAAACACCACCAGCACGCAGCACAGCAGGCCAAGCGACAATGGCAGTCCCTGATGTCCGGTCAGTTGCATCGCCAGCCCGGCCACGGGTGAGCCGACGATGCCGCCTACCCCCCATACGAACGCGAAGGCGGCATTGCCGGCGATCAAGGCTTGACCGGTGAAACGCTCGCCGAGCTGGATCAGCGACAGCGTGTAGATCCCGAACGAGACCCCGCCCCAGACGAAGAAGAGCGGCCAGACAAGCCATGTAGCGAAGAGCAACGGCAACAGCAAACAACCGGCCAGGCAAGCCAGGACACAGAACAGCATCATCGGCTTCGAGCCAAACCGTTCGGCGGCGCGCCCAAGCACGACCTGCAGCACGGCATTGCCGGCGATGAAACAGGTGATGAGCGAAGCGATGCGCTGCTCAGTGCTGCCGAGCGCGGCACCATAGACCGCGAACAGCGAAAGCAGGACTTGCTCGAAGGCGGCAGCCGTGAAGACTGCGAACAAGAGCAGCGGCGCCAGCGCGAAGAAGCCGCCGACCGACACCGCTTCGCCCTCACGCGGCATGTCGGGCAGGCGTGGCGCGACGGCAAGCACGATCAGGCCGCAGACAAGGAAGGCCGCGCTGCCGATGATGAAGGGTGGCCATCCTTGCGTGCCGACCAAGCCTAGCGACAGCGGGCCGAGGCCAAAGCCGGCGGAAACGATGGAGGAGTATAGGCCCATGATGCGGCCTCGGCGTGCGGCGGGTGTGATCGAGACCAGCCAGGTTTCACTGATCACGTAAAGCGGATTGGCAAAGAAGCCGAGCAGGAAGCGCAACGGCATCCAGGCCCATACATCCTGCGTCCAGGCAATCGCGATCAGGACGGTTGCTGCCAGGATCGAACACACAACCGCAAAGCGCGCCGCGCCCACCCGCCGGACCAGCGCCGGCGTGAAGAGCGACGATATAATGAAACCCAGAGGCGTCATCGCGGCCGAGAGGCCGATGAGGCCCGGTGTCGTCCCTTGCCGTTCCAGGATGAAGCTGAGCAGCGGATACGTCAGCCCCTGTGCTATGGCGAACACCGTAACTGTCGCGATGATGCCGGCCATCGCGGCCCATGCGATGTGGTTCTCCGGCGGTGACGTCGCGTCTTCGGCGCTCATGCCGACTTCGAAGCAGGATCGGCACGTTCCGGCAAGTGCAAATGCCGGCAAAACGCCGCGGTACGCCCAAACAGGCGGGCGGGTCTTATCCGCGACATCAGCTCACACTTGCCAGAAGCGTTTGACGATTTCGGCCTCGAGCTGGCGTCTGGTCAGACCGATATCGTCGATCAGGTGCGGATTGGCCTCCGCCATCTGCTTGAGGTCCCAGCGAAAGCGTATCCGCTCGCGCCAGGCCGCGATCATGCCCCGCGGGCCCGTCGGACGCCGGCCCGATGACACCGCCTTTTCCGGCAAGGCTGCACGAGCAGAAGCAAGGGTATCGTTCATGGCAACCTCCATTCGGTTTGAGGAGCGACAGCCCTCGGCTTGCAAGAGGTTGAACTCTGCCGCATGCGGACGGCGCCGTAATTAAGCCCGGCCAAATAGTTCTCAAAAGTTCCAAACCGGCTAGAGCACCTCGCCGTTTCATGGAAACGGCGAGGTGCTCAACTCTTTGTTTTGACGCCATACGTCCGTGAAGCGCTCCGCCGCGCTTTCCCGTGGGAAAACCGCCTTCACACCTTTCCTGGAATTGCTCTATAGATGCGCGTTATGCAGGGATCGCGCTTTGCCTTTGGTCCGTTCGTGCTTGATCCGGGTGCGGGAACGCTCCTTCGGGACCAAGTTCCCGTAGCCGCCGGCCACCGCGGACTGCAGCTGCTGGCGGCGCTCGTCGCCCGGCCCGGCGAGATCGTGGCCAAGGCCGAGTTGATGGATGCGGCATGGCCAGGCACCGCCGTTGAGGAAGGCAACCTCACCGTCCAGATTGCGCAATTGCGCAAGCTGCTGGGTCCGGCCACGAACGGCGGAGAATGGATATCGACCGTTCCGCGCGTCGGCTATCGCTTCACCGGCGCCATCGAACAGCTCGGCGACGAGAAGCGACAGGCTTTGCCGCTGCCTGCCAAACCGTCGATAGCCGTGCTGCCCTTTGCCAATTTCAGCAACGACCCCGAGCAGGAAGCCTTCGCCGACGGGTTGACCGAAGACCTGATCACCGACCTGTCGAGGATCGGCGGCCTGTTCGTCATCGCGCGCAACTCGACCTTTGCCTACAAGGGCAAGGCGGTGGATGTGCGCGAGGTCGCCAGGGAACTTGGCGTGCGCTATCTCTTGGAGGGCAGCGCCAGACGCGCCGCCGGGCGCGTGCGCATCAACGCCCAGCTGGTCGACGCGCTGAGCGGCGAGCATTTATGGGCAGACCGCTTCGATCGCGGCCTGGAAGATATCTTTGCCGTTCAGGACGAGGTGACGGCCAAGATCGTCGAGGCGCTGCTTGGCCGGCTGCGCGCGCCGCTGCCGCGCAATCGGCCCCGAAATCTCGAGGCCTACGATCTGTGCGTGCGGGCCCGCAACCTGATCGACGTCTCGCCGGAGACGGCGCGCGAAGCGCATCTGTTGCTGACGCGCGCGCTTGCGCTCGATCCGGACTATGCCGAAGCCTATCGCTGGCTTGCCATGAACCACTGGATGGGATGGGTGCATTGGGGAGAGCCCATTGAGCCTGCCCGCGGCCTTGCCCTGGAACTGGCGCGCAAGGCTGTGGCGATCGATCCCAACGATGCCGGCTGCCACTGGGTGCTTGCCAACCTGCTTGCCTATGAGCGCAGATTCGACGAAGCGGATGTGGGATTTGCCAAGGCGTTCGAGCTCGACCCGAACGAGGCCGATGCCTGGGCGACATTGTCCGACATCGCGGTCCTGGCCGGGCGCGTCGAGGAGGGCCTCGACTATATCAGCAAGGCGTTCCGGCTGAACCCGTTTCCGGCAAGCTGGTACTATCTGACGCTCGGCCAGGCGCAATATGCGGCGCGCGACTATGAAGCCGCCGTCGAGACGACGCGCCGGGACGAGACGTATCGGACAAGCTCGCGCCGTTTCCTTGCGGCAAGCCTTGCGCAACTCGGCCGGATCGACGAGGCGCGCGCCGAGGTCGACCTGTTCCTCGTCGCGAACCCACATTTCACCACCCGTCACTGGGTCGAGACGGAGCCGTTCCGCGACACTGCCACGCTCGACCATTTCGTCGATGGCTTCCGAAAGGCCGGCCTTCCGGAGTGACGGACCGGCGTGCTCGATCGATGCCAGGCACCGTCGGTTGCGGATCAATCCTGCCAATGTTTGCACGTCGCGAGGCCGCTCGACCGATCTTGCTTCCGCGAGCAGTCATCCAACAGCGATTGCAGCGAAGCGGCGCGCGAAACCTCTGTCACGGTGAAGCCGGCTGGAACGGCCACGATCGATCCGGCCACGGGTGAGCGCTGGGTGGCGGCTGGCGACTGCCTGTTGCGCTCTCGTCTGCAATGCCGGCATCACGGTCGCCGTGGGCAATGATCGGCTTGCCTCATTGAGCTTTTAGCGACGCGCTCCGACAACTCGCGATGATTTTTCTAGATGCCATTTGTCGAAGCACAATCTTTTCCGAAAGCCGGTTTCCACTTTTCGGGACCATGCTCTAGCGGCTGTCTGTTTCTTGTTGCTGGCGCGATCGGAAGTCACCCGCACAACCTGGTTATCTGAGCGCCCTTTAGCTTTCCTTGTTTGAGGTCGGCGGCGGGAGTAATAGTCGCCAAGGAATTGCGAGGAGGAAGAGATGACGCTGAACTTCGACCCGAAGGCGAAGGCCACGGCGTTGTACCATGGCGAATTCCGACCGATGTTCATTGGCGGCAAGTGGGTCGCCGCGCAGTCCGGCCAGGGCATGCAGGCACTCAATCCGGCAACAGGCGAGGTGCTGGCGACAGTGCCGCGCGGCGGGGCTGCCGATATCGACTCGGCGGTGGCCGCCGCGCGCGCGGCCTTCGAAGGCCCATGGTCCAAATTCTCGCCCTACGAGCGGCAGTGCGTGCTGCTCAGGATCGCCGATCTGTTCGAGACGCATTGGGAAGAGCTCAGCGTTTCCGACACGCTCGATATGGGACTGCCGATCACGCGCACGCTCTCCAACCGGCGCCGCGTCATCGGCATGCTGCGCTTCTATGCCGGCATGGCGACGGCGCTGCATGGCGAGGCGATCGACAATTCGATTCCCGGCGAGATCGTCACCTTCACCCGGCGCGAGCCGGTGGGCGTCGTTGGTGCGATCATTCCCTGGAACGCGCCGACCGCCGCCTCGATCTGGAAGATCGCGCCGGCGCTGGCGACAGGCTGCACCATCGTGCTGAAACCGTCCGAGGATGCGTCGCTGACGCCGCTGCTGATCGCGCAACTGATGCAGGAAGCCGGCGTGCCCGACGGCGTCGTCAACGTCGTCACCGGCACCGGGGCCGAAGCCGGTGCGCGGCTCGCCGAACATCCAGACGTCAACAAGATCGTTTTCACCGGATCGACGCTGACCGGCCAGGCCATCGCGCGGGCAGCCGTGGCCAACCTCAAACGCGTTTCACTGGAGCTCGGCGGCAAGTCGCCGATCATCGTCTGCCGCGACGCCGACATCGACAAGGCTGTTCCGATCGCGGCGATGGCGGTGTTCGTGCATTCGGGCCAGATCTGCATTGCCGGCTCGCGGCTGTTCGTGGCGCGCGAAATCCATGACGAGTTCGTCCGCCGGCTCGCCGATTTCGCCGGCAGACTGCGGATCGGCCATGGCATCGAGGCAGAGACGGAAATCGGACCGCTCATCAATGCCAAGCAGGCAGCCAAGGTGGAGGGCTATATCAGGGCCGGCAGCGACGAAGGCGCCGAACTGGTCGCCGGCGGCTCGCGGCTGACCGGCGAGCTCTACGATGGCGGCAACTTCATTGCGCCGACGGTCTTCGGCGCCGTGTCGGACCAGATGACCATCGCGCGCGAGGAGATTTTCGGCCCGGTCATTTCGGCGATGCCCTTCGACTCGCTCGACGAAGCGGTGGCGCGTGCCAATGCGACGCCCTATGGCCTGGCCGCCGGCATCTTCACGACACATCTGGGCACCGCGCACAAGCTTGCGCGCCGCGTCAAGGCCGGCTCGGTCTGGGTCAACATGTACCATGCCATCGACCCGGCGGTGCCGTTCGGCGGCACGAAGATGTCGGGTTATGGCCGCGAGGGCGGCATCGAGCATCTGCACGAGTATCTGGAGACCAAGTCGGTCTGGATCCAGACCGACTGATATTCGCGCGGCGTACTCTGCGAAATCACGATGAAACCACAAGGGCCAGGACGGCGGCGCAGTCACCGGCTTTGACCAGGCCGGGGAAATGCCGCGCCGCCAGAATGCCGGACATTTTTGCCTTGATCTCCTGCGGAGCGATGCCGGTGCGGCCGGTGGAATGGATGCGCGCCAGCACCGAGCCTTCTTTCACAGGCTCGCCGAGATCGACCATGGTCTCGATCATGCCGTCGTCCTCGGCGAAGGAGAAACAATCGCCTGACGGCATGTCGAGCCACTGAGTTCTGCCCTTCTCGACCGCACCATCAACAATACCGGCATGGCGCAGCACATTGCTGATGCCGCGCCGCGCGATCCGCACGGTCTGGGCACGCGAGGTGCCGCCGCCGCCAAGCTCGGTGCTGACGAAGACCTTGCCCATTTCCTCGGCCGCCGTGTCATACATGCCGACGGAGTCAATCTCGATCATGCGCATCGAGAACGGGGCCGAGAACGCGGCGACCGCGTCGAAGGCTTTCTGCTCCAGCGCCTTGTCGGGCACCGTGTGGGCGGCACAGAAGGGCACGAAATCCAGCGTCCTGCCGCCGGAGTGGAAATCGAAGACGAGGTCGGCGCGCGGCAGCAGTTCGCGTTGAAAGTAGTCGGCGATCTTCTCGGTCACCGTGCCGTCGGGACGGCCGGGAAAGCTGCGGTTCATATTGCCCTTGTCGATCGGCGACGTCCGCGTGCCGGCGCGGAAGGCCGGATAGTTCATCGCCGGCACGATGATCACCGTGCCGCTGACCTGTTTGGGATCGAGCGTGCGGGCGAGATCGTAGAGCGCCAGCGGCCCCTCATACTCGTCGCCATGATTGCCGCCGGTGAGCAGCGCGGCCTGTCCCTTGCCGTTGCGGATGACGCAGATCGGGATCATCACCGAACCCCAGGCCGAGTCGTCGCGGCTGTAGGGCAGGCGCAGGAAACCATGTTGCACGCCGTCCTTGTCGAAATCGACGGTCGGCGCGATCGGAGATGGGCGGAGGCTAGGCATCGGGCTCAATTCTTCACCACCAGTTTGCGCGGTACATTGGCGAGGCACTCTACACCGGTTTCGGTGATCAGGATGGATTCGGTGATTTCCAGTCCCATCGTCTCCAGCCACAGGCCGGTCATGAAATGGAAGGTCATGCCGGGCTTGAGTTCGGTGCGGTCGCCGGGGCGCAGGCTCATGGTGCGCTCGCCCCAATCCGGCGGATAGGACAGGCCGATCGAGTAGCCTGTGCGGTTGTCCTTGACGATGCCGTATTTCTTCAACACGGCGAAAAAGGCGTTGGCGATGTCCTCACAGGCATTGCCGGGCTTTGCCGCCGCAAGCCCCGCCTCCATGCCTTCCAGCGTCGCCTTCTCGGCATCTAGGAATTCCTGCGTCGGCTTGCCGAGAAAGACGGTGCGCGACAGCGGGCAATGGTAGCGGCTGTAGCAGCCGGCGATCTCGAAGAAGGTGCCCTCGCCCGACTTCATCGGCTGGTCGTCCCAGGTGAGATGCGGCGCCGAGGCGTCGGCGCCCGACGGCAGCAGCGGCACGATCGCCGGATAGTCGCCGCCGATGCCGTCGACGCCGCGCGTGCCGGCATCGTAGATCTCGGCGACCAGATCGCATTTGCGCATGCCGACCTGGATCTTGTCGACGATGCGCTGGTGCATGGCTTCGACGATGCGGGCCGCCTTGCGCATATAGTCGATTTCAGTCGGGCTCTTCACCGCGCGCTGCCAGTTGACCAGCGCTGTCGCGTCGACGAAGCGGGCGTTGGGCAGGTGCTTCTGCAACGCGGCGAAGGCGGCAGCCGAGAACCAGTAATTGTCCATCTCGACGCCGATGGTCAGCTTGCCCCAGCCGCGATCACTAAGCACGCTGGCCAAAAAATCCATCGGGTGGCGCTCGGTCGACTGCACGTAGTGGTCGGCATAGCCGACGATGTTGTCATGCGCGAGATAGGCGGTGCGCTTGGCGCCATTGGCATCCTGGCCGCGGCCGTACCAGACCGGCTCGCCCGATGGGGGCACAATCACTGCTTGGTGCACATAGAACGACCAGCCATCGTAGCCGGTCAGCCAGGCCATGTTGGAGGGGTCGCTGACAACCAGGAGATCGACGCCCTTCACCTCCATGGCTTTCCGCGTCTTGGCGAGGCGATCCGCAAATTCGGCGCGCGAGAATTTCAGGTTCGGTTGCATTGTTCTTGGTCCTCGTTTGTTGGGCCTTGCGGCCAGCATCAGCTTTCAAAAATGGTTCCGGCATTGGCCGCCCGCGCCCGGTCGCGAGCGAGCGTGGCGATCGCCGTATCCTGCACGCCGGTGCCGGTGAGGTCGGCAATGGTGATATCGCTGGGTGAGCGCCTTCCGTGCCGTTCGCCGGCGATGATCTGGCCGAGTTCGGTGACCGCGGCATCGGCTCCCATCACGCCCGATGCGATGGCGTGATGCAGTTCTCCCAGACGCCGTGTCTGCTTGGCGCTGTCGGCGACATAGAGATCGGCCATGCGCAGGATCGCCGGCGCGATCTCGTTCTTGTGTTCGGCATCCGAGCCCATGGCGGTGATGTGCTGCCCGGCAACGACAAAGCCGGCCTTGATCAGCGGCTCGGTCGACGGCGTGGTGGTGACGATGATGTCGGCGCCGATGGTTGCTTTGGCTGCATCCGGCTCGGCGCGCACGAGAATGCCGAGCTTTTCGCGCAGCGCGCCTGCGGCCGTCTGCGCCTTGACCGCATCGCGCGCCCAGATACGTGCCTCGGCGATCGGCCGCACCAACATGAGTGCTTCGAGTTGCAGCCCGGCTTGCACGCCGGCGCCGAAGATTGCGGCGACGGACGAATCCGGCCGCGACAGATGCTTCGCCGCGACGGCGCCGGCAGCAGCGGTGCGGACATCTGTGAGATAGCCATTGTCCAGCAGCAGCGCCTCGACCACACCGGTTCTTGCCGAGAGCAACACCATCATGCCGCCCCCGCTGGGCAGACCGAGCTTCGGATTATCGAAGAAGCCGGAGCTTATCTTGACGGCGAAACCGTCTATTCCAGGCACATAGGCGGACTTCACATCCACCTCGCCGCGCTGCTCGTGAATGTCCAACCGCAGAATCGGCGGCATCGCCACCGGCAATGTGGCGAGCGCGCGGAAAGCGTTTTCGACGCAGGCGACCGCGTCGAGATCGAGCGTCACGATTGTGCGCAGTTCCTTCTCGGTGAGGATCGTCATCCGGCTCATGCGACGCGCTCCGCGAAGGCGCGCACTGCGAAGGATAGTGTTCCGTCACCCCCCCCTCTGGCCTGCCGGCCATCTCCCCCGCAAGGGGGGAGATTGGACTGCACTCCTGCCTTCGCCAATCTCCAGCGCAGCAAGAACAGCGACCGCATCGAAGCTGCCGATCTCCCCCCTTGCGGGGGAGATGTCCGGCAGGACAGAGGGGGGTGGGCGGGAATTCGGCGTGGGAGAGTTTTCATGCCGCGCGCTCCGCGATTGCGTCACCCCAGACGATCTTGCGATGCGTGTTCATGTCGATATTGCGGCCCGAGAGAAGAACGACCACCGGCCCGGTCGCCTTGACCTTCCCGGCAAGCAGCGCGGCGATGCCGACCGCGCCGGCGCCTTCGACGATCTCGCGCTCCTGTTCATAGGCATGGCGGATGCCGGCGGCGATCTCGTCCTCGCTGAGCAGGATGACGTCGTCGAGCAGATCGCGGCACATGGCGAAGGTCAGCCGGTTGCCGAGACCGATGCCGCCGCCGAGCGAATCCGCCAGCGTCGGCAGTTCTTCCACCTCGACCGGGCGACCGGCATCCAGGCTCGCCTTCATCGCAGCACCACGCGCCATCGAAACGCCGATGATTTTTGTCCCGGGGCTGACGCCCTTGACGGCGGCGGCGATGCCCGAGGCGAGTCCACCACCGGAGAGTTGCACCAGGACGAGAGCGGCATCCGGGACCTGCTCGATCATCTCCAGTCCGAGCGTGCCTTGCCCTGCGATGATGGCCGGGTGGTCGAAGGGCGGCAGCATCACCAGTCCCTCCTGCGCCACCAGCCGTTCGACCTCCTGCTGCGCCTCGTCCTGACTGTTGCCGATGATGCGGACATCCGCGCCAAGCCGACGGATTTCGTCGAGCTTGTTGCCCGGCACCAGTCGCGACATGCAGATCACCGCACGCATGCCTTCGAGCTTCGCGGCATGGGCCAGCGCACGGCCATGATTGCCGGTCGACGCCGCGACCACGCCGCGCGCCTTCTCCTCGGCGCTCAGCGAAGCAATGGCATTCGAGGCGCCGCGCAGCTTGAAGCTGCCGGTGGTCTGGCGGTGTTCAAGCTTGAGGTGGACGGGGATGCCCAGTCGTTCGGAAAGGCTGTGAGATAACCCTGTCGGCGTGCGTTCGATTTTGCCGGCAATTCGCTCCCGGGCGGCACGAATATCGTTAAGGGTGACTGTCGTCATGATCGTCAATCGCGCGGCAAAGGCAGCGTCATCAGACGGCCAAATTCGGGATGCGACGTCCCGTCGCCACACAACCGCAAACAATTCCAGGCGCTGGCCTGATTGCTGGTGACGACCGGGCGGTCGATCGCCTGTTCCATCCCGGGAACCGCGAGCGCTCCGCGCAATGCGGTGCAGGACACGAACAGTGCATCGGCCTGCGCATTCGTCGCCTCACGAGCCAGGTCGGCGATCGCTGCCGGCGCAATGCGCGCCATCTCGCGATCGTCCTCGAAGCCGAGGCAGGTGAAGCTGACGATCTCAAAGCCGCGCTCGGCGAAATACGTCGCCATCGGTCTGGAGGTTTCTACGGTGTAAGGGGTGAGGATGCTGATCTTCTTGGCACCCAGCGCCTTCAGCCCGCGCACGCCTGCCATGGGCGGCGTGACCACAGGAACACCCGGCTTGGCAGACTGGATCGCCGCCTCGATCTCGGCGTCGCCAATCACCACCGAGGCCGAGGTGCAGGAGTAGCAGATCGCGTCGAGCGGCTCGTCTGGCAGGATCAGCGCGGCGCCCGCCGCCAGCTCCGGCTGCATCTTGCGAAGGTTTTCCGGCGTCGTCGGATTCTTGTAGGGAATGCGCGCGACATAGACGCCGATGCGCTCGCTCGCCACCATGCGGCGGAAATCCGGTTCGCTGGTGTGGTCGGTGGCAAGGATGATCAGGCCGACGCGCTTTTCCAGCGGGCGCGCATCGAGCGCCGGCCTTGTCGGCATCAGCCTGATTTCGGGCAGCGGTTTCATCTTGAGAATTACCTTTCGATCTTGCCGTAGCGATGTTCCAGCCAGCGCAGCAGCACGACCGAGAAGAGGCTGATGACGAGGAAGAAAGCGCCGACCAGCGTGATCGGCTCAATGTAGCGATAGTAGGTGTTGGCGACGCTCTTTGCCTGGTTCATCAGCTCCAGCACGGTGATTGCCGATAGCAGCGGTGTCTCCTTGAACATCGCGATGAAATAATTGGCCAGCGCCGGGATCATCGGTGGGATCGCTTGCGGAATGATGATGTTGGTCCAGGTCTGCGTGGCGCTCAGATTGCAGGCCTTGGCCGCCTCCCACTGGCCGCGCGGCACGTTGTCGATGCCGGCGCGATAGACTTCCGCCGTGTAGGTGCCGTAGTGCAGGCCGAGCCCGATGACGCCGGCGACCAGCGGCGGCAACAGGATGCCGAAATCCGGCAGCACGTAGAAGATGAAATAGAGCTGCACCAGAAGCGGCGTGCCGCGGATGAATTCGGCCGCCCAACCAACGGTGCGCGACAGCGCCTTGTTGGGCGAGCGTCGTGCTAGCGCGATGCCCAGACCCACGACAGCGGCCAGCACGGAGCCGAGCAGCGTTGCCAGGATGGTGATCTTCACGCCCTGGATCAGCGTCGGCAGGATCTCCCAGACGAAGTTCCAGTCCCAATCCATCAGACGCGCACCCCGTCGTGGCCGCGCGCCATGCGGCGTTCCAATGAACGCACGCCCCAGGAGATGATCAGCGCCAGGGCGAAATAGATGATCAGGATGGTGGTGAACGGCGCCAGCGTGTTACCGGTCTGCGAGCGCACGACCTGCGCCTGAAAGGTGAGATCGGCGAGCGAGATCAGCGACACCACGGAGGTCGCCTTGAGCAGTTCGATGGCATTGTTGCCGAAGGTCGGCAGCATGACCAGCAGCGCCTGCGGCAGGATGACATGGCGCATGCCTTGCCAGCGGCCGAGGTTGAGCGCGATGCAGGCCTCATATTGTTCGCGGCCGACCGACTGGATGGCGCCGCGTACCACCTCGGCCGCATAGGCGCCGACATTGAGGCCCAGCGCCAGCACACCCGCCTGCAGGGGGGTCAGTTCGAGGCCGATCAACGGCAACACGAAATAGGCAAAGAACAGCTGCACGAAGATCGAGGTGCCGCGGAAGAATTCTATATAGGCGGTGGCCAGCCAGCGCAGCGCAAAGAAGCGCGACACGCGGCCCATGCCGGCGAGGAAGGCCATGATCAGGGCGAGCACCGACCCCATCAGCGTCAGCTCGATGGTGACAAGCGCTCCCTGCAATATCAGGCCGAGGTAGCCGGACCACTGGGTCATTCGGGTTCCAACGTTGGCGGTTAGCTTCCTTCTCCCCGTTCACGGAGAGAAGATGCCAGTCCACCCTCCGAAGCTGCAGCGCAGCTGCTGCGGAGGACGGGCAGGCAGATGAGGGGCAGCGCTAGCATAACAGAACTTGGCGCCGCCCCTCATCCGGCCCTTCGGGCCACCTTCTCCCCGTTGAACGGGGAGAAGGAAAAATCACTTCGCCGCGCAGAGCTTGTCCCGCGTGGTCGACATCGCGGCTGCGGCCGAGAAGCCGTAGGGCTCGACGATCTTGGCGAACTCGCCGGATTTCTTCAGCTTGGCGAGCTCGACATCGAAGGCGTCGCGCAGGGCCTCATCGCCTTTCTTGAAGGCGGCGCCGTCGCAATAGACCGGCGCGCCGACCACCGGGGCGATGACTTCGAGGTTCGGATCGTTGGCTTTCTTGACGAGGTCGTTGATCGACAGGACGGGAAGCGAATAGGCATCGATGCGACCGTCCTGCAGCATCTTCAGGCCGCTCTGGCCGTCCGGCACGACGATGACGCGCTCGCGCGGCACGCCGGCGTTGAGCGCCAGCTTCTCCTCCGTGCCGCCACCGGGCGCGCCAATGGTGGCTGACGTGTCCTTGGCGACGTCCTCGTAGCTCTTGAAGCCCTTCGGATTGCCCTTCTTCACCAGCATCGCCTCGGCGTCGCACAGCACCGGCTCGGAATAGACGACCGCCGCGCAACGCTCCGGCTTCATGAACAGGCCGGCGGTGACGACGTCGAAGCGGCCGGCCTGCAGGCCGGGGATCATCGCGCCATATTCGGAGATCGAAGCGACGATGTCGGCAACACCGAGACGCTTGAAGACCTCGCGCGCCACGTCGGGCGCCGCACCCGAAACTTTGCCGTCGGCGGCGACCGCCGTATAGGGCGGCTCGTTGGCGATCGCGACGCGGGCAAAGCCCTGCGCCTTCAATTGCTCGAGCTTGCTGTCATCGGCCGAACCGGTGCTCGACGCGGCGAGCACCGCCGTCAGTGCGAGACCGGCGACGCCGGCCAGAATGCCAAGTTTCTTCATTGTTCCCAACTCCTTTGTTGTCTTCTTGGTTTTGTCTGGGGCGGTCTTCCGCCCCGCAAAGCGGTCAGACACGATGTCCGGCTGCGATGATCTTCTTCAGGAAGCCTTGCGTGCGCTCCTGCTTTGGATGGCGGAAAATCTCGTCTGGTTTGCCCTCTTCGACGATCTTGCCGCGGTCGAAGAACAGCACGCGGTCGGCGAAGTCGTGGGCAAAGCCCATCTCGTGGGTGACCAGCAGCATGGTCATGTCGGTCTCTGCGGCGAGCTTGCGCATGACATTCATCACCTCCTCGACCAGCTCCGGATCGAGGGCTGACGTCACCTCGTCGAACAGCATGATCTTCGGCGACAATGCCAGCGCACGGGCAATCGCCACGCGCTGCTTCTGGCCGCCGGACAGCTGCGCCGGCATCGACTTCGCCTTGTCGGCCATGCCGACCATGTCGAGCAGTTCCATGGCCCGCTTTTCAGCGGCGGCGCGAGGCGTGCCCTTGGTCAGCATCGGCGCCAGCGTGACGTTATCCATGACGCATTTGTGCGGAAACAGATTGAACAGCTGGAAGACCATGCCGATCTTCTGCCGCATCTTGGTCAGGTGCCGCTCGTCGGCGGGCAGCAGCTGGCCGTTGCGCTCCATGTGATAGAGCTGCTCGCCATCGATCTGGATATGGCCGCCGTCGATCTTCTCCAGCGTCATCAGGATGCGCAGGATCGTCGTCTTGCCCGAGCCGGACGGGCCGATCAGCGCCAGCTTCTCGCCGGGCATGACCTGCATCGACAGGCCGTCCAGTACCTTGAACGAGCCGAAGCTCTTCGAAATGGCGTCGACCTTGATGATGGGTGAGGACAAATGAATTTCCCCTGCTGGAGAAGCCTGTGCCCTTAACGATGCGGAACGCGCCAAATCATGTCAATTGGGAAAATAAAATCATGACAATATTTCCGGCACTGCATGATTCCAGAGCAATTCCCGCTTAGATTGCGAGCAGCAGATGCTCCGGATCGCCAAGCAGCAACTTGGTGACAACGCCGAGGCCGGCGCGCAGTTCCCCCTCGGTGGTCGAGCCGAGCGAGATGCGCACCGCCGGATGCCAGGGCGCATCCGAGATGCGGAAGGAGGTGCCGGGCGCGATCGCCACGCCTTGCAGGCGGGCCTGGGCGACGAAGCTTTCCTCGGCACGGTCCGCGGGCAGTTGCAACCAGACATGCAGCCCGTCGCGCCTGGCGCGATAACCAACCCCGCCCAGCACCTCGGCTGCGATGTCCTGGCGGCGGCGCAATGCCGCGCGCTGCCAGCGAACGAGTTCCATCGCCGTGCCGTCGGTCACCCATTTGGTGGCGATCTCGGCCACCAGCGGCGTCGCCATCCAGTTCGACACCAGATGCCGGTTGGCCACCGCCGCGACATAGCGGTCGGGCGCCGCGAGATAGCCGATGCGCAGGCCAGGTACGGTGATCTTGGTGAAGGAAGTGACGTAGAGCGTGCGCTCCGGTGCGAAAGCCGCGACCGGCGGCGGCCGGTCCTCGACGAGCGGACCCAGCACATCGTTCTCGATGATGGCGATGTCGTGCTTGCGCGCGACCGCGGCGATCTCTTCGCGCCGCCGAGCGTCCATCAGCGTCGCCGTCGGGTTGATCACCGACGGTTGCACGAATACCGCGCGAATGTCGGTGAGCCGGCAGACCTCGTCCAACGCCTCCGGGATCAGGCCATTGCCGTCGATCGGCAGGCCTTCCAGGTTGAAGCCGAGATAGCGCGCCAGCGGCACAAGCGTGTGGTGGCCGATGGCCTCAGTGGCGACGGTCGAGCCCGGCGGCGCCACGCTCATCAGCGCTACGGTCATCCCAGCAGTGGCGCCGTTGGTCAGGCTGATGTTCTGCGCGGAGACGTCAAGCCCGCACAGTTTCAGCCATTCGACCGCCACCGCGCGGTGGCGCGGAAACACCATGTTGGGCCGAAACGACAGCGCCGAACTCGATGGCAGGTTTTCGGCCAGCCAGCCCAGCGCCTGCTTCAGCCGCTCCAGATGCATCGGCTCGCAGACCGGCTTCAGGATCGATAGGTCGATGACCTCGCCGAGGCGCTCCGGCAGATAGGGCGGCTCCGGCTCACGGCGCTGCGTCTGGACAAAGCTGCCGCGGCCGATCTCGCCCGAGATGAGGCCGCGCCGGATCAGTTCCTCATAGGCGCGGCTGACGGTCTGCACCGACAGTTTCAGATCGTCGGCCAGCCGGCGATGCGTCGGCAGCCGCGCGCCATTGGCCAGCCGCCCGTCATGAATGGCGCGCGCGAACTGGTCGGCCAGCGATTGATAGGCTGGCCGGCGGAGGAGCGCGGGGTCGGGTTGCCATAATGTCATGACTTATTAGAGATCGAAATCAGTGCAATTGACAATCGAAATAATGCGCCGTCATGGTGATGCCGACAAAAAAGCGGACGCCAATGACATCAGCGAAACTCGACGAGATCGACCTCAGGATACTCGACGTCATCCAGCGCGACGGGCGCATCACCAAGCTGGCGCTGGCCGAACAGGTCGGGCTGTCGCCGACGCCGTGCTGGATGCGGCTGCGCAAGCTGGAGAAGGCAGGCATCGTCTCGGGCTACCACGCCAAGATCGCCATGCGCGTGGTGGCGCCGGTCGCCACCGTGTTGATGGAGGTGACGCTGGCCAGCCATCGCCAGGCCGATTTCGACCGCTTCGAACGCGTCATCCGCGACATCCCCGAAATCGTCGCCTGCTGGTCGGTGGGCGGCGGCGTCGACTATGTCTTGAAGGTGATGGCGCGCGACATCGACGCCTATCAGCGGCTGGTCGACGACCTGCTGGAGCGCGAGATCGGCATCGACCGCTACTTCACCTACATCGTCACCAAGACGGTGAAGGACGAAATCGTGCTGCCGATAGCCGATCTGCTGCCGGCGTCGGCATAAGCCCGGAGAGAATGTCTGTCGGGACGGCACAATAGAGAGAGTCTCTCTCCTTCAGGGCGTCGAAACAGTCTCTCTGTCTGCATGTGACGGATAGTCTTCCCGCATCGTCCGAACCGGGAGGCCTCGACCATGTCCGCGCATTTTGCCCGCTCGCATCGCCATGAGGCGCTCGACCGCCTCTCCGACCGCCGGCTGCTGCGCGAGCTTGCCTATGTCGATGGGCATTGGACCGCGAGCGAAGCGGCCGAAAGCTTTGAAGTCACCGATCCGGCCACAGGCGCGACGGTCGCGTTTGTCGCCGCGCTCGATGCGCAGCAAACGACAAGGGCAATCGGTGCCGCCGCGCGTGCCTTCCCGGCTTGGCGGTCACTGCTGCCGCAGGAGCGGTCGAGAATTCTGCGAAAATGGTTCGAGCTGATCATCGCGGCGAAAGACGACCTTGCCCTGCTGATGACTTTGGAACAAGGTAAGCCGCTGCAGGAATCGCTCGGCGAAATCGACTATGCCGCCTCTTTCGTCGAATGGTATGCCGAAGAGGCAAAGCGCCTCAACGCCGAGAGCGTCACCAGCCATCTGCCGAATGCCGAGATGATGGTGAGGCGCGAGCCGCTCGGCGTTGTCGGCGTCGTCACGCCCTGGAATTTTCCGGCGGCGATGCTGACCCGCAAGGCGGCCGCCGCACTCGCCGCCGGCTGCACCATCGTCGCACACCCATCCTCGGAGACGCCGCTGTCGGCGCTGGCGCTGGCTGAACTCGGCGAGCGCGCCGGCCTGCCCGCCGGTGTCTTCAACGTCATCACCGGCAAGGCAGCGACGATCGTCGGGCGCATGTGCGAAGACCCGCGCGTCCGCGCCATGAGTTTTACCGGCTCGACGGAGATCGGCCGGTTGATCGCCGCACAGTGTGCTCCGACGATGAAGCGGCTGGTGATGGAGCTTGGCGGCCATGCGCCGCTGATCGTCTTTGCCGACGCCGATGTCGACAACGCAGTGAGCATTGCCATCGATGCCAAGTTTGCAACGTCAGGCCAGGACTGCCTTGCCGCCAACCGCATCTATGTCCAGCGCCCGATCTACGATCGCTTCTGCGCCGCCTTTGCCGAGCGCATCGAGGCGCTGCGGACCGGCAATGGGCTTGTCGAAAAGATCGATATCGGACCGCTGATGCATGAGCGCGCCGTGACCAAGGTCGAGGAACAGGTCGCCGATGCCGTCGCCCATGGCGCGCGCTGCCTCACCGGCGGCAAGCGGCATCAGGCCGGGCCGCTGTTCTACCAGCCGACGTTGCTGGCCGATGTCAGCGACGAAGCGCTGATCATGCGCGAGGAGACCTTTGGGCCGGTCGCCGCAGTCACGCCGTTCGACAGTGAGGACGAGGTGATCGCCCGTGCCAACGCCACAGAATATGGCCTCGTCGCCTATGTCGTTACCGAGAATGGCGCTCGCCAGCAACGTATGGGCCGCGCGCTCGACTACGGCATGGTCGCCATCAACCGCGTCAAGATCACCGGAGCGCCGATCCCCTTCGGCGGCGTCAAGCAATCCGGCATCGGCCGCGAAGGCTCGCGCCACGGGCTCGAAGCTTTCACCGATCTGAAGTACCTCTGTCTGGACGTCACATAGTCCGTCCGGCCATCTCTCAAGGAGTCAAAAAATGCTCGACCAGTCCAACGAACTCAACGCCTGGGATCGCGACCATTTCTTCCATCCTTCGACCCATATGGGCACGCATGCGCGGGGCGAGAGCCCGACCCGCATCATGGCCGGCGGTGAAGGCGTCACCGTCTGGGACAACAATGGCAAGAAGAGCATCGATGCCTTTGCCGGTCTCTATTGCGTCAATGTCGGCTATGGCCGCCAAAAGATCGCGGATGCCATCGCCACCCAGGCGAAGAACCTCGCCTATTACCACGCCTATGTCGGCCACGGCACCGAGGCTTCGATCACACTGGCCAAGATGATCATCGACCGCGCGCCGAAGGGCATGTCGAGGGTCTATTTCGGCCTCTCGGGTTCGGATGCCAACGAGACCAACATCAAGCTGATCTGGTACTACAACAACGTGCTTGGGCGGCCGGAGAAGAAGAAGATCATCTCGCGCTGGCGCGGCTATCACGGTTCGGGCGTGATGACGGGATCACTGACCGGGCTCGACCTGTTCCACAACGCCTTCGACCTGCCGCGCGCGCCGGTCCTGCACACCGAAGCGCCCTACTATTTCCGCCGCGCCGACCGCTCGATGAGCGAGGAGCAGTTCTCGCAGCATTGCGCCGACAGACTGGAAGAGATGATCCTGGCCGAAGGTCCCGAAACCGTCGCCGCCTTCATCGGCGAGCCGATCCTCGGTACTGGCGGCATCGTGCCGCCGCCGGCCGGCTACTGGGAGAAGATCCAGGCGGTGCTGAAGAAGTATGACGTGCTGCTGGTCGCCGACGAGGTGGTGACGGGCTTCGGCCGTCTGGGCACCATGTTCGGCTCCGACCATTACGGCATCAAGCCAGACCTCATCACCATCGCCAAGGGGCTGACCTCGGCCTACGCGCCGCTGTCGGGCGTCATCGTTGCCGACAAGATGTGGCAGGTGCTGGTGCAGGGCTCCGACAAGCTTGGTTCGCTCGGCCATGGCTGGACCTATGCCGCGCATCCGATCTGCGTCGCCGCAGGTGTCGCCAATCTCGAACTGATCGACGAACTGGACCTGGTGACGAACGCCGGTGAGACCGGCGCTTATTTCCGCGCCGAACTGACCAAGGCTGTCGGCGGGCACAGACACGTCGGCGACGTGCGCGGCGATGGCATGCTGGCGGCGGTCGAATTTGTCGCCGACAAGGACGACCGGGTGTTCTTCGACGCCTCGCTCAAGATCGGGCCGCAAGTGGCGATAGCACTTGCCGCCAGCGGCGTCATCGGCCGCGCCATGCCGCAGGGCGACATACTAGGCTTCGCGCCGCCGCTCTGCCTGACGCGTGAGGAAGCCGACATCGTCGTTTCCAAAACCGCCGATGCCGTCAACAGCGTGTTTTCCAATCTCTGAGATCGACCGTGAATGCCATGACCAAGACCCTCCCCGCCACCATGGCCGCCGTGCTGCTCACCGGGCATGGCGGACCGGAAAAGCTCGTCTATCGCAGCGATGTGAAAGTGCCTGTGCCTGCCGCCGGCGAGGTGCTGGTTAAGGTCAGCGCTTGCGGTATGAACAACACCGATGTCTGGGTACGCCAGGGCGCCTATGGCACGGAGGAGGACGCTGCCGCCGTGTCGACGTGGCGGCGGCAAGGCAACACGCTTACCTTCCCGCGCATCCAGGGCACCGACACGGTCGGCACCATCGCTGCCGTCGGCGAAGGCGTTTCCCCGGGCCGTATCGGCGAACGGGTAATGGTCGATTTTTCGATCTACAACCGCGACGACGATTCCCTCGCCGACATTGACTATATGGGCCACGGTCGCGACGGCGGGTACGCCGAGTACCAGACGGTGCCGGGCGAGAATGCGCATTTCGTCGATACTGACATGAGCGACGTCGAACTCGCCACCTTCTGCTGCGCCTACCTCACCGGCGAACAGATGCTGGAGCGCGCCGGGCTGAAAGCCGGCGAACGCGTGCTGGTCACCGGCGCCTCAGGCGGCGTCGGTTCCGGCATCGTGCAGCTGGCGCGGGCGCGCGGCGCCATTCCCTATGCGGTCGTCGGCAAGGGCAAGGAGCAGGCGGTGCGCGACATCGGCGCCGAAGCGGTCATTACCCGTGGGGTTGCCGATCTTCCCGCCGCCGTGAATGAAGCCACTGGCGACCAGCCGATCGATGTGGTCGCTGATCTCGTCGGCGGCGCGATCTTCAACGACCTGCTGCGCATCCTGCGACCTGAAGGCCGCTACACCACCGCCGGCGCCATCGCCGGCCCGGTCGTGCAGCTCGATCTCAGGACCATGTATCTCAAGCAGCTGCAACTGCACGGATCGAGCCAGGGCACGCGCGCCGACTTCCGCCGCATCATTGGATACATCGAAGCGAAGAAAATCCGGCCGCTGGTCGGCGGCGTCTACAGGCTCTCCGATTTTCACAAGGCGCAGGCAGACTTTGTTGCCAAGGACTTCGTCGGCAAGCTGGTGGTTGTGCCGGACGCCATGTGGAACATCCGCGCATAACGGCTCCCAACGTCAGAGCGCGTCGTAAACGGCATCAATCAACACCTTGCGGCGTGGATCGACGTCGTCGAAACCCAGCATGCGGTTGGTGACGTAGCCGAATCCGACACCGGCGCCGGGATCGGCAAAATCGAGGGCGCCGCCCCCAGCCGCCATGGCCGAGGGATTGCGGCGACGCGCGGCTGGCATAGGCGGCGTCCTCGAGCTGAAAGCCGGCGGCGAATTGCCGGCGCTTGAGACATAGCGCGCATGAGGCGAACCGGAATCATCGCAACGAATGCAAGCCACAGGCCGGCAACCAGACCCTGCATCTTGACAGACGAGGCGAAAGCCAAAAGAGTGAAACCGGTTTCACTGGGGACCGCCGGTGCATTTCGATCTGTCCATTCTGCTCCCGCATCTGGGTTTTCTGGCGCGCGGCGCCGAACTTACGGCGGCGGCTTGCGCGCTGTCGCTGGTGGGAAGCGTCGTCATGGGCGCGTTGGTGGCGATCGCACGCACCTCCGCCTCGGCACTGCTTCAACGGATCGCCTTCGTCTACGTCGATCTCTTCCGCAATGTGCCGTTCATCGTCCAGCTGTTCTTCTTCTATTACGGCCTGCCCGAGCTCGGCATTTACATCGATGCCTTCACCACCGGCGTCGTGGCGCTTTCGATTGCCGGCGGCGCCTATGCCTCCGACATCATTCGCGCCGGCATCCTCGCCATCGACCAGGGCATCATCGACGCCGCTGAAGTGAGCGGCCTGTCCAGGCGCAAGATCTTCACCCGCATCGTGCTGCCGATTGCGCTGCGCACCTCCGTGCGACCGCTCGGATCCGTGCTCATCAACATGATCCTTACGTCCTCGATCCTCTCGACCATCACGCTCAACGAGCTCACCGGCTCAGCCCAGATCGTGGTCTCGCAGACCTATCGGCCCTTCGAGGTCTATATGGTGCTGCTCTGTGCCTATGCGGCCCTGACTTATCTGGTCTCGCTGGGCGTCACCCTGCTCCACCGCCATCTCAATCGGGACATGATGGAGGCGGTCGACTGATGCGGTTCAGCGACTTCACCTCCTACGACCTGATCCTGCTGGCGCAAGGTCTCGGCACCAACATCGCGCTGTTTCTCGTCACCTCTCTGATCGGACTGCTGATTGGCCTGAGCTGGGCGTTGGTGCGGTTCTACCGTGTGCCGGTTCTGGCCCAGGTCGTCACCTTCCTGTCGGAGCTGTTGAAGAACTCGCCGGTGTTGGTGCAGCTGTTCCTGGTGTTCTTCGGCCTGCCGGCGCTGTTGCATATAAGGGTGACGCCGGTCACCGCAGCGACCATCACTCTGTCGGCGAACACCGCGGCATTCGTCTATGTCATCGCGGTCTCGGCGATCGAGTCGATCGAACGCGAGCAGGTCGAGGCCGCGCGTGTCTTCGGCCTGACCCGGTGGCAGGTCCTGCGCCATATCGTTTCGCCCCAGGCTGCCGCCTTCGCGGTCGGCCCGCTCGTCGCGCTGCTGGTCAACCAGCTTCAGGTGACGTCGCTGATTTCTGTCATCGGCGTCGTCGACCTGACCAAGATTGGCCACATCCTCAACATGCGAACCTTGAAGCCGTTCGTGGTCTGGACCGTCGTCGGGCTGCTCTACTATGGCGCGGCAAAGCTGGTCGCCCTGCTTGGCGAGCGTCTTGAAAACCGCCTGCGGGCGCACAGCGCCTGGCGGGGGCTTTAACATGCTCAAGATCGAAAACGTGCACAAAGCGTTCGGCGAGGTCACTGTGCTGGACGGCGTCGACCTGACGATCGCGCCCGGCGAAGTGGTCTCGATCCTCGGGTCGTCGGGGTCCGGCAAGTCGACACTGATCCGTTGCATCAACGGCCTCGAAAAGCTGAAGTCGGGCCGCATCACGGTCGACGATTTCGATGTCAGCAAGCCGAAGGAGCTGGCCGAGGCGCGCAAGCGCTCAAGCACCGTCTTCCAGCTGTTCAACCTCTATCCGCATATGAGCGCGCTTCAGAACATTACGCTCGCCCCGATCGAGGTGCTGAAGATGCCGCGCCCTGAGGCCGAGGCGCTGGCGCGCAAGCTGCTCGAGTCCGTCGGCCTCGCCGATCGGGCCAACGCCTACCCGGCGCAGTTGTCGGGCGGGCAGCGCCAGCGTGTCGGCATCTGCCGGGCGCTCGCCATGCAGCCGCGCTATCTGCTGCTCGATGAAGTGACCAGCGCGCTCGACCCGGAAATGACTTCCGAGGTGCTGGCCATCCTGGCAAAGCTCGCCGCGCAAGGCACGACGATGCTGTTCGTCACCCACGAGATCGAATTCGCGCGCGAGATTTCCAACCGCATCGTCTTCCTCGACAAGGGCAGGCTGGTGGTCGATCTGCCAACGGATCGTTTCTTCGCCGCGGACGGCGGCCGGGCGCAGCCGCGGGTTGCGCAGTTTCTCTCCAAGATGCGCAAGGACTAGGAATGCTGCTGTTAGCCAACAACGAAGCATGGCCGGGATTCGAAACCTCGGTGCAAATGCTGCGCGATGGCGCCGTCAGCCTGGACGCGATGGTTGCCGGCATCGGCATGGTGGAGAAAGAGGTCAAGGTTCGAAGCGTCGGCTATGGCGGCTGGCCGAACATGCTGGGCGAGATGGAGTTCGACGCCGGCGTCATGGATGGCAATACAAGAGAGGTCGGTTCAGTCGGCGCTGTGCCAAGGACCTTGGCGGTCGCTGCCCTGGCGCACCAGGTGATGAAGCGCCTGCCGCATGTGATACTGACCGGCGAAGGGGCGCAGCGCTTTGCCAGCGAAATCGGCTTTGCCGAAGACAAAGTCTTGTTCGAGGACTCCAGGCGCGTCTGGTGGGAGCGGCTGCAACAGGAACTCACACCGCAACAGCTGGCGAAATTCCCCAATATCGATCTGGCGCCGCTCAGCCGTACTATCACCGATCCCGAGCGCGTCCGCGACACCACCGTCTTCCTGTCGGCGGATGCGCGGCGCGGCATCCATGCCGCGACTTCGACCTCGGGCTGGGCCTGGAAATATCCGGGCCGGCTCGGCGATTCTCCCATTCCCGGCGCAGGCTTTTACGCCGACAGCCGCTATGGCGCGGCGGCGTGCACCCATACCGGCGAGATGACGATGCGCTGCGCCACCGCACGGACCGTCGTGCTGGCCATGAAGCTTGGCCGATCCTTGTCGGATGCGGTCGCGCTGGCGGTCGAGGAACTGGCTGAACTCGACACCGGCTTCCTGGCCGGAGTGGTCATCCACGCCGTCGACGCCGAGCAGAACCACGAGGTGGTGAATTTCAGATGCGAGGGCGAGGTCCGCTACTGGCTCTGGAAGGATTCCATGTCCGCACCCGAATTGCGGGCGGCAAGACGCGTCACTTGAAAATAAGGAGAGGAACCATGAAAACCGTACTGCGTGCCTTCGCCGCGCTGGCCATCGTGGCCGGTTCGGCATTTCCAGCCCTTGCCGGCATGATTGACGACATCCGCTCACGCGGCACCATTCGCATCGGCGTATCGCTCGGCGGCGAGCCGATCGGCTTTCGCGATGCACAAAACAACCCTGTCGGCTACGATGTCGATGTCGCGACGCTGCTGGCGCAAAAGCTCGGCGTGCCGGTCGAGTTCGTCGACGTCTCGGGCGATGCGCGTATTTCCATGCTGGTGTCGGGACAGATCGATGTCGCGGTCGCAAACACCTCTGCAACGCTCGAGCGGGCCAAGACCGTCAACTTCACCATCCCCTACAACCGGGCCGGGCTGCGCGTCATCGTCCAGAAAGATGCCGGGATAACCGACCTCAAGGGGCTCGCCGGCAAGAAGGTTGTCGTCGGCCGCGGCACCACGGGCGAAACCTTCCTCAAGGCGGCCGTGCCGGAAGCAGAGCTCGTCTATGTCGACCAGTTCGCGCCCGACGGGGTTCTGCAGCTGCAACAGAAGCGCGTCGATGCGGCGATCGAGGATTCCTCGTTGCTCGATTACCTCGCGACCAAGACACCGAGCCTGGTGACGCTGCCAGGCCTCTATTCCAACGATCCGATCGGCATCGCCGTCGCCAAGGGCGATCCCGAATTCGTCCGCTGGCTCGACATGTTCGTGTCCGACTTCATCCAGTCGGGCACCTACGAGACGACCTACAAGAAGTGGTGGGGGCCGGACTCCAACCCGCCGGCGCTCAACCCGCTGTGGTGACACCCATTACCGGCAACCGATCGGCGCACACTCGAGGCGCCGTCGCAACGATCGCCGACGTCGCGCGGCTGGCAGGCGTGTCGCGTGCCGCGGCCAGCCGTGCGCTGTCGAGCGGACCGCGACCGGTCTCGGCGGACAAACGCGAACGTGTCGTGCAGGCCGCCGCGCAGCTCGGCTACAAACCCAATCTCCTGGCGCAAAGCCTGACCACCAAGACCGTCAATCTGGTTGCCGTCGTGGTCAACCACATTCACGACCTTTCAGATCTCGACCTGTTCGACCGGCTGCTCGACGCAATCCAGTCGATCGGCAAGCAGGTCATCCTCATCCGCATCGGCTCGGCGGAAGGGGTCGAGGATTTTCTGCGCAACGGCGTTGCCTATCATGTCGATGCCGCCGTGGTGTTCTCCGACTTTGCCGATGCAGCGACGGTGCGGCGCATGTTTCGCTCGGACCTGGTCATCATGCTGAACGGACTGCATGACGATCTGTCACCCACCGTCATTCCCGATGAAGGTGTGGGCATCGCCGAGGCCGTGGCGGATGCGGCGGCCAAGCGCGTGCGCACGGCCAGCCTACTGACCGGCCGTTCGTCCTCACGCGTCGAACAGCTGCGCATCGGCCACTACCTCGAAGCGTTCCGGCATCATGGAATTGAACTGCTGCAGACGGTCCAGGGAGACTATTCCTACGAGTCGGGCTATGCGGCAGCCGCCGGCCTGACGGGACGCGGCTGTCCCGATGCGGTCTTTTGTACGTCCGACGCGATGGCCATGGGTGTTCTGGATGTCTGCCGGGCGGATTTCCCCGACAACCGGCCCAGCCGCTTCCGCCTCTATGGCTTCGACAATGTGTCCCTGACAAATTTCGACGCCTACCCGATATCGTCAATCGGCTACGACAAATCGGACTATGTGGGTCATATCGTCGGCGCCCTCTCCAATCCGCAGGTCTTCATGCCCGGCCAGCCGCCTGTCGTTATATTGACCCGGCTGATTTCGCGCTTGACCGCGTAACTAGCGCCGATGTTGGACTGCTTGTCCGGCGTCGATCTCCCAGAGATCGAACGGAGATCGCGCCGGACAATGTACCGGCGCCTACTGCAATTTCGCCTGCAGCGCGTTGACGTCGTCGGTTGTCATTTCACCGTCGGTCGTCACCTTGCCGTCGACGATCTTCCACAGCCGGAACGGACCGGTGATGTCGCCATATTTGTCGAAGCTGACCGGACCGATGACGCCTTCATAGCGGATCGGCTTGCCGTCCTTGATCAGGCCGAGCGCCTTGGCGAACTCGTCCTTGCCGGCATAGATCGGTGTGCCGGCAGGATCGACCGCCTTGTACATGGCATCCTTGATCTTGGCTGGATCCTCGGAGCCGGCAATGGCAATGGCGAGGCCGACAATGGCGCCGGCATCATAGGAACGGTCGGCTGCCGGGTTCGACGGCTCGATACCCGAAAACTCCTTGTAGTTTTTCAGGAAGTAGTCGGTGGAGGCCGTCGGGCTGGTGCCGGAAGAGGTGCCATAGGCATCCTTGAGATAATCGGCGCCGACGGATTCGATGAAGTCCGGGCTGTTCATGCCGTCATTGAGCAGGAATTTCTGCACGCCGCCCTGCGATATCCAGGTGCGGGCGACCGTTGCGCCGTCGACCGGCGTGCTGACGAGGTAGAGCCCGTCCGGTTCGCCTCCCATCGCCGCCGTGACCTCCGAGGCATAGCTCGACTGCTTTTCGTTGTAGGGCGTGTCGGAGACGATGGTGCCGCCGAGCGCTTTGTAGGCACGCGAGAATTCGGCCACCATGTTGACGCCGAAGTCGTTGTTGACATGGATGATCGACAGTTTCTTGAAGCCCTTGTCGATGGCGTATTTGGCGGCGGCCACGCCTTGCAGCGCATCCGACGTGATGGTGCGGAAGAAGATGCCGTTGGTCTTGCCGTCGCGGCCAAGGGCGGTCAGCGTCGGCGAGGACGAAGCCGGCGACACCTGCACGATCTTGGCCGGCCCGGTGACCGAGGTCAAAATCGGGATCGACACCGAGGAGATGATGCCGCCGATGATCACCGGCACCTTCTTGACCTGTACCAGCTGGGTCGCGGCATCGACCGCGATATTGCCCTGGCTCTGGCTGTCGCGCGTGTCGGTTGCGAGATCGCAGCCGCGTACGCCACCGGCTTCATTGATGTCGCGGAAGGCCATTTCGACGGACTTCGCGCCGGCCTGGCCGTATTCGCCGGCCGGACCGGTGAGCTCCATGACCAGGCCGACGGTGATCTTGCAGTCCGCTGCGTGTGCGGCGCCGGCCATCGTCACGAGAGCCAGTGCTGTGGTGATTTGAAGTATCGTCTTCTTCATTGCCGTTCCCCTTTTCTTGTTTGAACTTTTGCCTGTTCAGCCTTCCGGCGCCTGCAGCCAGGTCTCATGCAGATGCCGCCATTCGACGCCGTTTGGTGCCGATGAACTGGTGGTGAAGACCGCACTGGACTGCCGGCGACTGTGTTTGCCGGCGCGCAGTTGCGCCTCGATGTAGAAGATGACGATCGTGTCCGCGTCCTGCCAACCCGGCCTGATGTCCTCGATCGATATGGCAAAACCGTCGTCGCAAGTGGCGCGGCTTGTCCGGACATGATCTACGACCGCGTCGCGATCGAGGATCTGGCCATTCGGCGCCACCATGGTGAGGCCTTCGCCCATGACAGCCTCGAAGCGGCCGAACTCCACAGCGTCGGCTCGCGCGGCGACAAACCAGTCGACGAAGAAGCGATGCAGGTCGATGATTTCAGCGCTGGCACGCGAAAAAAGGGAAGGCTCTCCGCTCATTTCTTCCCCGCATTGAGGTTGTAATGCATGATCGAGCCATGGCGGCCGTGACGGTCGCGCTCCAGCGTGTAGACATCGCCCGCGAGGCCGGTGCCTTGTGCGATGGCGGCAGCAATCCGCGCGCGATCGTCGGCGTCGAGCGCGACGTCCATGATTTTCGTATTGGCCAGCGCATGTGCCTGGTTGCGCGCACCGACAATGACGGCCGCGACCTGCGGCTGCTCGAGCACCCATGCCGAGGCGATGGTGGCGATGTCGACGCCGTGGCGATCGCCGACCGCTTTCAGCGCCTTGAGCAGGGACTGGAACAGCTCCCAGCCGCCGAAGTCGTCGATGATAAGCTTGTATTTGACCAGCGAGCGGTTTTCGAGCGGCGTGGAGGGCTCGGCCACGCCAAGCCATTTGTCGCTGAGGAAGCCGCCGGCCACCGAGCCGTAGCAGAGGAAGCGGACACCGTTCTTAGCGGCAAGACCCGCAAGGCTGTTTGCCGGCCGCTGGTCGAGCACTGAATATTGCAGTTGCTGGCTGACCAGCGGGATGCCCGCGGAGAGGATTTCGGCTAGCCTCGGCGTATCGAAATTGGTGGTGCCGAGATTGCGCACCTTGCCTTCCAGCCGAAGCTCGTCGAGCCAACCCATCGCCTCGACGTAACGAGGCTGGTCATAATCCCACCAGTGAAACTGCACGAGATCGATCCGCTCCGTCTTCAGCCTGCGAAGCGACTGATCGACGATGCCCCTGATGTAGTCGCGGCTGATCCTTGCCAGTCGTTCGAGGTCCGGCACCAGCTTGGTGTGCACCTTCATCCTGGCCGCGACATCGAGACCGCGATCGCGCGCCAGCCGCAGGCGCGCGGCGCCGATCAGTTCCTCGACGCCGGTGTAGATGTCGGCGCAGTCATAGGTCCAGATGCCGGCATCGAAAGTGGCGATGAGGTCGGTCACCGCCTGGCTGCGGTCGACGGCGCCATGCCCGCCGGCAAGCTGCCAGCCACCGCGGATGACTCGCGAGATCGCATAGCCGGGGCTGAGTTCGATGGTCCTGGCGGTCATCCCTTGTCGGTCTCCTTCGGCAGCGGCACGGCCGTGGTTTCGGCATGGCTGAACCGCCGCTTGGCAAGCCTGACAATGCGGAGCCGGCTGGCGCAATTGGGATCGGGACAGGCGATCTCGGCATCCGAGGTCATCCAGTCATTTGCATGCGTCGGGCGCTGCTTTGCCGCCAGGAGCGGCAACACGGCGGAGATCGAATAAATCGAAAAACCCTGCCCCGCCGGCAGCGACAGCATTTCGCCCTTGAGTTCGAAATAGTCGCCGGCCCTGGCGCCGCAATAGACCGGCTTGCCCTCGGGGATGACCGCTTCGACGCGCAGATCGAAGAGTTCGAAACTGTCGTCGGCCATTCAGGCCTCCACCAGGCTGAAGGTGATGTCACAGGCGCCGTTGCGGCGGATGACGCCGCAGGCGGCGGCAAACTGATCGCGCTCTCCCGCAAGCACTTGCGCGACCACGCTGCCGGCCAGCCAGCCGATCGGGAACAGCAGCCGCGCCCCCTGCCCGTAGTACAGGCCGATATCGAAGATGGCATTGGGATTGCCGCCCCACACGCGTGGCGGCACATAGGACAGCATGATATCGCCGGGCTGCGGCGTCAGCGTTGCATTCTCCGGTGGCAAAGGCTGGGCATAGGCCTGGCCGTGGAGATCGGCTGACGGAACCGGGCACGAGATTTCCGGTCCTGTCCACATCGCATGGATGCCTGGGATGATGCGTGGCTGCGCCAGATACGCCAGCAGGAAGGCGGCATTCTCCGGCGCCTTTTCGGGCAATAGCAGCGCCGTCACGGAAAGCTTCGAGCGTGGTTCTGTGATGCCGATGGCGGGCTTGGGCATGTCAGTCCTTCGCCGATTGAAGTTTGTCGCGCAGGAAGGCGAAGGGGCGGCTGATGTCGGCTACCAGCGCCTCGCGCGCCGCTTGCGCATCCTGTTTGGCAAGTGCCGCGACAATTCGACGATGATAGTGGGCGGTATCAACCTCGCCTGCCTCGGAGAAGGCATAGATGGCGACGCGGATGCAGGGACCCGATTGAAGCCAGAGGCTTTCGATCATCGGGATCAGCACAGCCGAGCCGCAGCAGCGGTAGATCTCAAAATGGAAGCTCTGGTTGAGCGTCGCTTCGCGATCGATATCCTTCTTGTGCTTCAGGGCCCGCATCTCGTCCCACTCGCCCAGCATGGCTTCGATCGATGCGATCTGGCGCGGGCTCATACGCGTGGCGGCAAGCGCGATCGCTTCGCCTTCGATGAGTGAGCGGGCGCGCAGGAGGTCGTCGATGCGCTCCAGCGTGATCGGCGGCACGCGCACCGAGCGGTTGGGCAGCGCCTCCAGCGCCTTTTCCGTGATCAGCCGTCCAAGCGCTTCGCGTACCGGCATGGTCGAGGTGACCAGCGCATCGGCGAGACCGCGGATAGTCAGCACCTGGTTCGGCTCGAAAAGGCCACCGATCAGAGCACGGCGCAACTCGGAATAGACGCGATCCTGCACCGTCTCGCGGCCGACCGGCGTAAGCTGGGCTGCGATCGTCCCGTTGTTCTTGTCGATGGCAGCCTTCTGCATTACCGGCATTTGCCCCGTTTTCGGCTTGCGAATGAAATTAAAGCCGAATAGCGTGATCAACGCAAGTGTGATCACAAATCAAAAATCAGGAGGCGACAACGATCGTCTTCGGCCAGAGGGTTTGATGAGCGATGCAGCGGAGCGCCAACGGCAGGAGACCCGTGCGCCAGTTCTGACGGCACGAAACGTCGTCAGGCGTTTTGGCGGCCTTGTCGCCGTCGACAATGTCTCGTTTGATGTCAAAGCGGGCGAAATCCTCGGCCTGATCGGACCCAATGGCGCCGGCAAGACGACGATGTTCGATCTGTTGGCGGGCAGCATATTGCCAACCAGCGGCGATATCCTGCTCAATGGCACGCGCGTCTCCGGCGAAGCCGCTCATCTGCGTATCGGCCGTGGTCTTGGCCGCACCTTCCAGATCCCGCGCCCCCTGCCCAATCTGACGCTGATCGAAAACATCATGCTGGCGGCGCAGGGCCAAGCCGGCGAAAAATTGCTCGCCAACTTCGTCACGCCGTGGCGAGTGGCGGCACAGGAAAGAGCAGCCAGGGCAAAGGCACTCGAGCTGCTCGAGCTCGTCTCGCTCGCTCGGCTGGCGCACGAACCGGCACGCGTGCTTTCCGGCGGTCAACGCAAGCTGCTCGAACTCGCCCGCGTCATGATGGCCGATCCGGCGATCATCCTGCTCGACGAGCCGGCGGCCGGCGTCAACGCAACGCTGCTCGAGATCATCATCGACCGCATCCGCGACATCAACGCGCGCGGCATCACCTTTCTGCTGATCGAGCACAATATCGACATGGTGACGCGGCTCTGCCACCGCGTGCTGGTCATGGCGAGCGGCCAGTTGCTCAGCGAAGGCACTGCGGAAGAGGTCGCCCGCGACCCGCGCGTCATCGAGGCCTATCTCGGAGGCCCAGCATGAGTGAGACGGTCCTCGACGTGCGCAACCTCGAAGCCGGCTACGAGCCCGGCGTGCCGATCGTGCGCGGCGCCTCGATCACCGTCGGCAAGGGCGAGATCGTCGTCGTGCTCGGTCCCAACGGCGCCGGCAAGTCGAGCTTCATCAAGGCGATCGCCGGCCTTGTCCCGATCACCGGCGGCGCGGTGTTCCTGGACGGCAAGGACATAACTGCTGCTCCCGCCCACACCATGGTTCGGCTCGGCCTGGCCTTCGTACCGCAGACGGAGAACATCTTCCCGCTGATGTCGGTCGAGGACAATCTGAAAGTCGCCTGCGGCATCCTCGAGCGACGCGAAATCCCTGCCCGCATCGAGGAAATGTACACGGCCTTCCCCGACCTCGTCCGCCAGCGCCGCACCGCCGCCGGCAATCTGTCGGGCGGACAGCGGCAGATGCTTGCCGTCGCGCGCGCCCTGATCGTCCATCCCAAGGTGCTGGTACTCGACGAACCGTCGGCCGGCCTTTCGCCGAAATTCGTATCGACGGTGTTCGAGATGCTGGCCGGCATCCGCAGGTCCGGCGTCACCATCCTGCTGGTCGAACAGAACGCCAAGGCAGCGCTTGCCATCGGCGACCGCGCCTATGTGCTGGTCGAAGGCAGGGACCGGCACGAGGGTGTGGCATCCGAATTGTGGAACGATCCTGTCGTCGCCGAACTCTATCTCGGCCAACGCCCGTCCCCCGTCGGCAAGGGAGGCGCGGCATGAGCCTGCAATTTGTCGTCGATGGGCTGCTGACCGGCTCGATGATCGGCCTTGGCGCCATCGGCGTGACGCTGACCTACTCGATCCTGCGCTTCTCGAACTTCGCCCATGGCGACTTCATGGCCTGGGGCACCTATGCGACGCTCGCCGTCGTCAGCGCCATCGGCGCGATGTTCGGCAAGGTGGCGCCCATTGGTCCGCTGTCCTTCGGCTGGCCGCTGCTGGTTGCGCTGGTTGTCGGCATGGCTTTCACCGCCCTGCTGGCGCTGTTGCTCGACAAGGTGCTGTTTTCGCGGCTGCGCTCGCAGGGGCAAGCCATCATCGTGGTGATGGCGAGCTTCGGCGCCTCGATGGCGCTGCGCAGCCTGCTCGAATTCACCTTCAGCTCACGCCCGACCTATTTCAGCCGGGCGATCCAGATCGCCATGCCGGTCGGCTTCGGCATCCGCATCACGCCCGATCAGATCGCGCTGCTGCTGCTGACCGCAGTGCTGGTGCTCGGCGTGCATCTGTTGATGACACGCACGCAGACCGGCCGCTCCATGCAGGCGCTGAGCCAAAATGCGGCCCTGGCCCGCATCGTCGGCATCGATGTTGCCTCCGTGGTGCGCGTCACCTGGATCATCGGCGGGGCGCTGGCCTGCGTGGCCGGCGTGATGATCGGCATTCTGGTGCAGATCCGCCCGTTCATGGGCTTCGACATGCTGCTGCCGATGTTTGCAGCAGCCATCCTCGGCGGCATCGGCAGCATTCCGGGCGCTGTGCTCGGCGGCTTGATCATCGGTCTTGCCGAAGCCGGTGCGGTGCAGCTGATCGGCGCCGAATGGCGCGCCGCAATCTCCTTCATCATCCTGATGGCGGTGCTGTTCGTTCGGCCGATCGGCCTGTTTGGTGTGAGGGAACGCTGATGGACCTGCTCGGCTACGGCGCCTTCTTCCTGACCACCGCACTGATCTTTTCGCTGGTCACACTGGGGCTCAATCTGCAGTGGGGGCTGACTGGCCTTTTCAATGTCGGCCTTGCCGGATTCGTCGCCATCGGCGCCTATACATCGGCGCTGCTGACGACCCCGGACGATGCCGCGCGCTTCGGCGGCTTCGGTCTGCCGATCCTGGTCGGCTGGGCGGGCGCCATGGTCGTCGGCGGTATCGCCGCAGCACTTACCGGCATGGCCACGCTGCGTCTGCGATCCGACTACCTGGCGATCACCACCTTCGGCGTCGCCGTCGTCGTGCAGCTGGTCGCGCTCAACGCGCAGAAACTCACCGGCGGCCCGTTCGGCATCGGTTTCATCCCGCGCCCGTTCGGCGGCCTTGCCGAAACGCCGCTGCTGTTCAACCTGTCGAACCTCGCCGTCGTTTCGGCTGTGACGCTGATCGCCTATCTCGCTCTGGAGCACCTGTCGCGCAGCCCCTGGGGCCGCGTGCTCAAGGCGCTGCGCGAGGACGAGCGAGCGGCGATTTCGCTGGGCAAGAGCGCGCGCTTCTACCGCGTCCAGGCCTTCGCCGTCGGCGGCGCTATCATGGCGCTGGCCGGCGCTTTGCAGGCGCATTTCACCGGCTTCATCGCGCCCGATAACTATCTGCCGATCCTGACCTTCCAGGTCTGGGTGATGCTGATCGTCGGCGGCTCGGGCAGCAATGCCGGCGCCGTTGCCGGCAGCATCCTGGTCTGGGCGATATGGGCGGGGTCGGGCACGCTGACCAGCGTGCTGTTTGCGCCCGAGCAGCAAGCACGCGCGGCCTCACTGCAGATCGTCGCCATCGGCGTCATGCTCTGCGTCATCCTGCTGATGCGGCCTAACGGATTGTTCGGCGACCGGCCGCGCCGACCGAAGCCCGGCACACAGACAAAGGCGGCGGCCAACGAGAACGAGGCCGGATCATGAATGCCATGATCCGGCAGCAAGCGTATGGCGTTTCGCTCTGGCATGCCGTCAGCCGCAACCGCCGCGACCGGGGCGCGCTGCAAGGCGGACTCGACGTCGATCTCGCGATTGTGGGCGGCGGCTTTTCCGGCCTGTCGACGGCATTGCATGCCTCTGAGAAAGGGCTTTCGGTCGCGGTCCTCGAAGCCGAATTCATCGCTTGGGGTGCGACCGGCCGGAATGCCGGCTTCGTCGTTCCGAACTTCGCCAAGCGGGATCCAGACGACATCATCGCCGAACTCGGACCCGAGCGCGGCGGGAGGCTGATCGATTTCGCCGCGGGAAGCGCTGACCTCGTCTTCGGCCTGATCAAGCGGCATGGCATCGAATGCGACGCTGTGCAGAACGGTTGGATCCAGCCGGCGCATTCGTCCGCCGCGCTGGAAAAGACGCGATCGCGCGCCGAGCAATGGGCGGCGCGGGGCAGGCCGACCGTAACGCTCGATGCCAAGGCGGTCACGACGCTCACCGGTATCGGCGGCTACGCCGGCGGTTGGATGGACAACTCGGGCGGCGTCCTCAATCCGGTCGAGTATGCGCGCGGCCTGGCCGACGCCGCGGAAAAGGTTGGCGCACGCATCTTCGAGCAGACGCGTGTCACTTCCATCGACCGCACGCCGGATGGCTGGGCCTTGAAGACTGCGTCCGGCACTGTGCGAGCGGGCAAGGTCTTGGTCGCCACCAACGCCTATGGTGGAGAGCTGAACCCGACACTGGCACGGACGTATATCCCGCTGAAAGTCTTCCAGATCGCCACTGCGCCGCTGTCGCGCGCCATACGCGCGCGCCTGATGCCCGGCGGCCAGGGCGTTGGCGACACCAGGCGCAACCTGTTCACGTGCCGCTGCGATGGCCAGAACCGGCTGATCAGCGGCGGCATGCATGTCGTCGGAGCCGGCGCCGAGACGCGGGTGCCGCAAACAATCTGGCGACGGCTCGCCAGGCATCTCGATTTGCCTGACCTGCCGCCGCTTGCCTACAGCTGGACAGGCGTGGCGGCGGTGGGGCCGGATTTCCTGCCGCGTCTCATCGACCTCGGCCCAGGCCTGATCGCAGGCTTCGCCTGCAACGGCCGCGGCATCGCCATGACCACGGCAATGGGCAAGGTGCTGGCCAACTGGGCGAGCGGAACGGACGCCCGCGATCTGCCGCTCCCCTTCGCGCCGCCAGCGCCGATCCCGCTGCACAAGCTCGTGCGCTATGCACCGAATATGCTGCTCCCCTGGAGCATCCTGCGCGACCGGCTGGATTAGACAGCCACCACCTTCCGCAATCGATGACCATGGTGGCCCAAGAGGATATCGTCAGATCCAGCCGCACCTACTCCGCAGCCTGAACCCGATTGGCCTGGATGACCGCCCGGATCTCGGACCGGCAGGAGCCGCAATTTGTGCCGGCCTTCAGGGCGCCGCCTACGGCTTCGACTGTCGTGCACCCGGCCGCCACTGCCGCCACGATCTGGTTGACCCCGACGCTGAAACAGGAGCAGACGGTCGCGCCCGCATCGGGCCGATCGGCGCCGGCGCGACCGGCGACGATCCTGAAGCGTTCGCGCTGGCTGGTGTGAACCTCCTGGAGTTGCTGTGCCGCCCAACCCCGCGAAACCGCCACCGGTCCCGACGCGATAAACAAAGCCCCGGCGAGGTGCTGGTCGTCAAAGGCAGCAATGCGATGCTGGCCGGTATCGCGGTCGTGATAGGCGAGCATGTCGGCTACGGGAACATCGAAAAGCGAACCAGCAAAACCAGCCCAGTCGATGTCATCGCCGGCAAAGGCAAGCTCCACCCGCCAGCCGCCCTTGCATTTGGCCACGGCCCAGTAATCTGCTGCGAGCGCCACCGGCTTGCGGCGCACCACAGCGAAGCCGAAGGCTCTCGCGGCGAATTTCTCGATACGGGCGCCGACATGTTTCAGCGCAGGTTGGCCGGAAACCGGATCGGTCAGAGGCGCGGTCAGCGTGTCGAGGCGGCCCTTTGCCGAAAACTGATCGGTCCAGTGCATCGGCGCAAACACGCTCCCCCGGCGCTGGCGTGCCGTCACCAGCGCGCGCACCAGCACATCCCCGCGCAGGCTGGAGACGCGCACGATGTCGGCGTCGCCAATGCCGTGATGCGTGGCATCCGCCGGGTGGATCTCGACGAAGGGCTCGGCCATGTGCTGGGAGAGACGTGGGCTTTTCCCAGTGCGGGTCATCGTGTGCCAATGGTCGCGAACACGGCCGGTGTTGAGGATCAGCGGATAGTCCGGGCTGGTGCGTGTCTCGACGATGGGACGAATGGCGATGAAGCGCGCCTTGCGGTCGGGATTGTAGAAATTGCCGTTGGCGAAGAAGCGGGTGCTGGAAGGGTCAAGTCCCGCTTGAACACCCCCCTCTGTCCTGCCGGACATCTCCCCCGCAAGGGGGGAGATTGGCAGCTTTGACGCCGGCATATCTTCTGCATCGTTGGTAATTGGCGAAGGCCGAGGCGACGGCTGATCTCCCCCCTTGCGGGGGAGATGGCCGGCAGGCCAGAGGGGGGTGGCTGGGCTCGGCGCCGGCCATTGGAACGGAGCCAATTCTTCATAGGCGTCGGCATCGATCGCACCATAAGCGCCGATATCGAAATCCCGCGCGCCGTCATTCTCGAAACCCGACAGCGCGGCGTGTTCGGCGAAAACCTCCGCCGGCGTCACATGCGCAAACGCCTCGCCAAACCCCATCCGCTTGCCCACCTCGGCAATGATCTGCCAATCCGGCCGCGCCTCGCCGGGCACTGCAAGAAAGCTGCGCTGGCGCGAGATGCGGCGCTCTGAATTGGTCACGGTGCCGTCCTTCTCGCCCCAGGCGGCGGCGGGTAGCCGCACATGGGCGTGACGCACGGTGTCCGTGCTCGCCAGCACATCCGAAACCACGACAAACGGGCAGGCCTTGATCGCTGCCTCGACGGCATCGGCATCCGGCATCGAATCGACCGGGTTGGTGGCCATGATCCACAGTGCCTTGATGCGGCCGGCGGCGATCGCCTGAAACATCTCGACCGCCTTCAGACCGGGCTTTTGGGCGACGGCCGGCGCATTCCAGAAACGCTGCACGCGGTCGCGGTGCTCGGGGTTATCGATCTCCATATGGGCAGCCAGCATGTTGGCCATGCCGCCGACCTCGCGGCCGCCCATGGCGTTGGGCTGGCCGGTCACCGAAAACGGCCCTGCCCCAGGTTTGCCGATGCGGCCGGTGGCGAGGTGGCAGTTGATGATGGCGTTGACCTTGTCGGTGCCCGAAGACGACTGGTTCACTCCCTGGCTGTAGACAGTGACGGTTTTCGCAGTCGCGGCGAACAGGTTGTAGAAGCGGGTGAGCTCGTCCTCGCTCAGGCCGGTGGCGGCGGCAATGCCGGCAAGGTCGAGCGCCGATGCGGCGAAGAGAGCTTGGCCGAAGCCGGTCGTGTGTGCGGTCACATAGCCGCGCTCGAGCGCGTTGTGCCGGCCGAGCCAGGCGAGCAGTCCGGTGAACAAAGCAACGTCGCCATCCGGTGCGATCGCCAGGTGCATGTCGGCGATATCAGCGGTCATGGTGCGGCGAGGATCGACCAGCACGACCTTCATCTCCGGTCGTTTTTCCCGGGCCGTCGCGATGCGCTGGAAGAGCACGGGATGGCACCAGGCGAGATTGGAGCCGACCAGCACGATCAGGTCGGCGAGCTCGAGATCCTCGTAGGTGCCGGGCACGGTGTCGGAGCCGAAGGCGCGGCGGTGGCCGGCAACCGAGGAGGCCATGCATAGCCGCGAATTGGTGTCGATGTTGGCCGAGCCGATGAAGCCCTTCATCAGCTTGTTGGCGACATAGTAGTCTTCGGTCAGCAACTGGCCGGAGACATAGAAGGCGACGGAGTCAGGACCGTGCTCGGCGATGGTTTGCGAAAAGGTCGAAGCGACGCGGTCGAGCGCCTCGTCCCAGCCGGCACGGCGACCGTGGATTTCGGGGTAGAGCAGCCTGCCGTCGAGGTCGATGGTTTCGGCCAGGGCCGAGCCCTTGGAGCAGAGCCGGCCGAAGTTCGCTGGATGGTCGGGGTGGGGGGGGCCGCCGCGAGAAACCAACCCCCCACCCAGATACGCACCCCCACGCCCCCACCCCCCCCAAACAGCGAGGGGGGGACTAAACCCCCCCCCCCGCCCAACAA